>SMXS01000099.1 GCA_004356955.1 Alphaproteobacteria bacterium | reverse complement strand
GGCCTGCTTGGCGATGTCGCCAATGCAGTCGCTGGCGAAACCAACGTCGACGCCAAGGGCTTTGGCCAAGGGGGCCACGATAGGGGCCAGGGATGCCGCGGGCACAATTTTGCCTTTGGGGCGCCCAAAGTGGGACAAGACGGCAACCTTGCCGCCCTGATCCAGGATTGTCTTAATGGTGGGAACAACCGACCGAATGCGCGTGTCGTCAGACACCTGCCCATTCAGCATGGGGACGTTCAGGTCAGCACGAACGAGAATCGTCTTGCCAGCGATGTCGATATCCGAAAGGCCTTTGAAACTACGTTGGGTCATTCGGGTCGATCCTGCCGGACGCTTCGACTTAACCCAAAGACGCCATAACGCGCGCTGTGTCGGACATGCGGTTAGAGAAACCCCATTCGTTGTCATACCAACTCAGGACACGGACCAGGCGCTTGCCGGTAACCTGTGTCTGGGCCAGATCAACGCTCGAGCTTGCAGGGCAATGGTTGAAGTCGATGGAAACACTGGGCTCTTCAACAATGTCGAGAATGGATGCCAGGGCATCGCCGCCGTTTGCCGCCGCAGAAATCAAAGCGTTCACTTCTTCCACATTTGTGTCGCGTGACGATGTGAAAGTCAGATCTACCACCGAAACATTTGGTATTGGGACGCGAATGGATGTGCCATCCAGCTTGCCGTCCAGCTCTGGCAGAACCTTGCCAACAGCGCGCGCGGCACCGGTGGATGTTGGGATCATGGACAGACCAGCAGCGCGGGCGCGCAGCGGGTCGGAATGCAGGCTGTCGACGATGTTTTGGTCGCCGGTATAGGCGTGGATCGTGGTCATGAAACCAGCTTCGATGCCGACGCCATTGTTCAGAACCATGGCGAGAGGTGCCAGGCAATTGGTGGTGCACGATGCGTTGGAGACGATCTTGTGATCGGCCGTCAGGCTGTCGTGGTTCACACCATAAACGACCATATTGTCGGCATCGCCAGATGGTGCAGAAATCAGAACTTTGCTGGCACCCGCTGCCAGATGGGCTGCCGCTTTGTCACGAGCGGTAAAGATGCCCGTGCATTCAAAGGCGATATCAACATCCAATTCGCCCCATGGCAGGTTGGATGGATCGCGCTCAGCAGTGACCTTGATGTCACCCTTGCCAGCATTCATGATGTCGCCATTGACGGTGACAGGTTGGGAAAGATTGCCGTGGACCGAATCTTTGCGCAGCAAATAGGCGTTCATATCAGCAGGTCCAAGATCGTTGATGCCAACAACCTGTACGTCGTCGCGATCAGATTCGAGGATCGCGCGCATGACAAGGCGGCCAATGCGGCCAAATCCGTTAATTCCTACCCGAATGGTCATTTTATGCTCCGTTTTTCAGTTGTGCCGCCTACAGGCGGGCTTTTGCCTCGATGATCACGCGCTCTGCAGTGATGCCAAAGTGGTTATACAAGTCGTCGATGGGGGCTGATGCACCAAAGCTGTTCATGCCGACAAAGCCGCCCTTGTCGCCGATGATGCCTTCCCAACCCATTTTGATGCCGGCTTCGATGCCGATGCGGACCGTATCGCCCCCAAGAATTTCCTGGCGATAGTCGTCAGACTGCTGGGCAAACAGCTCAAAGCTGGGGATGGACACAATGCGTGTGGCAATGCCCTCGGCCTGTAAAGCGTCGCGGGCATCCATGGCAATGGCCACTTCTGACCCGGTGGCAAACAGGCTGACCTGCTCGTCACCGTCAGCGGCACGTAATTCATAGGCACCGCGGCGACACAAATTTTCATCTGTGTTTTCCAGCCGGACCTGTGCCAGCCCCTGACGTGTCAGGGCAATGATTGAAGGTGCGTCGGCGGATTGTAGCGCCAGCTGCCAACATTCCATGGTTTCGACTACATCGGCGGGACGATAGACATTTAGTCCAGGGATGGCGCGCAGGCTGGCGACATGCTCGACTGGCTGATGGGTTGGGCCATCTTCGCCCAGACCAATGGAATCATGGGTCATGACATAGATCACCCGCTGGCCCATCAACGCCGACAGGCGAATGGCCGGGCGGCAATAATCTGTGAACACCAGGAAGGTGCCGCTATAGGGGATAAATCCACCATGCAGGGCAATGCCGTTCATGGCGGCGGCCATGCCGTGTTCACGCACACCGTAATGGACAAAGTCACCCGAGAAATCATCAGGGGTGATCGGCACCATCTTGGAAGAATTGGTGTTGTTGGACCCCGTTAGATCGGCGGAACCACCAAGCGTGTGGGGCACTTCACCATTGATGACTTCCAGCGCCATCTGCGAGGCTTTGCGGGTCGCGACATTTTGGGGGTCGGCAATCAATTCACGCTTATAGGCGTTGATGGCTTCATCCAGCGATGCGGGCAGGTCACCCGCATTGGCAGCCTCAAAAGCGGCCCGCGCATCGGTATCCATGTTGGCCAGGCGGCCTTGCCAGTTTTGGTAGTCGGCACCGCTGCGATTGCCAGCCTGCAGCCATGCATCAGATACGTCAGTCGGTATCTCGAACGGCGCGTGGGGCCAGCCAAGGACTTCGCGTGTGGCAGCAACTTCGTCATCGCCCAAGGCAGCGCCATGGGTGGCCGCCGTGCCTTGTTTGTTGGGGGACCCAAAACCGATGGTTGTTTTACAGGCAATCATCGAGGGCTTGTCGGATGCCTTTGCGGCACGAATGGCGTCTGCAATAGCGGCAGGGTCGTGGCCATCAATGGCCTGGACATGCCAACCGCAAGCAGCAAATCGCGCGCATTGGTCATCACTGACTGTCAGGTCCGTGGGGCCATCAATAGAAATGCCATTGTCGTCGAACAGAACAATCAGCTTGGAAAGTTTGAAGTGCCCGGCCATGGAAATGGCCTCATGGCTGATGCCTTCCATCAGGCAACCATCACCGGCGATTGTATAGGTGTAGTGGTCAACAATATCGCTGCCATAACGGGCGGCCTGCAGCTTTTCAGCCATGGCCATGCCGACAGCGTTGGCCATACCCTGGCCCAATGGGCCTGTTGTGGTTTCGATGCCAGGGGCTTCGCCATATTCTGGATGGCCGGCGCAAGGGCTGCCGAGCTGGCGGAAATTTTTGATGTCCTCGATGGAAATGCCGTCATACCCGGTTAGGTGTAACAGCGAATACATCAACATCGAGCCATGACCTGCGGACAAAACGAATCGGTCGCGGTCGGGCCAATTAGGGTCTCGCGGGCTATATTTCAGGAATTGGCCAAAGAGGACAGTCGCCACATCGGCCATCCCCATGGGCATCCCAGGATGCCCGGAATTGGCGGCTTGTACCGCATCCATGGTGAGTGCGCGGATGGCATTCGCCATGTCTTTTTGAGTGGCCGGAAAAGCGTTCATATCAATGTCTTGCTTGGTCATAGGTCGCGATCTGTTGTCAGGAGAGTCGGTTCAGCGCCAAAGTGGCGCCACAATACCCGTAGAATTGGTCAGGTCAACAGCCAACGAGCCTATGATCCCCTGTGTTGCAACTTGTTTTCGCCCAAGCCTGTCAGAATGTTTGACGCAGACAAGTTCGACCGCGTATCAACTAGGGTCAGGACCCATATAAGGGGTGCTGAAAAAAGGCAGGTGCAGAGAACGAAAGTTCCCCCTAAGATGCCTGTCACCAGAAGGGGAGAATCGCTGTGACAGAAGACACCAATTTGCAATCCGCAACCGACAGTTTGACGAACGCGCTGGATCGATTGCAAAAGGTCGTCGCAAAAGATGATGCCCAAGACACGATTTCGGCTCTGGAGAATGAAGTCAAAGAGCTGCGCGCGCAATGCGCTGTTCTGATCAAAGATAATGCAGAACTCAACGCATCAATTGAAACCAGCCAGGCCTCGGTCACAGATCTAGAATCGCAACAGAACGTCGTGACCTTGCAATTGGACAATGCCATCGATCAGCTGCAAGACCTGCTGAAGGCTAGCTAGTCAAAATATAGACAGGAACCGACCGTGCCACAGGTAACCCTCAATATTAACGGCAACCCCTATTCTTTGGCCTGTAATGAAGGCGAAGAAAAACATCTGGAAGAACTGGGCACTGTGATATCTGCCAAGGTTGGCGAAGTGTCTGAATCCATGGGGCAAATCGGCGATGCCAAGCTTTTGTTGATGGCTGCCCTTTTGCTGCTGGACGAAAGTCGGTCAGAAACATCGGCGGCGGATCGGGTGGTTGCAGATGCCCGTGCCAGCGCCGAGGCCGTGTTGGCAGCTGCCGCACAAATTGAAAATATTGCCGATCAGATCGAATCTGCCTAAAAGGGACCTTGGTGGGCTCTGCTTCGTGCGACGCACATCTATTTCCTGGGGCCAACATCTACCTCAAAGGGAACTGTCCCTGATGGAACCGTGGTTTTATCATATGGTGCCCACCTGCTGAGAGCAGGCCACAGAGGAATAACGACTGCACCCGGCGATAGCGGTCCCACCACCTGACTTATCAGGACTCCTCTACCTAGTTGCTTAGGACAAAGCCACATGCCCCCGCCCGGCAAATCCAATCCCAAAGACAAAGATGGCCTGCGTATCCATGCGCGGCGCACTCGGTTTGACCTGCAATTTGATTTGGGGGAATGCGGCGCCGAAATTCGCGACAATTTTTTGGCCGGTTTTGCTGATGACGTCACGCCAAAGACCATCGCCGGATACTGGCCATCAGGGTCCGAAGTCAGTTGTATCGAATTGATGAACGAGCTGGCCGGTCGTGGTTGGCAGCTGCTGTTGCCAATTGTCGATACAGAAGACCAGCCCCTGCACTTTAGCCGGTGGGAACCGGGGATGGATCTGTTCAAAGGGGCGCATGGCATTCTGGTGCCGGTGGAAACAGACTATGACGCGGGCAATGTCATCCCCGACATTGCGTTGGTGCCGCTTCTGGCCTATGACCGCGCCGGTTGCCGTCTGGGGCAGGGGGGTGGTTATTACGACCGGACCCTTGCATCATGGCGGGAATGGGGTGATGTGGTGGCCATTGGCCTGGCCTATGATGGCCAAGAGGTCGACAGCGTACCCGTCGACTCGCATGACCAGAAATTAGACGCGTTGGTTACCGAACAACGGGTCATCAAGTTTGAAAGAGGTAATACGTGAAGCTGTTGTTTTTGGGCGATGTGCTGGGGTCATCTGGACGCAAGGTCATTGGTGAACACCTCGCAGGCATCCGTGATCGCCTGGACATCGACTTTGTGGTGGCCAATGGCGAAAACGCTGCTGGTGGATTTGGCCTGACCCGCAAAACAGCCATAGAATTGTTCGATGCCGGGGTCGATGTGCTGACCGGTGGCAACCACACTTGGGACCAGCGAGAAATTATCGAGTTTATCCGCGAAGACAAGCGCGTTTTGCGGCCCGTCAATTACCCTGAAGGCACGCCTGGGTCTGGCATCGGTATTTATGAAACTGCCAAAGGTGATCGCGTTGGCGTCGTCAACGCGCTGGGTCGTGTGTTCATGGACCCGCTGGATGACCCGTTCCATGCCGTCAATATGGCGCTGAACAAATTCAGACTGGGGCAGGATTGCAAGGCTGTTTTTGTCGACATCCATGCTGAGGCCACATCGGAAAAAATGGCCATGGGGCATTTTAGCGATGGTCGAGCCTCACTGGTGGTCGGCAGTCATAGCCACGTCCCCACAGCCGACGCCCAAATTTTACCCGGTGGCACGGCCTATCAGACGGATGCCGGCATGTGCGGTGACTATAATTCGGTGATCGGGATGGATATTGAAGAGCCAATCCGTCGTTTCACGACAAAAATAAAGGGGCGGTTCGCCCCTGCCAAAGGGCCCGGCACGATGTGTGGCGTATTGGCAGAAACCGACGACACAACGGGGTTGGCCATAAAAGTAGAGCCCGTGCGCGTATCGGGGCGGTTAATCCAGACCGGACATGGTTAAGCCGCAATTGCTTGCGATTGTGGCGTGTGCCATACGCAGATTTGGTATAAAAGATGCAGGCTGATAGCTCCCGTGGGGTATCGTATCGGCATCAGACTTGAAGAAGCAGGATTAAAGAATAATGGCGGGTCATTCAAAATTTAAAAACATCATGTACCGCAAGGGCGCGCAGGATGCCAAGCGGTCCAAATTATTTTCCAAATTATCGCGCGAAATTACGGTTGCGGCAAAAATGGGTGGCGAAGATCTGGATTCAAACCATCGATTGCGCGGCGCAGTGCAAGCGGCAAAAAGCCAGTCTATGCCCAAGGACAATATTACCCGTGCCATCAAACGCGCCAGCAGTGGCGAGGGCGATAATTACGAAGAAGTGCAATATGAGGGCTATGGTCCTGGCGGCGTGTCCATCATTGTTGAGGGCCTGACAGATAATCGCAATCGCACAGCTTCTGAAGTACGCGTGGCATTTTCCAAAAACGGTGGCAATATGGGCGAAACTGGCAGCGTGTCCTACCAATTTGACCATGTCGGCATGATGAAATATCCGGCCGACGTTGGCACCGCTGACGAAGTCTTTGAGGCCGCCCTGGAGGCCGGTGCCGAAGACATCGAGTCCACGGACGAGGGCCATGAAGTGTTCTGCCCGCTGGAAGAATTTGGCTCTATCCGTTCCGCATTGGAAAAATCACTGGGCGAACCAGATGTGGCGAGGCTAATCTGGAAACCGCAAAACACAGTCGAAGTCGACGAAGATCAGGCCCGCACATTGCTGAATTTGCTGGACGTGCTGGAAGATGATGATGACGTACAGCACGTGTTCGCCAATTTTGAGGTGAGCGACGAGGTCATGGAAAGGTTAAGTTCGTAAGGCATGGCAGCCATACGACTATTGGGGTTAGATCCCGGCCTGCGACAGACCGGGTGGGGGATTATCGAGACTGAGGGAAGCCATTTGAGGCACCTGGCCAACGGAACGATCAAGACCAATAGCCGCAAGTCTACGGCCGAGCGGCTGGTCACTTTGCATGAAGAACTTGAAGTCGTGTTGAATGCCTGGCTGCCCACAGCGGCGGCTGTTGAAGAGGTTTTTGTGAACAAGAACCCGTCGTCGACCCTGAAATTGGGACAGGCGAGGGGGGTGGTTATGCTGGCGCCAGCGCTGAAAGGCATCGAGGTCGCTGAATACGCCCCAAACGCTGTCAAAAAGGCCGTGGTTGGCGTGGGGCACGCGGGCAAAGACCAGATATTTGCCATGGTATCAATGCTGTTGCCCGGGGTCGAGATCGACAGCCCCGATGCCGCCGATGCCCTGGCTGTGGCGATTTGCCATGCTCATCACGCGCAATCTGCTGCGCGTATAGCGGCGGGCAGGGTGCGCTCATGATTGCACAGTTGAAGGGTATCTTGGACGCGGTCGGCGATGGTTGGGTGATCATCGACGTGGGCGGTGTTGGCTATCAGGCGTTTTGTTCTGCCAAGACCCTGCAGGCCATGCCCCAGACCGGCGAGGCTGTCAAAATGTCGATTATCACCCATGTGCGTGAAGATCATATCCATCTGTTCGGGTTTATTTCTGCCGCCGAAAAGGAATGGTTCGACCGGCTGTTGGGCGTGCAGGGTGTCGGGGCCAAGGTGGCGCTGGCGATTTTGTCGACCCTCGACCCCGGCGATCTGACGCAGACCATCCTGGCGCAGGACAAGGCCATGATGGCGCGCCCCAGTGGCGTTGGCCCCAAACTGGCCACCCGCATTCTGACAGAGCTGAAAGACAAAGTGCCCGCGTTTGGATCAGAGATCGAAATTGCTGCCCTAGGTAATAGTGGGCGGAGTGGTGGGGCGGATGCCGGCGCCCTGAGCGACGCCGTCTCGGCATTGGTGAATTTGGGGTATCGCCGGGCCGATGTCATGGGCGCTGTTGCCCGGGCCAACCAGGCACAGGGCGGTGATGCCGATCTGCAGACGTTGGTCACGGCCGGTCTTAAAGAGCTTAGCGCATGAGCAGTCAGTCGCCCCATGATCAGGATCGGTTGGTGGCTGGAACAGAGGCTGTTGGCGATGGGGTGGACGCCAATCTGCGCCCGGCACGCTTTTCGGAATTTATTGGCCAAAAGGCCACCATCGATAATCTTGAGGTGTACATTCAGGCCGCCAAGTCACGCGGCGAGGCGCTGGATCATGTGTTGCTGGCCGGTCCGCCGGGCCTTGGCAAAACGACCCTGGCGCAGATCATCGCCCGAGAATTAGGCGTCAATATTTTGGCGACGGCTGGCCCCGTGATTTCCAAGGCGGGGGATCTGGCGGCAATCCTGACCAATCTGCAGGAAAATGACCTGTTGTTTCTTGACGAAATCCACCGGCTTAACCCGGCGGTCGAAGAAATTCTTTATCCGGCGATGGAAGATTTCCAACTTGATTTGATCATTGGCGAAGGACCTGCAGCGCGGTCTGTGCGGATTGATCTGCCCAAATTCACCCTGGTGGGTGCAACCACCCGGTCTGGATTGCTAACCACGCCTCTGAGGGACCGGTTTGGCATCCCCGTGCGGTTGGATTTCTATGACGTGGACGATTTGACCACCATCGTGCGGCGCGGCACGCGGGTGCTTAACGTCGCGATGGATGAATCTGGTGCCATAGAGATTGCCCGACGGTCTCGTGGCACCCCACGAATTGCCGGGCGGCTGTTGCGGCGTGTGCGGGACTTTGCCGATGTCGCCGGTGTAAAGCTGATTGACGCCAAGATTGCAGACCAAGCACTGAGGCGGATGGATGTTGACGTGTTGGGGCTTGATGCGATGGACCGGCGGTATCTTTCATGCATTGGCGAAGGCTTTGGTGGCGGGCCGGTGGGCATCGAAACCATTGCAGCGTCCTTGTCAGAGCCACGCGACGCGATAGAGGACATCATCGAGCCATACCTGCTGCAGCAAGCCTTTATCCAGCGCACGCCGCGGGGTCGGGTGCTGACAGATGCGGCGTTCAAGCATCTGGGGCTGGTGGTACCACGCGGCAATGATCAGCGGCAACTGAGCCTGAATGATGGCGACGTGGGGAGTGGGGGCAAGTGACGGGGTCGCCGACCAGTGGCACTTTCCACGATGGCGCCCATCACATGACAATGCGGGTCTATTACGAAGACACGGACACTGCAGGCATTGTCTATTACGCCAATTACCTGCGGTTTATCGAGCGTGCCCGCACCGAGATGTTGCGCCTGTGTGGCATTCATCAACACGCGCAGATGAATGCTGCACCCGAAGACCGCATCAGTTTTGCCGTCACTCGGTGCGAAATTGACTATGTCATGCCGGCCCATCTGGATGATGTGATCGAGGTCAAAACGACGGTGACGCGCATGCGCGGTGCCTCCATCCACATGGAGCAGGAGGTTTTTCGGGGTGATCAGCTATTGATTAAGTCGCTGGTCAAGGTAGCCTGCCTAAACGACAATGGAATGCCGACCCGACTGCCCAGTAATTTTGTGCAAATGGCGCGCGAGCTCTTACCTATTGAATAGACAGATAAGGCCCTATCCCTATGAATGAAGATGATATTATCGCACCGCTCGTAGACAGCACCCAGTTGGAAGGGTCCTTTGGTGATATGTCGATCTGGTCGCTTTTAATCGAGGCTGACCCCGTCGTGCAGATTGTCCTGCTGATCTTGGTGGCGGCGTCTTTGTGGTGCTGGACCATCATTTTCAACAAGATTGGGCTGTATCGTCGGGTTGTTGCCAAAACCGACGGCTTTGAAGATGAATTTTGGTCGGGCCAATCGCTCGATGAACTTTATAAACGTATGAAAGACAATGCAGACCATCCTATGGCCGCGTTATTCGTGGCCGCCATGACCGAATGGCGTCGGTCTGTGGACAGCAGTATTCGGGGTGGGTTTGGCGCGCGCCTGCACGAACGGATTGATCAGATCATGCGCGTCACGCTCAATCGCGAGATCAACCAACTGGAGCGCTATTTGGGCTTTTTGGCGACGGTGGGGTCTACTGCGCCGTTTATCGGCCTGTTCGGGACCGTCTGGGGCATTATGGGGAGCTTTCAATCCATTGCCGCCAGCAGCGATACCAGCCTGGCCGTGGTTGCGCCTGGCATTGCCGAGGCTTTGTTCGCAACCGCCATGGGGCTGTTGGCCGCTATCCCGGCTGTTGTTGCCTACAATAAATTTTCGGGCGATATGGCCCAGTTGGCCATGCGCCTCGAAGGCTTTGTCCAAGAGTTCAACACCATCCTGTCGCGCCAGATGGAAGAAGGCCAGCGCTGATGGTCACGCCACTCAATAGAGGGCGCAGCATCGGGACAAGCCGCTATCGCCCGATGAGCGAGATTAACGTCACACCCATGGTGGATGTGATGTTGGTCCTGTTGATTGTGTTTATGGTGACCGCGCCTCTGTTGACCGTGGGCGTCGCCGTCGATCTGCCACAAAGCAAGGCATCACCCCTGGGCGAGCAGCGCCAGCCATTATCTGTGTCCATCGACGCATCGGGTCAGGTTTACTTGCAGGACCAGAAAATTGAGCTGGGACGCCTGATCGAGCAATTGCGTGCGATTGCTGAAGTATCAAAAGACACGCGGATTTATGTTCGGGGGGACAAATCCATTGCTTACGGTATCATTATGGAAGTGATGGGCACCATTAATGCCGCTGGATTTAACCGGGTGGCCCTGGTCACCGAGCCCCTGAAGCGCCTGCGAGGGCGCGCAGAAGAGTAGTCCCTGTGCGTAAGGCACTGTTGATATCGATACTTTTCCATGGCGCTGTGGTCGGCCTGATCGCAGCCGATATTATTGTGTTTGGCGAAGACGACTATCCAGAGTTCATGGAGGTCGAGATCATCGAATATGATGAAATCGCTGACCAGTCATATATGCCACCACCCGAACCAGAGCCCGAGGAAGCGCCACTTCCAGAACCTGAGCTAGAACCAGAGCCTGAACCAGAACCCGCGCCGCGTCGAATAGAAGAGGCCGCACCAGAATTACCACCACCCCTACCGCCAGAGCCAACAGAGGCAGCGCCTGCCGCGCCCGTGCAAGTGGCGCGTGCGACCCAGGCGGTGCCGAATATCACCCCGCGCGATAAACCGGCGCCGCCCAGCCGCTTCAACATCAATCGGATCGAGGCGCTGCTGGATAAACGGCAAGAGGAAGAACAAAAACCACCACCGCGCAAATTCGCAGTCAACGAGCCCGATAAAGAACCCACCATCTCGTCAGCGGCGCAAAGGCTCCGCCTGGCCAGCCTGGAGCAGGCGATCCATACACAGATATCCAGATGCTGGTCTGCCCCGGTGGGTGCCAGCTATGCAGAGACGCTGATTGTCGAGATAAAGATCCAACTTGCGCGGGACGGCAGCCTGCTGCGCCCGCCTGAAATTCTGAACCAGTCGCGACTGCAAAGTGACAGTTTTTTCCGCGCAGCTGCAGAAGCCGCTAGACGTGCGGTGCAAAGATGCACACCATTGGACCTGCCCGTGGCTGACTATGATGAATGGAAAGACACCAAATTGAACTTCGACCCAAGTAAGATGTAGCGTCATGAAAAGAATACTGAAAATATTGCCAATGATGGCCTTGGCAGCCCTTATTGCGATGCTGTCGATGACACCGTCACGCGCATTGATCGAAGTCGACATCACCCAATTCAATGTAGACCCGCTGCCCGTCGCCATATCGTTGTTCCATGGCAGCAGCTTCCTTGCGGACCGAGAACAAGACATGGTGTCGCTGGGGGAAGACTTTGCTCAGGTTGTCAGCGATGATTTAAGGCGGTCTGGGCTGTTCAGGCCATTGCCCCGCAATGCCTATATCCAACGTGATGCCTCGGCCGATGAGCGACCACGATTTGCCGATTGGCGCGCAATCAACGCGCAGGCTCTTGTGGTGGGTGGCATCGAATTGTTGGCCGATGGGCGGATCGATGTGACGTTCCGGCTGTGGGATGTGTTTGCCCAACAACAAATCGCTGGTGTGCGCTTCCAGACAACCGAGGGCAATTGGCGCCAGATCGCGCATCGGGTTGCCGATGCCGTCTATGAACGATTAACCGGGGAAAGTGGCTATTTTGATACGCGCATTGTCTATGTGGCGGAATCGGGTCCGCCAACCAATCGTGTCAAACGACTAGCCATCATGGACCAGGATGGGGCCAATCATCAGTTTTTGACGGATGGCCTGTTTTTGTCTCTGACGCCCAGGTTTTCGCCAACCGCGCAAGAGATAACCTATCTGTCCTATTACGATAATCGGCCGCGCGTCTATCTCTACAATGTCGATACCGGTCGCCAGGAAGTATTAGGCGACTTTGATGGCATGACTTTTGCGCCGCGCTTTTCACCGGATGGTAAAAAGGTGGTTATGAGCATGATCAGTGGCGGCAATTCCGATATTTTTCTCATGGACCTGCCAACTCGCAAAGTTCGGCAGCTGACCAAACACCCCGACATCGACACAGGGCCCAGTTTTTCGCCCGATGGCAAATATATTGTCTTTGAATCTGATCGGTCGGGCAGCCAACAGCTCTATGTCATGCAGGCTAATGGCAGCGAGGTCAAACGCATCAGCTTTGGCAAGGGGCGATACAAAACGCCCGTGTGGTCGCCCCGTGGTGACCTGATCGCCTTCACCCATAGTCGTGGCCGGCGTTATTCGATTGGTGTCATGCGGCCCGATGGCAGTCATGAGCGTATGCTGACAGAAAGCTTCCTTGATGAAGGACCGACCTGGTCACCCAATGGCCGCGTGCTGATGTTCTTTCGTCAAACGCCTTTTAACCAAGCTGGTACTGGCGGTACCTATTCAATCTGGTCAATCGATCTAACCGGTCGGAACGAACGACAAATCCCTACTGATGGTGATGCATCCGATCCGGCATGGTCGCCCTTGATACCCTAGGACGTCGACCCTAGTTTTTTAGAGACGGCAGGGCGGAAAAGCCTGCACATGAAGGCACAACAAGGTACACTTCGTGCCGAATATTGATTCATCGGGGCAGAAATACTCGCCCCACTCATCGGAGGATATAGGCGGATGATGATCGCAGGGCTGAAACCGAAACTTTTTGGCGTATTGGTGCTGACACTCTTTGTCGCGTCTTGTTCAGGGCAAGACAGTGACAGCAGTGCTGTGACCCAGGCACCCGGAGCGGGCTCAGGGACCGCTAGCAGCGGATCAGGCGCAGGTGGTTCTGATGTCACCCAGGGCACCCTCGCCGCGCCCAAGCCTGGCACGCAAGACGAGCTGGACCGGCTGGTCGGCTCGCGGGTCTATTTCGGATATGACCAGTATGATCTGTCGTCAGCCTCTCAGACGGTGTTGCGCAATCAGGCCAATTGGCTGCGCAACAATCCCGGCAAACGCATCATTATCGCAGGCCATTGTGATGAACGTGGCACGCGGGAATATAATCTGGCCCTTGGTGCCCGTCGGGCCGAATCGGTGCGGCGCTATTTGATGGTGCTTGGTGTTGATGGCTCGCGTGTTCGGACCATTTCGTATGGCAAGGAACGGCCCGAGATGGCGGCTTCCAACGAAACTTCATGGTCGCGCAATCGCCGTGCGGTCACTTTGATTGAATAATTCAGCATAAGGCAGCTGGGCCCTACGGTTCCTTCCTACGGTTCCTTGGCTGCTTTTGGATGGTCTGGCATGGTGCGAATTAATAAGATCCACCCTAAATCCCACCCTAAACCCCGCCCTAAATCTTGGGGACTGGTTGTTGCTCTGTTGGTGCTGGGTGCATGGCCTGTCCAGGCTGACGAAGCGCAAGATCGCTTTCGGTCTGAAACCGAAGTCCGGTTGATGGAAATGGAATCGCGCTTTCGCACCGTGACAGGCCAATATGAAGAGGCCATGTACCGGCTGACGCAGATGAACCGTCAGCTGGAAAATGCCCTGTCAGATATGGAATTTCGCCTGCAACAGATAGAGCGCGGGCAACAGCCTGTGCCCACCATGCCTGATCTGTCCGGTGAGGGCCAGATCATCCTGGATGGCACCGATCAGCCCATTCTGCTGACTGCTGTTGATCATGCCAATCCACCGGTTGAAGCCGTGGCCCCGCCAGCATCGCTCAAAGCCACGCCAGAGACTCATCCTGAGCAATTTTTAGAACCAGGCACGCCGGAAGAGCAATTTCGCGCGGCCTTTTTTCTGGTGCGTCGGAACGAATTGGACAAAGCAATCCTGTCTTTCCGCGCCTTTATCACCCTTTATCCTAATCACATCTATCGCGCTAATGCGGCCTATTGGCTGGGGCGTTCTTATGCTGCCCAACACAACCATGTCGACGCCGCCCGCGTATTGGTCGACGCCTATAACAAACATGCGGACAGCGAAAAAGGGGCCGAGATATTGTTGCATCTGGGGTTGAGCCTCGAACAATTGGGGCAAAATCAGGAAGCCTGCAGCGCCTTTGATGAATTGGACCGGCGCTATAATGATGCGAGCGCCGCCGTGAAGGAGGGCGCAATCGATGGGCGCACAAAAGCAGGGTGCTCCTAAGGGCGCACAAAAGCAGGGTGCTCCTAAGGACGCACAAAAGCAGGGTGCTCATAACCCGGGCCAGCGACGTGGTGGGGAGCCCCTGACCGACCTTCCGCCCATTTCAGAAGACCAGTTTCAGGACATGATGAATGTCTGCAAGCCCGTGTCGGTGTCAGCGCCAGCGGACGGGGGCGTCGCTGTTGCTGTGTCTGGTGGGGCCGACAGCATGGCCCTGTGCCTGTTGGCCTTTGCCTGGGCAAAGACGCAAAACCGACCCTTCATGGCGCTTACTGTGGATCATGGCATCCGGCCTGCGGCCAAAACAGAGGCCAGACAAGTACAACAATGGCTTATTGAACGGGGCATTCCGCATCAGACACTCACGGTCATTGATGCTGCGCCGTCATCAAACCTGCAGGCCTGGGCAAGGGATGCGCGTTACACATTGATGGAAAATTGGTGTGCCGCCCACCAAGTCAGTGTCTTGCTGTTGGCCCATCATCTGGAAGATCAGGCTGAGACATTATTGCTGCGTTTGGGCCGAGGGTCTGGTGTTGATGGCCTATCTGCCATGGCCACACAAGTTGCGCCACGCTTTGAGGCCGGTCCCTGGCGGGTGCGCCCTCTATTGGACGTGCCAAAGGGGCGACTAACAAAAACGCTGCAACACGCCGCGCAAGACTGGATAGAAGACCCGACCAATCAGGACACAAAATACGCCCGCAATCGGCTGCGGCGTATGAGCCAGTCCCTGGCAGACATCGGCCTAACGCCACAGCGCCTGGCAAAAACAGCCAAGACACTGCGGCGAACAAAAGAGGCCTTGGACGACGCGGCCCGGCACCTGCGGGATCAGGCCTTGCGAATTGACGATGCAGGTTATTGTCAAATGACTGTATCGGCCTATCGCAAGGCATCCGAGGAGGTACAATTGCGTCTGTTGGGCCGGTTGCTGTCGGCATTGGGTGGGCAGGCCTTTAGCCCGCGTGTCGAACGGTTGGAATCATTGTTGAGGGCAATCCTCGGTGACGGGCTGGGCGGCGGCCGCACCCTTTCAGGATGTCGTATCGTGCCCGTCGGCGGGCAGGGTGATGTCGTGTTGATCTGCCGCGAATCTCGTTCTGTCGCCGACATCATTGAATTAGAGGTGGGCAAACCGACGAATTGGGATCGGCGGTATCGTCTGCGTGTATCAGCAGGGGATCAGGTGGGTCACCTGACCGTTGGGCGATTAGGCGCCGATGGATGGATAGCGATTCGTAAAATTGCGCCAAATTTGCTGAAACAAGTGCCCAGAATGGCCGGGATTAATCTGCCTGCTGTGCGGCAGGATGACGAATTGGTGGCGGTGCCGGGGCTGGGGTTTGCAGCCGAGGGGACAGAAATCACTGTATATATTGAATTTATAGCCTTTCGCAGGTTGTAATTTCACGTTTCGCTAACCATTTCAGGGTGGAATTAAACCTTGTCTGAAGGCGTAGAAACCCTATGTTTCAATTTATATGGGGCTGCATCTGTGAAAGTTGATCCTTTCGCGCATTGATGCGCCACGGGCAAATTGCCTCTAAAACCCAGGCACCGGTTAGACAGCCAACCACTGGTTAGACAGGAAGCGTAGTAGTGAACCAAAAAATGGGCCGTAACATACTCATCTATACGATCATCGCCTTGGTGTTGATTGCACTGTTCAATCAGTTTCAGAGTTCGGGCAGCCGCGCCAATGTCGAGGTATTGAAGTACTCGACTTTCAAAGCCGAAGTGCGCAAGGGCAATATTGAAGACGCCGTAATCCGCGCGACCTCTATCAGTGGTAATTATCGCAACAGCGATGGACGCTTCACGGTCTCTAAGGGCCCCGAGTTGGACTCTGATCTGTCCGCCTTGATGGATGCCCAGGGCGTCGAGTATGAATACGACCCTGAAGAAGCAAGCGCGTTTTGGAGCATGCTGCTGAGTTGGCTATTGCCCATGCTGCTGCTGGTTGGGGTATGGATCTTTATCATGCGCCAAATGCAGTCTGGCGCCGGCAAGGCCATGGGCTTTGGTAAGTCCAAAGCGCGCCTGCTGACGGAATCGTCCAAGCGCGTCACCTTTGATGACGTTGCAGGCGTTGAAGAAGCCAAAGAAGAAGTCGAGGAAATTGTCGAGTTCTTGAAAGACCCCCAGAAATTTGAGCGTTTGGGCGGCAGAATTCCCCGTGGTGCCTTGTTGGTGGGGCCGACAGGGACAGGCAAGACATTGCTGGCCCGCGCCATTGCAGGCGAGGCCAAGGTGCCCTTCTTTACGATTTCGGGTTCTGACTTTGTCGAAATGTTTGTTGGTGTTGGTGCCAGCCGCGTCCGCGACATGTTTGAACAGGCCAAAAAGAATGCCCCGTGCATTGTCTTCATCGATGAAATTGATGCCGTTGGCCGCCACCGTGGCGCCGGCGTGGGCGGTGGTAATGATGAACGCGAACAGACGCTTAACCAGTTGCTGGTCGAAATGGATGGCTTTGAAGAAAATGAAGGCGTGATCATCATCGCGGCCACAAACCGACCCGATGTGCTGGATCCGGCTTTGCTGCGCCCGGGTCGCTTTGACCGCCAGATTGTTGTGCCGAACCCTGATGTTCTTGGCCGTGAAAAAATCTTGAAAATCCACATGCGCAATGTGCCGCTGGCCGCGGATGTAAAGGCCATGGTCATCGCCCGTGGTACCCCCGGATTCTCGGGTGCTGATCTTGCGAATCTGGTGAACGAAGCTGCCTTGTTGGCCGCGCGTCGCGGCAAAAAAGTTGTCGCCATGCAAGAGTTTGAAGATGCCAAAGACAAGGTGATGATGGGCCCCGAGCGTCGCTCGATGGTGATGTCAGAGAAAGAAAAAGAGCTAACCGCCTATCACGAAGCTGGCCACGCCCTGATGACCTTCAACGTGCCCGACACAGATCCCATTCACAAAGCGACGATCATCCCGCGTGGTATGGCTCTGGGCATGGTATTGCAACTGCCAGAGTCCGACAAATTGTCTTCAAGCCGTGAACAGATGCATTCTCGCCTGGCCGTTATGATGGGCGGACGTGTCGCTGAAGAACAGATCTTCGGGTACGACAAAGTCACGTCCGGTGCGTCATCGGATATTTCGCAAGCCACCAAACTGGCCCGCTCCATGGTCACCCAATGGGGCATGAGCGACAAGATGGGACCATTGGCTTACGGCGATAACGAAACTGAAATTTTCTTGGGTCATTCGATTGCGCAGACTCAGAATATGTCTGAAGAGACAGTCAAACTGATTGATAGCGAAATCCGACGTTTTGTGGATGACGCCTACGAGTTTACACGTAAAGTACTGCGCGAAAAGTCAGCGGATCTGGAAACCATTGCTCAGGCGCTTATTGAATATGAAACCCTGACAGGGGATGAACTCCGCGCCTTGCTTGACGGGGAAGACATTCAGCGGGACCAGGATCCGGACGACGAACCAGCGGTGGTGAGAACACCACAGACAGTTCCGACGACTGGCAAGTCAAAGCGCCCGCCCATATCGAGCAGTCCCGAACCCCAAGGCACCTAAGCCTGGCCTGACCATGGCCTCCACGCAACAAATGGCCCCCAATCAACAAATGGCATCCCCCGGACTAATTGGGTCTATTGGACCACTGGACTTTTCACGTCCAATGATCATGGGTGTTGTCAATGTTACCCCCGACAGCTTTTTCGACGAGGGTGCATTCCTGGACCCGACAGCAGCGGTTGCGCATGGACGGCAATTGGTCGTCGAGGGGGCAGATATCCTTGATATTGGCGGCGAATCTACCAGGCCTGGCGCTGACCCTGTCACGCCAGCGGAAGAACTGGACCGTGTCCTCCCCGTTATAGAGGGCCTTGTTGGGGTGGGCGTCCCCGTATCCATTGATACGCGCAATGCCAATGTCATGCGTGCGGCATTAGCAGCGGGTGCCGAGATCATTAATGATGTCACGGCCCTGACCCATGACCCCGATTCGATGCAGGTGGCGGCCAGTACAGAGGGACCGATTATCCTGATGCATGCTCAGGGCAAGCCCAAAGACATGCAGGACGCCCCGCAATATGATGATGTGGTGGCCGAAGTTCTGGCGTATTTTGAGGGGCGAATACAAGCTTGCAAAGATGCCGGTATCGACCCACAGCGTGTGATCCTGGACCCGGGCATTGGCTTTGGCAAAGCGCTGGACCACAATCTGGCCCTGCTGGCGGGGTTGGAGGCACTGCACGCGCTGGGACGCCCACTTTTGTTGGGGGTGTCGCGAAAAAGCTTTATCGACCACATCACGCCAGTGCCGAATGCTGGGGACAGATTACCAGGTTCCATTGCCGCAGCCCTTGCGGGGATCGATCAAGGCGTTCATATTTTGCGGGTGCATGATGTGGCGCAAACCAGACAGGCTTTAGACGTTTGGCAGGCGATCCACGATTCCTAATGGCGGATTGAGTAGAAATTTATGACAGAACGTCAGTATTTTGGCACAGATGGCATTCGGGGCCGGGCCAATGCCCACCCCATAACTGTCGATATCGCCCAGCGGGTCGGGATGGCTGCGGGTCGTCATTTTGTCCGAGGGGATCATCGCCATAGGGTGTTGATTGGCAAAGACACGCGCCTTTCTGGCTATATGTTGGAGGCGGCGTTGACCTCGGGGTTTTCATCCGTCGGTATGGATGTGTTTTTGGTGGGGCCGATGCCAACACCCGCCGTGGCGATGCTGACCAAATCTTTGCGTGCCGATATCGGTGTGATGATATCGGCCTCGCATAATCCGTATTACGACAATGGTATCAAACTGTTTGGGCCGGACGGGTTCAAGCTTTCCGACGATATCGAACTGGCCATCGAGAAGGCCATGCAAGGTGACCTTGATAGCGCGTTGGCTGATTCTGCAGATATTGGTCGTGTGCGGCGGCTGGATGATGAACAAGGCCGCTATATCGAATATGCCAAGGCGACCTTCCCTACTGGCAAGACGTTGGACGGCCTGAAAGTCGTTATCGATTGCGCCCATGGGGCTGCCTACAAAGTGGCCCCTAAAGTGTTGTGGGAGCTGGGAGCAGAGATTATTCCGCTGGGCGTATCCCCCAATGGATTCAACATCAATGATGGTTGCGGGTCCACGGACACGGCCCTGATGCAACAGGCCGTCATCGACAACAAGGCCGATCTGGGCATTGCCCTTGACGGTGACGCAGACCGAGTATTGATGGCTGACGAAAAAGGCCAATTGATCGACGGAGACCAGCTGATGGGCCTGATCGCGATTGAGTGGCAACGCCGCGGCATGATCAAAGGTGGTGGCCTGGTGGCGACCGTGATGTCGAATTTGGGTCTGGAACGCCACATCAAAGCCCAGGGTCTGGACTTCATCCGTACCCAGGTGGGTGATCGCTATGTGGTCGAACACATGCGGGCCCATGGCTATAATTTGGGAGGCGAACAATCGGGCCATATTGTGATGACCGACTATGGCACCACAGGCGATGGGCTGGTGTCGGCCTTGCAGGTGCTCAACGCGCTGGTGAATACTGACGCGCCCGCCAGCGAGGTTTGCAAGATTTTCGAGAAGACGCCACAGATCCTTGAAAACGTTACTTATTCTGGTGGCGCGCCGCTTGATAATGCGCAGGTCAAGGCAGCCATTGCAGATGGTGAGCGCCGGGTTGATGGCAAGGGGCGGCTCCTTATCCGGCTTTCGGGTACCGAACCTTTGATTCGGGTCATGGGTGAATGCGATGACGAAGTCTTGCTGCGGTCCGTCATCGACGACATTGTTTCTGCCGTACAGGCAGCAGGGGCCTGATGACGGGGCGTGTCCTTATCATTGCCGGGTCTGACTCTAGCGGCGGCGCGGGCATCCAGGCAGATATCAAGACCGTGACTGCCTTGGGGGGCTATGCAGCGACGGCGATTACGGCCCTGACGGTGCAGAACAGTCTGGGCGTACAGTCGATCAAATCCATCGAGCCCGAATTCGTGTCCGACCAGATGATGGCCGTGCTGGACGATATCGGCGCGGACATCATCAAGATTGGTATGCTGGGGGATGGGGCCATGATCAGCCACGTCGCCAAGACAATTCGAAATCTCAGCGAAGGCCTACGCATTGTTGTTGACCCGGTGATGGTCGCCAAGGGTGGTGCTTCATTAATGCCGGACGATGCACTGTCCGTGATGATCCACGAGTTAATCCCATTGGCCTGGCTGGTGACCCCTAATATTCCCGAGGCTGAAGCCTTGACGGGCATTGGCATCACAGGTTCCGACGATATGGCCATGGCAGGGGCCAAAATCAGGGCCATGGGCGCACAGAACGTCTTGGTCAAAGGCGGGCACCTGGAAGGCGACGACCTGGTTGATATGTTGGTCACCGAAGGTGGTTTTACGTCTTATGAAAGCCGTCGCATCGACACAAAAAACACCCATGGGACGGGCTGCACGCTGGCCAGCGCCATTGCCACACTGGTGGCCCTGGGGCAGGCACTACCGACGGCCATTGTCGGTGCCCGAAGCTATGTGCAAGAGGCCATTCGGACCGCGCCCGGATACGGGTCTGGCCATGGTCCGCTGAATCATGGGCACCCATTTCAAACCAGCGGATACACCCGTGGATAAATCTGTTTTATAACCTGCGTTTTTTGCATTCCAGATAGGAAAAATGCTTCGTTGACAACAGGGCCTTGGCCCCTATTATCCGCCCCGAAATCAGCCTGAAAGCGGCGGTTTCGGTCGAGAGTAACGAATGCAGAGCTCCCACCATGAATGTACCAGTACAAAAGCCAAACCAACGGCCTGCCAACTCTAATTTTTCCTCGGGCCCCTGTTCCAAACGACCAGGTTGGTCGCTGGACGCCTTGCAGGATGCCTGCCTGGGTCGGTCACATCGCTCGAAAGACGGCAAAGCCAAGCTGGCCGAGGCGATTGACCGCTCGCGGGCTGTGCTGGGCATCCCCGACGACTATCGTATTGGCATAGTGCCCGCCTCTGATACAGGCGCGGTCGAGATGGCCCTTTGGTCACTGCTGGGCGCGCGCGGTGTCGACTTGTTGGCGTGGGAAAGCTTTGGTGCAGGTTGGGTTGGTGATGTGCTGAACCAGTTGAAGCTGGATGATGTGCGCCGAATCAATGCCGACTATGGCAAAATCCCCGATCTTTCTCTGGTCGAGGCTGACCGTGACATCGTCTTTACCTGGAACGGGACGACCTCTGGTGCTTGTGTTCCCAATGGCGACTGGATTGCAGATGACCGTGCGGGCCTGACCATTTGTGATGCAACTTCGGCTGTGTTTGCCATGGATCTGCCATGGTCCAAACTCGATGTGACAACCTATTCCTGGCAAAAAGTCTTGGGTGGCGAAGCCGCCCACGGCATGCTGGTCCTTAGCCCCCGGGCTGTCGAGCGGCTGGAAAGCTATACACCCCCCTGGCCGATGCCCAAGATTTTCCGCCTGACAAAGGGCGGCAAGCTGATCGAAGGAATCTTCCGGGGTGAAACCATCAACACGCCGTCCATGTTGTGCGTGGAGGACTATCTTGATGCCCTGCGCTGGGCCGACGATGTTGGCGGCCTGTCTGGCCTGATCGACAGGGCGACGGGAAATCTGGCCGCGTTGGAACAGTGGGTCGAGGCGTCCGACTGGGCTGCATTCCTGGCAGAAGACAAGGCCATCCGATCCAACACGTCCGTGTGCCTAAAGATCGTTGAGCCCTGGTTTGTAGGGCTAAGCGAAGACGATCAGGCTGCCACCGCTAAAAAGATTGCATCCTTGCTGGAAGTTGAAGGTGTAGCATTGGATATTGGTGCCTATCGCGACGCCCCACCGGGCTTGCGCATTTGGGCCGGTGCGACCATCGAACAATCTGATTTAGAATCCCTGACGCCATGGCTAGACTGGGCGTTTGCAGAGGTAAAGAACCCATGACCAAAGTCCTCATATCCGACAAGTTAAGCCCTCGCGCGGCCGAAATCTTCAAGGAACGCGGCGTCGAAGTTGACCAGATCACTGGCATGTCGCCAGAAGAACTGATCGCGTGCATTGGCGACTATGACGGCTTGGCCATCCGGTCGGCCACCAAGGTCACCGAAGAAATATTGGCGGCAGCGACGAATCTTAAAGTCGTGGGCCGTGCGGGTATTGGTGTCGATAATATCGATATCCCGGCTGCAACCAGTCGTGGTGTTGTGGTCATGAACACGCCTTTTGGCAATTCCATCACTACAGCAGAACACGCCATTGCCTTGATGTTTGCCCTCGCCCGTCAGATCCCCTTGGCAGATCGATCCACCCAGGAAGGCAAGTGGGAAAAGTCCCGCTTTATGGGGGTCGAGCTAACGGGCAAGACGCTGGGCCTGATCGGTTGTGGTAATATTGGCTCCCTCGTCGCTGAACGCGCCTTGGGCCTGCGCATGAAAGTTGTCGCTTTTGACCCCTATCTGTCGCCAGAACGGGCGATTGATCTGGGTGTCGAGAAGGTCGAACTTGATGCGCTGTTTGCCCGCGCTGATGTCGTTACGCTGCATACGCCATTGACCGATAGTACGCGCGGTATCATTGACGCGGCGGCCATTGCAAAAATGAAAGATGGCGTCCGCATCATCAACTGCGCCCGTGGTGGATTGGTTGTCGAGGCCGACCTGCTGGACGGTCTCAATAGCGGCAAAATCGCCGGTGCAGCCTTCGATGTGTTCGAAAACGAACCGGCCACAGAAAACGCCCTGTTTGGTCATGAAAACTTTATCGCGACACCGCATCTTGGTGCCTCGACTGCAGAAGCCCAGGTCAATGTCGCCGTCCAGGTTGCTGAACAGATGTCCGACTATCTGGTCGACGGGGCCGTTACAAATGCGTTGAACATGCCCTCAGTGTCGGCCGAAGAAGCCCCGCGGCTGAAACCTTATATGGTGCTGGCGGAACAATTGGGCAGCTTTATTGGCCAGATCGCTGAATCGGGGATAACCCAGGTCGATGTCGAGTATGAGGGCCACGCCACGACAATCAATACAAGCCCGCTGACGTCCATCATTCTGCAAAGCCTGCTGGCGCCTGTGCTGGATGTATCGGTTAACATGGTGAATGCGGAAACTGTGGCCAAAGACCGCAATATCGATGTATGCGAAACCAAGCATAGCCGGGAAGGGGATTATACGACCCTGATCCGCCTGACCGTGAAATCGCAAAAGACAACGCGGGTCATTGAGGGCACTTTGTTTTCCGACCAACAGCCACGGATCGTGCATCTGATGGGCATTGATGTCGAAGCGCAGCTGGCGCCTCATATGCTGTTCGTCAGGAATGTGGATGAACCCGGTTTCATCGGCGCCCTGGGCACGATACTGGGTGAAGCGGGCGTCAACATCGCCAACTTTAATTTGGGCCGGGCATCAAGTGCTGAAGATAATGGCGCGCTGGCGTTGATTCATGTGGATGAAGAAATCTCGCAAGAACTGTTGCGCAAGGTTTGCGCTTTACCCCAGGTCAAATTGGCAAAAGCGCTGTCGTTCTAGGGTAACGGGCTTTTAGTCTTCGGATAATGCAGGAGCATCAGTTAGGGTTATGGCGATGAAAGACACCGCCTCAAAAGCTTTGCTGCCCGTTGGGCTGCACGACACGCTTGCGCCAAATGCCGAGCGTGAAGCCATTACTGTATCGACGCTGCTGTCCTGTTTTTACCATTATGGCTATGCCCAAGTGGCCCCACCATTGGCCGAATTTGAAGCTACATTGCTGGCCGGCGTCGGGGCATCCGAAGGCCCGCGCATGTTTAGGCTGATGGACCCGGCGTCCAAGAAAATGCTGGGCATCCGCACCGATATTACCACGCAGATTGCCCGCATTGCGACGACCCGGTTGGCCAACGAGCCGCGTCCTCTGCGCCTGTGTTACGCTGGCCAGGTTCTGCGTGTCGAGGGCGGCCAGTTGCGCCGTGAACGCGAGGTGGGCCAGGCTGGGGTAGAGCTGATTGGCGAGGCCTCGCAGGCTGCCGAAGTTGAAGTGATATCGCTGGCTATCGAGGCAGTCCGGGCGGCAGGCGTCGACAATTTTACAATTGATCTGACCATGCCGCAGTTTGTCCCTGAATTGGCGGCAGAATTAGGCTTGGATGCCGCCGTTGCTGACGGCATCCGCCAGGCGCTGGACACCAAAAATATAGACGCGCTGGCCGCCCAGGATGGTGACGCCGGGCCTTTGTTCAAGGCCTTGTTATCGGCTGCAGGTCCTGCTGACCGCGCCTTGGACGCTTTACAAAACATGTCGCTGCCCGCCAGTGCGCAGGCACAGGTCGACGAATTGGCCGCTTTTGTTTCTGCGCTGCGTGCCGAGAATCCCGACGTGACCTTGACGATTGACCCGGGCGAATATCGGAATTTTGAATACCATGTGGGCCTTTGTTTTACCCTCTTTGCCGGTAACGGCGAAGGCGAATTGGGTCGGGGTGGGCGCTATGGTGTTGTTGGCGACGGCGGTGCCACGGAACCTGCTGTTGGCTTTACCATCTATGTGGATTCGCTGATGCGCGCTGGTGTCGCGAGCAGTGAGGCTGATCTGGTGTTTGTCCCGCTGGGGGCAGATGCCGGTTCGGCGGCGTCATTGCGCGTCGATGGACACCGGGTGATTGCGGGCCTTAGGCCTTGTGATGACCCAACTGCCGAGGCCCAGCGCCTGGGTTGCCGCCATGTCTATCTGGACGGGCAAGTAATTGAAATTAAAGAGGCCCAGGGGGCGTAATGGCAAATGTAGTGGTCATGGGGTCGCAGTGGGGCGACGAAGGTAAAGGCAAGATTGTCGATTGGCTGTCAGAGCGCGCAGACGTTGTCGTGCGCTTTCAGGGCGGGCACAATGCGGGCCATACGCTGGTCATCGGCAATACGACCTATAAGCTGTCGCTGCTGCCATCGGGTGTCGTGCGCGGCCGCCCGTCGCTGATCGGCAATGGTGTTGTTGTCGACCCGTGGGCGTTGATGAAAGAAATTGAACAATTGCGCAGCCAGGGCGTCACGATTGACCGGGATGTGCTGCACATCGCTGATAATGCGTCGCTTATTCTGCCATTGCACGGCGAGTTGGATGGCATTCGTGAAGATGCCTCGGCTGATGCAACCAAGATTGGCACGACGCGTCGTGGGATCGGTCCGGCCTATGAAGACAAGATTGGTCGTCGTGCTGTCCGCGTATGTGACCTCACCAGCCGAGACGCTGTTGCAGCGCGGGTTGATGTGTTGCTGGCCCATCATAACCCGCTGCGCAGAGGCCTGGGCCATGCCGAGGCTGACCGCGATACGCTGGTCAACCAGTTGATGGAGATCGCCCCGAAAATTCTCGAATTTGCCTGCTCTGGCTGGCGCTTTCTGGATGAAAAGAAAACCAAAGGCTGTCGCATTCTGTTTGAAGGTGCGCAGGGCACCATGCTGGATATCGACCACGGCACGTATCCCTTTGTGACGTCGTCCAACACGTTGGCGGGACAGGCCGCCGCCGGGTCAGGCGTTGGCCCCGGCACGCTGGATTACATTCTCGGGATCACCAAAGCCTATACGACGCGCGTTGGGGCGGGTCCTTTCCCGACCGAGCTGCATGACGAAATTGGCCGGGGTCTGGGCGAACGGGGGCACGAATTTGGCACCGTCACCGGGCGCGAACGCCGGTGCGGTTGGTTCGATGCCGTCATGGTGCGCCAGGCCATTAAAATTGCGGGTATCACGGGCATCGCCCTGACCAAGGTTGACGTGCTCGATGGCATGGAAGAACTGAAGGTCTGCGTGGGCTACGAGTTGAATGGCGAACGCATTGACTACTTCCCCAATGGCGTTGAAAACCAGGCGGGCGTTGTGCCGATCTATGAAACGATGGAAGGCTGGAGTGAGAGCACTTATGGTGCCCGGTCCTGGGCTGATTTACCCGCAACAGCGGTTAAATATATCCGCCGGATCGAGGAATTGATCGAGGCACCGGTGGCTTTGTTGTCCACCAGCCCCGAACGCGAAGACACGATCATGGTAAAGGATCCATTTGCGGACTGATTATCGCTCACGCCAATGCGCTGTCGCGCACGACTCCGCGGGGGCGGCGCACGAGCGCCGGGCCACTTGTGGCCTGGAAAATTAAGGGCCTATAATTAAAGGTAATTAAGGGGACACAATACTTAATTGCCTATTGGCCGAGCTATACGCGCTGCTGGCCTACAATTAAGTATTGTGTCCCCTTAATTATTTTAGCTGACGTGCTCTTCGCGCGCTTCTTCGCTGGCGAGCAGTCGTTCGCGCATGGCGTTCTTCATGGCTTTTTGCAGCTTCTCGAAGGCACGGGCCTCAATTTGACGCACTCGCTCGCGCGAAATGTCATAAATCTGGCTGAGGTCCTCAAGGGTCGATATGTCGTCTTTCAGGCGGCGTTCGGTCAAAATGTGCTGTTCACGTTCATTCAGACCCTGCATGGCTTCCAGCAGCAATTCCCTGCGCAGGTCCATCTCGCTTTGTTCGGCCAGCTGTGATTCCTGATCGATTTCATCATCCACCAGCATGTCCTGCCAGTCGGTATCTGAATCTGACTTCAGGGGGGCGTTCAGTGAACTGTCCTGACCGCTCATGCGGCGGTTCATGTTGACAACTTCATGTTCGGGCACGCCTAATTTGGTGGCGATTTCGGTGACATGATCAGGATGCAGGTCGCCATCATCGATGGCCTCTATTTGACCCTTGATGCGACGCAGGTTGAAAAACAGTTTCTTTTGGGCCGCCGTCGTGCCCATTTTTACCAGGGACCACGACCGCAGCACATATTCCTGAATGGATGCGCGGATCCACCACATGGCGTAGGTCGCCAGGCGGAAGCCCCGCTCCGGGTCAAACCGTTTGACCGCCTGCATCATGCCGACATTGCCTTCAGAGATCAGCTCGCCCAAGGGCAGGCCATAACCGCGATAGCCCATAGCAATCTTGGCCACCAGGCGCAGATGGCTGGTCACCAGCTGATGCGCGGCTTCGGTGTCTTCGTGCTCTTGCCAGCGATTGGCGAGCATGTACTCTTCATCTTTTGAGAGCAGCGGGAATTTGCGGATTTCCTGCAGATAGCGCGAAAGGCTGCCTTCCGGGCTGATAACGACAGGAAGTTGATTGGACGCCATAATGGTTCCCTCTTGGCTGAAACTTCATCCCCCCTAACTGCCAATATAAGGGAAATTTCCTCCTATGGCGATGGCTCGGCTAAAATCCTGGCCAACGCCTTCATGTCATTTGGTAATTTGCTTTTAAATTTCAAGGGATCACCTGAAATTGGATGGTCAAAACCCAGGATACCAGCGTGCAGTGCCTGCCTGCCAAAGCCTTTCACCGCCGCGCGGGCCTCAGGCGTTAATCCACCAACTGCTTTGCCGCGGCCATAAACAGGGTCGCCGATCAGCGCATGGCCAATATGGGTCATGTGAACGCGGATTTGGTGCGTACGCCCGGTTTGCAGACGACATTCTATCATGCTGGCAAAGGGGGCATGCGGGGGGCCATATAGTTCCTTGACCGCATAGTGGGTGACGGCTTCACGACCACCGCTCGTCAGTATAGCCATTTTCTGCCGGTTATGGCGGCTGCGCCCTATTGGTTCATCCACGGTGCCCTGACGGGGCCGGGGCGCACGCCAGCAGATGGCGTAATAGACCCGTTCAATAGAATGCACGCCGAACTGGTCCGACAAGCCCTGATGGGTGGCATCATTCTTGGCCACGACCAGCAGGCCCGACGTGTCCTTATCCAGCCTATGGACAATGCCAGGGCGTTTAACGCCGCCGATCCCCGACAGCGTATCACCACAATGGGCGATCAGCGCGTTCACCAGGGTGCCGCCAGCATGACCAGGGGCGGGGTGCACCACCAGCCCAGCCGGCTTGTTGATGACGATCAAATCATCATCTTCAAACACAACGTCCAGCGGGATGTCTTCGCCCTGGGGTGTTGGGTCCGCGGCTGGCGGGACCGATAGTTGATAAGACTGGCCGGGTTTGACCTTGGCCGATGGGTCCAGTATCGTCGCCCCGCTTTCACGCAGGGTGACCTGTCCAGCCTCGATCAACACTTTGATCCGGGCACGGGAGATGTCTTCCAACGCGTCTGCCAGGGCTTTGTCGAGGCGGCGCGCTTGGGTCTCTTCGTCGATGGCGACCGTAAATATTTCAGTAGGTGATGTACTCATGACAGAACAAGTGGACCAAAAACAGCTCAGGCTCAAGCGACTCGTTATCGGTCTCGGTATTTTGCTGTTTATTTGTTTTTGTATTGTGGTCGGCACGATGGCCTATCGCATGTCGCAAATGAGTGCCGAAGAGGCCGTCGCCGTTGAAAAAGTTGACCTAATTGACCCTGGCACCCTGCCTGTGCCCAACCTTCAGGGCCTGGATATCGTCATCCCTCTTGGCAGTCGTGTCGTTAGTGTCAGCGCCGAAGGTGCGCACTATCTGGTGCTGCTTGAGACGGTGAATGGCCAACAAGTTCTGGTAGTTAACCAGTCTGACGGTGCGCTCATACGGACCGTCCGGTTTAAACAGCCTCAATAACTGATGATCAGACTGACCGCAGCACAGCATCAGTTTTTGATCGCTGCTGCGCGTGCTGAGCATCCCCATGAATGTTGTGGCCTGATCATTGGCCACAAAGAAGAACAGGATTGGGTCATTGATGATCTGGCGGCCAGTGAAAACCTGTCGCCAACACCGGCGCAAAATTTTGAAGTTGACATGCGTCTACGTCTGCGCTTGCAAAAAGAACTGCGCGGCACGGGGCGACGGATCATCGGCCACTATCATTCCCACCCCGATGGCACCGCCAAGCCCTCGGCGACCGACTTGAAAAGCGCCTGGGAAGACGACATGGTCTGGATCATTGTGGCAGTGACGGCAATTGAGGCGGAGTTGTCAGCCTCTGTCTATTCCGACGCTTTCAGCGAATTTGCCAAGATTGACATCCAAGTGACCGACTAGGGCAATAATGGGTCTGGCCAGACTGTCGATAATTCGCTTGATCCCGCTGGCCTCTACAGACTATTAAGGCGCGCGCTCGTTTAGAAGCGCATTTGGCCATGTTCCCTTCGTCTAGTGGCCTAGGACGCTGCCCTCTCACGGCGGAAACACGGGTTCGAGTCCCGTAGGGAGCACCAAACTTCACGGCATATGTGAGTGATTGCCTAGCGCAGTGTGACCCACAGGCTGTGCAAGATGCCCGGCACCCAAAAGAAGACGCATAATACGATATTGATGATGAGGTCGCTGCCTGCACCTTTTTTCAGGAATACGGCCAGCGGCGGCAGCAGAATAGCGATGACGATCATCAGCGGCTGGTTGTTGGAAAGGTCGCTCATTGGTATTCCCCCTTGATATTTGTCTGACTGGGGGAAACTAGCGCTTTGGCGCGGGTTTAGCCAGACCGCAGGCGCGGCGTGCGTTGGGCAGAAATTACTTCCTGCCCAACTTGCTCAATCCGTGTTTCTCTATCTTGGTGCGAAGCGCTGGCCACCATCGATGCGAATGGTGCTGCCATTCATCATCGGGTTCTCAACAATGGCGCGCGCCATGATCGCATATTCATGCGGCCGACCCATGCGCTTGGGGAACGCGGCGTCTTTGGTCAGAATTTTTTCAGCTTCATCCGGGATGCCTGCCGTCAGGCCTGTTGCGAACAGGCTGGGGGCGATGGTCATGACGCGGATGCCATAGCTGCCCAGATCGCGGGCCATGGTCAGTGTCATGCCGGCGATACCAGCCTTGGCGGCTGTATAGGAAACCTGGCCAATCTGGCCTTCGAAAGCGGCGATGGAGGCGGTGTTGATCATCACGCCGCGTTCGCCGTCTTCGTCTGGTTCGTTTTTGGACATGTGTTCTGCCTGCAGGCGATTCAGGTTAAATGTGCCAATCAGGTTCAGCTCGATAATCCGGCGAAAATCATCGATCGGATAGGGGCCATCTTTGTTCAGCGTTTTGCGCGCATGGCCGCCACCAGCCGTATTGATGGCAATATGCAGGGCACCCATGGCCTCGACTGCGTCGTTCAGCGCCTGTTCGGTTTCCTCGGCGTTCATGACGTCGCAAGGATGGAAGGTGATGCCCAGTTCCTCGGCAACTTCAGCGCCTTTTGATGTTGGCAGGTCGACGATGGCCCCCTTTGCGCCGTGTTTCATCAGCTCTTTCAATGAGGCTAGCGCCATGCCAGACGCGCCGCCAACTGCAACCACACATTTTCCCTGAATATCCATTTTATTCTCTCCTAAGTTTTGATTGCGATATTGGTAACGCAATTTTGCCTGGGTGGGGACTCTTTGTGTAATAGGAGCAAAAAAACGGTGGGCGCGCTTGATCAACTGACCAATGTGGCCTAGATTTGCAGCAACTGACAATCAACTACAAAAATAGGGGATCATGCCATGCAAGTCGGACTCTTGATGGTTTTTCAAAACTTTATGGACAGCACATCGGACCAGGCTGCCTATGAACGTGACTTACATCTGGCCGAACTGGCAGAGCCCTTGGGCTTTGATATTCTGGGTGGGGTGGAACATCACTTTAACAGCTATGCCATGGCGCCGGACAATATGCAGTTCCTCAGCTATATGGCAGCCAAGACCTCGACCATCCGCCTGATGACAGGTGCGGTGATCTTGCCCTGGTGGAAAGATCCTATCCGGATCGTCGAGAAAATGATTTTGCTGGACCATCTGTCCAAGGGACGCGCCCTGTTTGGCATTGGCCGGGGATTGGCGCGCAAGGAATATGAGGCCTTCGGCATTGATATGGATGAAGCCCGGGATCGCTTCGACCAATCTGCCGAGATCATCCTCGCCGGTCTGGAAACGGGTTTTGTCGAAGCCGATACCCAGCACTTCAAGCAAGTGCGGACCGAGGTTCGCCCCCGGCCCTATGCCAGTTTTGAAGGGCGTTTTTACAGCGTCGCCATGTCTTCTGATTCCGTGCCCGTGGTTGCGAAGCTGGGCGCCCAGATGATGAGTTTTGCGCAAAAACCCTGGGAAGAAATGGTCGATCATTTCGACACCTATCGCACCCTGTATATGCAACATCACAACAAGCCCGCGCCACCGCCCGTCTGCGTAGACTTTTTGGCGTGCGATGAAAGCGCCGAGCGTGCAGAGGCACTGGCTCGCGAACATATGGCCAATTACTACGTCACCGTGATGGACCATTACGACATGGCTGGTGATCACTTCAAGAACATGAAGGGCTATGGCGATTATGCCGATAACGCCGTTATCTTGGCGGCAACGGGCTTGGAAGATGCAGCAAACAGTTTTGTCGATATCAACACATGGGGCACGCCTCAACAAATCCTCGAGAAGCTCGATAACCGGGGCAAGTTCCTGGGTGATTTTGATCTGACAGTCCAGGTTTCTTACGGTGGCATGAGCCCGGAAGATGCTGAAAGCAGCATGCGGCTGTTCGCCAAGGAAGTACTGCCTGAAGTGCAGTCCTGGAAGCGTCAGGCAGAAGCCGCTGAATAAAGCCTATTCGCTAAGTATGACAATCAGCTGCCGCAGGATCACCCAGCGGCAGTTTTGTTATCTGCCCAGAGTCTTCACTGCTCGTTCTTGAGACTATGCGTTCTCGGGAATTTTGCTGGGCTTTGAGCAGACATAGATCGCCACCAAAACCTCTATGGTGCCGATAATCGCTGGCAACAGCCAGCCTTGGGCAATAAACACTGTGAAGAAGCCCCAGCCAAGGGCCATGAAAACAACGGCCATGACCTTGGCCTGAATTGGGATAACGCGATGTTGGTCCCAGGCCACCAGATAGGACCCGTACCAGCGATGGGTATACAGCCAATGGTGAAAGCGCTTTGAACTGCGGGAAAATGCCCACAGTGCGACTATTAGAAAGGGTGTGGTTGGAAGAATGGGCAAGAAGACGCCGATGGCCCCTAAGGCCACAAAAAACCAGCCAATGATCAGCAAGACATAGCGCTTGGCGGTTGAGTTATTGTCGCCCAGATAAGAGGGCGTGTTGCTACTTTCACTATCCATGCCAGACTGTATATAGACTGAAGTAAAATAAGTAACCCTTAAGACGCGGAGTGTGTGAATGAACAACCTGTTTGATCTAGCTGGTAAGGTCGCCCTTGTTACTGGCGGCAATGGTGGGATTGGCCTTGGCATGGCAGAAGGCATGGCCCAACACGGTGCCGATGTCGTGATCTGGGGCACCAATGCGGACAAGAATACCAGCGCCCTGGAGCGCCTGTCAAAACAGGGCACCAAGGTGGCCGCGCGTATTGTCGATGTGTCTGACGAGGCCGCCGTCAAAGATGGCATGGCTGCGTTGCTGGCAGACTTTGGGCGGTTGGATATGTCGGTGGCCAATGCGGGCGTATCGCAAAACCACTCTGACATTTTTGACGTGGATATGGCGGATTTGGACAAGGTTGAGGGCGTCAATCAGCGCGGCGTGCTTTACACCTTGCGCGAATCAGCTCGGCACATGATCGAGCGTGCCAAGGCTGGTGACCCGGGTGGATCGTTGGTTTCTATTGCCTCGACCGCAGCCATCCATGGGGCTGGCCGCAATATGATTTATGGTGCCACCAAGGGGGCGGTTGTTTCTATGACCCGCGCCATGGCGGTGGAATTTGGCCGCTATAAAATTCGCGTTAATTCAGTCTGTCCGGGTTGGACTCGCAGCGGAATGACCGAGGCGTCGCAGAACTGGGACAAGTTTACCGAAAAGGTCATCAGCCGCGTGCCGATCCGTGGTTGGGCTGACCCTGAACAATTCGCAGGCATTGCAGTTTATCTCGCCAGCGACGCGTCGACCTTCCACACGGGGGATATGATCGTTATCGACGGCGGCTACACGATTTACTAGACTTTAAGGTCTTCAGGACAGACGGAAACACAATGCATATCGACGAATTTCTTGGCATCCAAAGCACCCATAACCCGCATCGTTGGGTGCTGCCGATTACGCCGGGCATCAGCACGCTGGGGAACTTCCTGTTTGGGGGTTGTGGCCTGGCAACCGCTGTGACGGCGCTGGAACATGTCAGCGACCGACCGTTGATTTGGGCCACGGCGCAATATTTGTCCTATGGCAAGACGGGCAGTGTTCTTGATTTGGATGTACGTGTCCCCGTCATGGGTAGAAACGTGACCCAGGCGCGCGCTGTCGGGCATGTCGGTGACAAGGAAATCCTGACCGTAAATGCAGCGCTGGGTCGGCGGCAAATTGGCGTGTCGGGTGATTGGGCGTCGATGCCCGATGTACCAAAGCCTGAAGACTGTTCGGCAGACGATTGGCGGTCGCGGTTGCCTGACTTGATGAGCATCGAAAAGCGCGCCGATATCCGCCTGGCCATGGGCCGGGTCAAAGGTGGCTGGGTTGGTGACAAACGGCCCGAGCCGGGACGGTCGGCATTGTGGGTGCGCATGGGTGAAGGGCTGGAGCTATCATCAGGAACACTGGCGATCATTGCCGACTGGGTGCCGTCTGGCCTGTCGCAATCGGTTGTAGGGGGCCGCGTTGGGGGCAACAGCCTCGACAATACAATCCGTATTTACGCGATATATCCGACCGATTGGGTGCTGTGCGACATCCGCATTCATGGGGTGCAGAATGGCTTTGGTCATGGTACGGCGCATCTGTGGACCGAGGATGGACGCTTGCTGGCCACGGCCAGCCAGTCATTAATTGTGCGGGAATGGACGCAAGAACAGATCGACATGATAGAAAAGACCATGGAACCCAGGGAATAGACCATGCCAGGAAATAGATCATGATTGACAAGGACCTAGCAGACAAGATTACCGCCTATTTGGTTCATTGCTATCCCGATGCGAATGATTTGTCTGTTGACGAGTTAAGCCGCATCCATGGCGGGGCCAGTCGGGAAACTTATGCCCTGACCGCCAATTGGTCACAGGGCGGAGAGACTGTTTCCAAACCGCTGATCTTCCGACGCGACCCAACCACAGGCCTGATCGAAACGGAACGCGATGTTGAATTTGCGGCCTATCGGGCGTTCCATGGCTCGGTACCGGTGCCCGAGCCCCTGTTTTTGGAAACTGATCCCAAGTGGCTGGACCGACCTTTTTTTGTGATGGAACGTATTCTCGACGGGCAGGTCGGGTCGCCCTTTGCGGCGGAT
>SMXS01000098.1 GCA_004356955.1 Alphaproteobacteria bacterium | reverse complement strand
GGGGCCTCTGTGGCTATTTGCGCACGCGGGGCGGAAGGTGTTGCCGAGGCCGGCGAGGCGTTGCAGGCGATGGGCGGCGGGACGGTGTTTGCCCAGGCGGCCAATCTGGAAGATGGCGAGGAAACACGGGCCTTTGTGCGCGCGGCCATCGATGCCTTGGGCGGCGTTGATATGTTGATCCACAATGCCAGCGCCTTCGATATGACCGGCGATGAAGCCGGTTGGGCACGATCTTTCCAGGTCGATATGATGGCGGGCGTCCGGGCGGTGGAAGAAGCCATCCCGGCACTCGAGGAAAGCGATGCTGCCAGCATCACATTTATTGGGTCGATGGCATCCAAACAGTACTTTGGACGACGGTCGTCTTATGGCCCGGCCAAAGCCGCCATGCGGGCCTATGCCAACGAGCTGGCGCAAAGCCTGGGTAAAAAGCGCATTCGCGCCAACGCCATCTCGCCGGGCGCGGTGCATTTTCCGGGCGGGTCATGGGATACGCGCAAAAAGGAAATGCCAGATTTCTATGCCAGTGTTGAAAAGTCCATCCCGCTTGGCCGTCTTGGTACCGGCGAAGAGTTGGCGCGCATTATTGCCTTTGTTGCCAGCCCAGCGGGGATGTGGATCAATTCAGCCCATATTGTGGCCGATGGCGGCCAGGTCGCGTCTGTCGACTAGCCGGCCCCCGCAATCTAATTGGCGCAATCACGGATTGTCGTTCCAGATATGGGTGTAGGCCTTCCAACCGCCATCTTCCTGACGGCGTAGGGTGTCGAAATACCGCATATCGTTGACCATATCTGTCAGCGCGCCTTCAGAGGCTATGTCGTCCCCGGTCATGGTCACGTGGATAATATAGTCATAACGCGCAATCGCTGTGTCGCCCATGACCTCCACATGCACAGGTCCCCTTTGTTCGATGCGATAGCTGGCATTGTCGAACACTGGTTCCAGGAAGGCCGCGTAGTTGTCGATGCCATAGACGTCGGCCGCGCCTGGGGCCATCATCCGGATGTCGTCGTCCAAACAGGCCAGATAGCCCGGAATGCTGCCGGTCTGGACGGCCTCACGCCAAGCGGCATACAGCGCCTGAATGGCATCGATGTCTGTCTGTTTACCCATGATTTTCTCCTAATTCTAAAGCTTCCTTGCGACCTCGGCATTAAGCCACAGCGCTTGGTCTATGTCCGATACTGACACGGTGATCTCGCTGACGCCGACGTCGGCAAATCGCATGATCTGTTCGCACATGGCGTCACCATCGCCGTGCAACACGCCATCGGCTTCCCACTGGGTGACTGATTCCTTGCGGCCCCAACCGCGCGCCATGTCGCGGATCTGGTGGGCAAGCGCCTCGGCCGCTGCAAAATCTGCGTTTGGAACCATCAGCACATCGCACGTGATCGCAACATCCTCTGGCTTGCGCCCCGCAGCGATGGTGGCATCGGCCAGCGGACCACGGATCGCGTCAATCGCGCTGGGGCCCAATTGCCAGGTATTGATGGCGTCTGCCTGGCGGGCAGCCACCTGCATGGCAAGACCGGCCATGTTCAATCCGACCATGATGGTGGGATAGGGTTTTTGTACAGGCAGGGGGGCAAATTCTGCCTTGCCCTTAAATTTCAGATATTGCCCGTCAAAGCCATCGATAGAGCCACTGAACAGCTGGCGCATCACGGTCAGCATTTCATCCATATAGGCGACGCGGCCTTTAAAGTCGGGCATATCGTAACCATAAGGCGCATAGTCCTTCACCTCATAACCCGTGCCAATGCCCAGAACGGCCCGGCCATTTGACAGATTATCGACCGTTGTGACCTGCTTGGCCAAACGGGTCGGGTGATGAAACGACGCCCCGGTCACATGGGTGCCTAACTTGATGCGCGTCGTCTGGCCTGCCGCATAGGCCAGCCACGACCAGCTGTCGGTGGTGGCAAAAGATGGATGATCGGCAATATAGAGCGCGTTGAAACTGGACTGGTCCAGTGTCTGCAGGTGATCGTTCACCCAGTCTTGCTGGGTTGCGATGATACTGATTTTTGGTGCTGTGGCCATTGGGTCCCCCTGCAGAATTTATACCCAAGGCGGGATGCTTCACCAACAGTGCATTTGGCGACTGGGTTGCGTCGCTGGAAATGATGTTTAGTCTGTTGACCACCAAGCGTCGAAATTTGGAGATAAAAATGGCGGATTTAACAGGCAAAGTAGCGTTAGTGACAGGGGCAGGTCGGCAACGCGGTATTGGACGAGCGATTGCCTTGCGACTGGCCCAGGATGGCGCCGATGTCATTGTCAGTGCCTTGCCCCGGGACCCGTCGACCTATCCATCGCATGAACAGGAAATGGGCTGGAAAGGCTCGCAGTCTACAGTTGACGAAATAGAAGGCATGGGCCGCCAGGCCCTGTCTGCGGATTGTGATATCACCGACAAGGCTGGTGTGCAGGGCATGGTTGACGCGGGTATCGCCAAATTTGGTCATATCGATATTCTGGTGAATAACGCCAGTGTGCCCAGTGGGGCAGGGGCAAATTCTATCCTCGATATGCCCGACGAGCTTTGGTACTCGACCATAGACGTCAATGTGAACGGGATTTATCTGGTGACCAAAGCGGTCGGCCTGACCATGCGGGACGCGGGGCGTGGTGGCTCGATCATCATGATTTCGTCGCTGGCGGGACGACGCGGTCTGCCCGATTATGGGGCGTATTGCGCGTCGAAATTTGCCCTGACCGGGATTACCCAGCAATTGGCGCTGGAACTGGCGCAGTATAACATTCGCACCAATTGCATTGCGCCAGGGTCGCATTCAACGGATATGATGGATGCGACCATCCTGCGCGCGTCTGAACATTATGGGATGGAGCCCGACCAATACCGGGCTGGCATTGCCGGGGCGACGCCCATGGGGCGCCAGGGTTTTGTGCACGAATTGGCGTCTGCCGTTTCGTTTATGGCCGGGGATGATGCGTCTTATGTGAACGGCCAGACACTGAATGTTGACGGCGGCGCACAGATGAATTGATCGCCAGATCAATCTGACAACGGGGGAGAGACAGCATGATTATTGGGGTACACCACATAGCGATGTCGGTGCCGGATATTGAAGCGGCAGTGGCATTTTATTGCGACGTTCTGGGGTTCGAGATTGTCACCCAGGGCGGGTGGGAGAAAGGCTATGTCGAGGCAGACAACATCATTGGATTGCCCGATACCGTTGCCAAGACGGCCATGTTGCGGGGATCAAACACCCATATAGAGATGTTTGAATTTACCGAGCCCGCCGGGCAAGCCCAAGACCCTGATCATCCCATGAACAACCATGGCCTGACCCATTTCTGTTTGCAGGTCACCGACATCCAGATGGAATATGACCGTCTGAAGGCGGCGGGCATGCGGTTCCATTGTGAACCCCAACAATTGGGCAACACGGCGGCGACCTATGGTCGTGACCCATTTGGCAACGTGATAGAGCTGTATGAAGTGTTTGATGACAGCGTTGCCCATATCCCGATAGAGGCCTGACCGTGGGCACCAAAACAGTTAGCGATTATAGCATGTTGGATCATGCAACCCAGAGTGATCCGTATGAATTTTATGCGCTATTGCACGAAGAATGCCCGGTGTATCACATGCCCGAGACCGGCTTTTACATGGTCACCAAATATGAAGACATGCGCCGGGTGCTCAAAGATACCGACATCTTTACCAGCGATGTACGCCGAACTGTTGGTCTGCAGGGTGATGGCAATACCAACATCTATCAAGAGATCCTGGCCGACCGGGGTTGGAGCCATGTGCAAACCCTGCAGCGTACCGACCCGCCAGAACATACGCGCTATCGCAAGCTGTTGGACCGCGTATTCACGGCCAAGCGTGTGCGTGGCATGCTTCCCTATATCGAAGACGTCACCAATGAGCTGATCGACGGCTGGATTGACGATGGCGAAGTGGAATTTATCAGCAAATTTGCCATGCCCCAGCCGGGCATCATCATTGCCGAACAATTGGGGTTGGACCGATCGCAGGTCGGGACCTTCAAAAAGTGGGCGGACGCCATGTTGGCCACCGCGATCAAGCCGTTGACCGAGGCGCAAATCCGGGCAACTGCAGAGATTGAACTGGAAGCCCAACACTTCTTTGCCAAGGTTTTTGAAGACCGTCGCACCAACCCGACCGATGATTTGATGTCAGGTTTTGTCCATGCGCATGGGGACGACGAAGAACCCCTGACCATGCACGAGCTGCAAAACCTGATGCATCAACTGATCACAGGCGGGTTTGAGACCACCCAGAGCGCGCTGGCGCATTCCATGTGGTTGTTGCTGCGCCATCCAGAATTGCAAACCCGGCTGCGCGACGACCCCAGCCTGATCAAGAATTTTGTCGAAGAGGCCTTGCGGTTTGAAAGTCCGGTCCAGGGATTGTCACGGATGACAACACAGGACGTCGATATTGGCGGCATTACTATCCCGGCTAATTCCATGGTAGTGGTGCGCTATGGCGCGGCCAACCGGGACCCGGACAAGTTTGAATGCCCGCACCAGTTTGATCTGGATCGGAAGAATGCCGGGGCGCATATCGCCTTTGGCATGGGCGCGCATTTTTGCGTTGGCGCCATGTTGGCCCGACAGGAAATGATCAGCGCAGTCACGCATATTGTGCGGCGGATGGAAAACATCCGGCTGGCCAAAGAAATGTCCGACCCCGTGCATGATACGTCGTTGTTTTTCCTGCCTATTCGCGAAATGTATTTGGCCTTCGACAAAATTACCTGAGCATTCCATTCAATGGCTTAGCGCCAGAAAATAATCCGCTTCTATGACACTCGACAGCCCTATTAAACATCCGTCCGATTTCCCTTGGTATCTGGTCGGGCAGGGGACATTTACCCTGAACATGGGCATCGGCATGGTGTTTATGCCCTGGTTGGTGGCGTTTCATTTGAAGGTACCGGCAGAACAAATGGGCATCTACCAGGCGGCAGTGATGCTGCCGATGTTGGTGCTGATGCTGTTTGGGGGTGCCAAGGCCGATAAGGTTGACCTGCGCGCCTGGCTGTTGCGTCTGCATCTGATCCAGGCCATCCCGCCTTTCGCCCTCTTTTTCATGCTGTATGACGACTTTATGTCTTACGGGCTGTTGATGGCCTATTCGATCTGCATGAGCTCGATCAACGGGTTCGTTCAACCGGCCCGGGACAGCATGTTGACCCATGTCAGCCAAGGGCGGGCAGGCGGCATGCAACGCGTGGTCGGGACGGCCATGGCGCTGCAAACAGGGGCCCAAGTGGTTGGTCTCATGATCGCAGGCTATGCTGCCACGGCAGATGAAAACGGTTTTCTCTATGTCTTTCCGCTCATCATGGCGTTCAACTATTTTGGATGTCTGTTCGCCGTCCGTTGGATATCACCAGCACCGCCAGACCAGGACCGTATGGTCACACTGGACGGTCATGCTGTGAATGGCGGCTTGTTGGGGCGCCTGATCCGGCAGCTGTCAGAGATCAAAGAAGGCATTGGCGAAGTCCGGCGATCCAAGCGCATCCGGACGGTGGTGTTGCTCAACATGTTCACGGGCCTGTTGTTCATGGGGGCCGTCATGGTTCTGATGCCGCTGATCATTCGCGATGTTTATGCTGGGAATTCCGCCGAGATCGCGACGATGAACCTCGCACTGTTCGGCGGTATCGGTATTTCGTCGGCGATCATTTCCCGTGTTCACATTCAGCGCCAGGGCCGGACTCTGATGCTGGGGACTCTGGTAGGGGGCATGGTGCTGGTCTTCCTGCATTTCCAGCCACCCCTTTGGGCCTTTTATACGGGCGTGTTTTTCTGGGGATTGGCCGGGGGCGTTGGTTCGTCCATGAGCCGGACAATCGTGCAGGCGGCGGCGCCCAAGAGCCATCTGGCGCGTATTCTGTCGGTCTTTGCCATGGCGACCCTGGTGGGTGGGCCCATCGGGTCTCTGGCTATCGGCTTTTTGATCGAAGATATTGGTATTCTGAATACGGTGCTGATCCCGCCCATAGGCCTGGTTATCGTCTGGATCGGTTTATTTTTCTTTACCAATCTGTGGAAGATCGAAAACGATGTGCCGATAGCACATGCCGAATATAGTGACGCGTCCCCGCAATAGGCGACCCTGTCAATCTTGAGAGCTTGAACTGATTACGCTGGTGGTGTGGTCTGTTCTACCTAGAATGTATTGACCGTCTTCAATTTCAGGAGCCCGCCATGGACGCCCATCAAATCTCGACCAAGCCCGACCCCTATGCCGCCTTCAACATCGCGCAGGCCTATCAGGTGGATAACACCATCTATATGTCCGGCCAGGTCGCCCTGAATTTTGAAGGCGAAATTGTCGGTGTCGGCGATATCGCCGCCCAGACAAAACAAGCGCTTGAAAACATCAAGGCCGTGCTGGAAACCGTGGGCTCGGGCATGAACAAGGTGGTCAAAATGACGACCTATCTGACCGACATGGCCAATGCGCAGCAATGCTCAGAAGCGAAGAGCAGCTTTTTTGGTGCCCCGCCACCCGCAGAGACATTGGTGCAGATATCGGCCCTGGCCCTGCCCGACCTGCTGGTGGAAATTGATGTCATCGCCATGATCGACGGCGTGCGCCGGCCATCACTACCCTAGCGAGATTGGCCGCGTCGCAAAACGAAGTGTACGCAAATGAACGTCAGCACAACCAGCGCGGCTGCCAGCAAGTATGGTGCGCCTGGAAAATAGATCGAGGCGTTTTCGCTGGCAAAATATCCAAAGGTCTGGGTCATAATCACCGGCGAAAATATAGCTGTCAGACTGATCATGCTGGCGATGGCCCCTGACAATTCCCCTTGCTGTTCATCGGGGACTTGATTGGCGATGATGGCGCGCAAGGCTGGTCCCGCTATGCCCATCAGGGACCAGGGCAGTATCCACAGCAGCATAGCTGTTCCTGTGTCCGCGAAAGCAAATCCTGCAAAGCCAATTGCACCCATGAAATAGCCGAAATAGGTTGATTTCTTTTCACCCAGTCTGGGCAGAATGAAACGGATCAGGACGCCTTGAACAAGGGCCATTGAAATGCCGACCAAGGCCAGCGACAGGCCAATGTCCCTGGGGGTCCAATCAAATTTCTCTATGGTATAAAACGACCAGATACTGGGGTGGGCGCCGTGGGCGGTTTGAAAGAAGAGTATGGCAATGATCAACCCCACTACCATGGGAAATTTGTTCATTTGGATGATGCTGCCAACAGGGTTGGCCCGGTCTTCTGGCGCGCTTGTGTCGGGGATATAGGCGTTGGCCACAGCAAAGGTCGCCCCTGCTGCCCCAGCGATCAAGCGACCGATAAACAGCCATGCTATAGTCGGTGCGAAGCCCATCAGCACATAGTCGATGCCCAGGGCGCCCAACGACAACAGCAATACCGGCCGTCTGCCATAGGCATCGCTGAGATTGCCCAGGATAGGCGCAAAAAAGAAATGCGTCAGGGCATAGACCACCATCAACGCGCCGCCATATTGGGCGGCAACGCTGATTGTATTGACGGTTAGGCCTGTGAGCAGTTGCGGCAATACGGGAATGACGATGCCCAGGCCGATCGTATCGATCATGACGGTGATGAAAATGAAAATCAGGGGCTTGGTGTTGCCCGAAAGTTCAGCCATGCAACCCCACGCTATAGCTTTGCATTACGCAATCGCAGGGCGTTGCCAATAACAGACACCGAACTTAGGGCCATGGCCGCGGCGGCCAACATCGGGTTCAATAACATACCGATGAAGGGGTATAGAATTCCCGCAGCAATTGGCACGCCGAGAGCGTTGTAAATAAAAGCGAAAAACAGGTTCTGGCGAATGTTGCGCATGGTTGACTGGCTAAGCTTGCGCGCCCGTACAATGCCCATCAGATCGCCTTTCACCAGGGTTATCCCGGCGCTTTCCATGGCAATATCGGTGCCGGTGCCCATGGCAATGCCCACATTCGACGCTGCCAGTGCGGGGGCGTCGTTGATGCCGTCGCCGGCCATAGCCACCAGATGGCCCTTTGCCTGCAGGTCTTGTACGACCTGGCCTTTTTCATGCGGCAGGACACCGGCGATCACCTCGTCGATGCCCAATTCTTGGGCCACAGCCTGGGCCGTTGTTTCATTGTCGCCGGTCAGCATGACGACGTGCAGCCCGGCTTTGCGCAGGGCTGCCAGCGCGGCGGGCGTGGTTTCCTTAATCTGGTCGGCGACCGCGATGATGCCGGCCAATTGTCCGTCGACGCCTAAATACATGACAGTGGCACCGGCCTGACGGCCCTTGTCAGCATTGGATTGTAATGCACTGATATCGATATTGCGGTCTGCCATCAGGGCTTCGTTCCCCAAGCATAGCACGCGACCGCCGATCTCACCGCCAACCCGGCCAGATATCCCCTTGCCTGAATGGGCGGCAAAGTCGGTGATCGCCAAAAGCGGCGCGCCCTGGTCTTTGGCACCCTTGACGATGGCGTCGGCCAATGGGTGTTCGCTGGCCACTTCGATGCTGGCGGCAAAGGACAGCGCATCGCGTGCGGAGAACCCAGGGGCGGGCGTGACGGCCTGCAGGCTGGGCTTACCTTCGGTCAGGGTGCCGGTCTTGTCGACGACCAGCGTGTCGATTTTCTCCATCAGCTCCAATGCTTCGGCGTCCTTGATCAACACGCCTGCCTGGGCCCCACGGCCTGTACCAACCATGATAGACATCGGCGTTGCCAGGCCCAAAGCACAAGGACACGCGATAATCAGAACGGAAACCGCCACCACCAGACCATAGGCCAAGGCCGGGTCTGGTCCCCAAATGGCCCAGACAACAAAGGCCAGGACAGCGATGCCGACGACAGCGGGGACAAAGAAGCCGGCGACTTTGTCGGCCAGACCCTGGATGGGCGCACGACTGCGTTGGGCGTCTGCGACCATCTGGACGATTTGTGACAACATGGTATCGCGCCCCACGCGGGTGGCTTCCATGACCAGTGCGCCATTGCCATTGAGCGTGCCACCAATGAGGGCGTCGCCCGTAGATTTCTCAATAGGCAGGGCCTCGCCGGATATCATGGACTCATCGACAGCGCTGCCACCTTCCAGGACAATTCCATCGGTGGGGATTTTTTCGCCGGGTCGAACTCTGATCCGGTCTCCAGTCAAGACCATGGCAATGTCGATTTCTTCCTCATCGCCATTACCCCTGATAATCCGCGCGGTGTTGGGGGCCAGCTCCAGCAGGGCTTTTAAGGCATTGCCAGTTTGTTCGCGCGCACCCAGCTCTAACACCTGACCCAGCAGAACCAGGACGGTGATCACGGCCGCGGCCTCAAAATAGACGGCGACATGGCCTTCAGCGCCAATAAATCCAGCGGGGAATATTCCCGGGGCGACAATGGCGACCAGGCTATAGAGATAAGCGGCGCCAACACCCAGGGCCACAAGGGTGAACATGTTGAAATGGCCGGTTTTTATCGACTCCCAACCACGCTCAAAAAAGGGCAGCCCAGCCCATAACACGACGGGTGTCGCCAGGGCCAGTTGCACCCAACCAGACCAAAGGGGTGGCACCAGGGCTGCGATATTGAGCGCAGGGATCACCTCGCCCATCGCCAACAGAAACAAGGGGACGGTGAATATTAATCCGACAAACATGCGCCGCTTGAAGTCGACATATTCCGGGTTGGGACCGTCATCCAGCGAAATCATCATGGGTTCCAGCGCCATGCCGCATTTGGGGCAGGTGCCGGGGCCAATCTGGACGATTTCTGGATGCATGGGGCAGGTATATTCAGCGTCGGCGGGCATGGCGGCCCCAGCAGCAGCCTTGGCGCGCGCGATATCGCCCGACAAATAGCCTTCGGGGTCGGCTTTGAATTTAGTTTTGCAGCCCGGCCCACAAAAATAGTGGGTGGTGCCGCCGTGGTCATGGT
>SMXS01000097.1 GCA_004356955.1 Alphaproteobacteria bacterium | reverse complement strand
GCGGATATTTCTTGTTGATCGGCATGATCTCAGACCGGACGTCATCGCGCACGGCGTGCAGGGACACCGCCAGATTAACACCTGTTTCTTCACCACACCGGGTCATCATGGGCACAACACCCGATGTCGACAGGGTGATGCGGCGACGCGACATGTTCAGGCCGGACTGGTCCATCATCATATCGATGGACAGCTTGACCTCGTCAAAATTATACAGCGGTTCGCCCATGCCCATGAACACAATGTTCGACAACATCCGTCCCTCAACGGGGCTGGGCCATTCTTCCAACGCGTCACGGCAGACCATCACCTGCTGGACAATTTCCTGCGCCGTCAGATTGCGCACCAGGCGCTGCGTGCCCGTGTGGCAAAACTTGCACGTCAGCGTACAGCCCACCTGGGACGACACACACAAAGTGCCGCGGTTATCCTCGGGAATGAACACGGCTTCGACCTGTTGGCCGTCTGCCATCTTCAACAGCCATTTACGGGTGCCGTCTTCGGAAACCTGTGCAGTGGATATCTCTGGTCGGGTGATCTCGAAAGCCTGGGCCATCTCGGCGCGCAGTTCTTTGCCAATATTGGTCATCTCGTCAATATCGGTGACGCCGTAATAATACAGCCAATGCGCCACCTGTTCGGTGCGCATCTTTAGCTGGCGTTCGGGAATGCCAAAATCGGACAGCGCCTGGGATATCCCGACGTGGTCCAGACCTGACAAATTTACAAGTGGCTGCGTCATGGCGCGCCTTCTAGCCTATTTTACAAGCCTTGGAAATAGCGTCGTATGCTGCTGAAAAACCAAAGAGCGAGAACTCGTAATTGGTTTTGGTCCCCCGGGCCGAGGTGCCGCTGACCGCCAGATTGGTGCCGCGTTTCATCCCATCGACCAATCTGCCATCCATATCAGGGTCATAGGCCCAGGCTTCGCGCCCCGATGTAAACAATGATTCCGACATGGCGCCACTGACGGCCCGCACGTTGGACCCTGTTTTGAAGTCATATCCGACGACGATATTCACTTCATCCTGAATTTTTCGACGGGGTTTATGGGCAACTGTCACATAGACCTCGCCATGATTCACGTTCGACGGGCGGGTTTTTTTGGCGACGCTGGCGATGTAACAGGTTTTGGTCGCCCCTTCCCCTTGGGTAAAAGCATCCCAGTCGCGGAAAGTCTTGATCAATTGCGGATCTGCAGCCTGTGCAGACCCAACCCAACCCACAATCAACAGGCCCATCAATAAGTGTCTTCTTTTCATCATCTATACATAGCCAGTCAGATGGTCCGATGCCAATAGCGGCCCGACTATTTTTTCGACTTTCTGCTGAACTGCCCGCCACTGACATGCACCGGCAGCGGTTCCGGCGTTCCCATGGGGGTTACGGGACGCGCGGGCCACCGACCCAACGTGCTTACCCGGTCGTACATCACCACGGCACCCGCCGTCGCCTGGTTCAGACAAAACGATGTAGGGATTTTGATGATGTGGTCGCACCGTTTCAGTGTTTCGGCCGATAACGACCCGCGCTCTGGTCCCATCAGATAGGCGGCCTGCTGCGGGTGCGTAAAGCTGGGCAGGTCGATGGCCTCGTCTACCAACTCGACCCCGACCAATTGGCACCGGTCGGGCAACATCATCTCATCGAGCGAATTAAACCGATAGAGGGGTACGCTTTGTTCGACCCGGCTGGTATCGGCCCGGCGTAGTTTTGCGTGGTCGCTGCCGATGGTAAATACAAACGACGCGCCAAAACCGTGGGCGGTGCGCATCAGATTGCCCAAATTGCCTATTTTATTGCCGCCTTCGACACCGATCGCGAAATAACCCCGCATAATCCATCCTGCCTTTTTCCCAGAGGCCCCATGGTAAACAAGAATGAAAATATTGCCAGTTGGCGCAGCACCCAAACCGCTTTAGCCTGTGGGCACAAGTGAGGGACGCCAATCAATACCAACACACCATCCCGTGACGACACCGTACACGGCATCTTTATGATGGCCTGCGCAGGCCTGACAATTGCGTTGCTATGGTGCGTATTGCGGTATGCGTCGGACTATATGCATCCGCTGTACATTGTTTTTTGGCGATCTTTGTTTGGCGCGCTGGTGTTGGTCCCCTGGATTATGCGGCAAGGCACCTCGGTCATGCGCACCAAACGACTGCCGCTGCATTTTGCCCGCAGCCTCACGGGCTTTACCGCCATGATCGGTATCTTTTATTCCGTCGCGCATATTCCTTTGGCCCAAGCGATGGCGATCAACTATTCGGGGCCGCTATTTGCGACGCTGGGCGCTGTGCTGATCTTTGGCGAGGCCGTCAAAATGCGCCGTATCGCGGCCCTGATCATTGGTTTTATCGGCGTGTTGTTGGTCTTGCGTCCCGATGTCGACAGCTTTGACTGGGGCATGGCAGCAGCTTTGCTGGGGGCAGCGTCCATGGCCGGATCGATGCTGTTGATCCGCTCGCTCGGCCAGACTGAAAACAACGTCGCCATTGTCGTCTATGGCAATACGCTAAGCCTGCCTTTGGCCTTTGTGTTGGCGTTGGCGTTCTGGGAATGGCCAACCCTGCATGACTGGATGTTGCTGATCGTCATCGGTGTGATGTCGACCATCGCGCAATTGTTCATGAACCGGGCGCTGACAATTGCTGAAACCGGGGCAATAATCCCCATCGACTTTTTGCGCCTGGTTTTTGTCAGCATCCTGGCTGCCCTGTTGTTTGACCAGCCGATTGATGAATTTATGTGGTTGGGGGGCGCGATTATCCTGTGCAGCTCAGTCTATATTGCCCGGCGTGAGGCCAAGGTGACGACATGAGCAATAGCCACGGATCAATACCGCCGCCCATGACAGAGGAATTCCCGTCGACTGTCATCAAGCCGGATCGGCCACCCGAAGGACAAGATACACTACGCGGGGCGACCTGGCTGTTGATCGGTATTTCCATTGGTGTTTTCAACTGGTCCATCGTCAAATTACTGGGTCAGCAGATGCCATCGATCGAGATTGCCTGGTTCCGCAGCATGTTCGGGCTCTTGGTCATCATCCCCTTCGTGATGCGCACGGGCTTTGGCATCCTGCGCACCAAGCGGCCTAAGTTGCATTTGGTCCGGGGCATCAATTCCAGCATCATATTGGCCATGGCCTATTACGCCTTGACCAACCTGCCCATCGCCCAGGTGACCTCTATTTCGTTTTCGCGGCCTCTTTTTCTATTAGTCCTGGCGGTGGTGATATTGCACGAAAAAGTGCATCTGCACCGCACGCTGGCGACTCTTTTTGGCTTTGTCGGTGTGTTGATCATCGTGCGTCCCAGTATCGATATGGAACCCGCCATGATGGCCGCCCTGGGCAATGCTATGTTGATGGCAGTCGGCATCGTCATCCTGAAAATCCTGGCCAAGGACGACCGTACCGAGACGATGATCTTTTATGTTACGGCCTATCAATCGCTGTTTCTGGCCATCCCGGCCTTTATCTATTGGCAGACCCCGACCTGGGAGCAATTGGCCCTGCTGGCCTGTCTTGGGATATCGGGCACTGTGATGCAGTCCTTCATGGTGCGGGCGTACCGGGCGGCAGAGGCATCGGCCCTGGCCCCCTTCGATTATACTCGGCTGATCTTTGCGTCTTTGGTGGGCTATTTCGCCTTTGGCGAGGTCGTCGACAATTACACCTGGTTTGGCGCGGCCCTGTTGATCTGCGCAACCCTATACATCGCCCATCGCGAACGAAAAATCAGCCAAGAGGCTGCCCGGGCGCCGCGTATCGACTCGGCTGAATAGCTGTGCTAAACGCAGCCTCCAATTCGACTGAAACAGTAAATGAAGGCAAATTATGGACGTGAACGGAATCGGAGCCATTGTCACAGGTGGTGCCTCGGGCCTTGGCCGCGCAACTGCAGAATCACTGATCGGAAGCGGCGCAAAAGTCACCATCTTTGACGTAAATGAAGAAGTCGGCACGGCGGCGGCGGCCGAAATGGGCTGCGTCTTCGCCAAAGTTGACGTCACCAGCGAGGAAGACGTCATTGCCGGACTGAACAAGGGTGCGGCCGAAAACGGTCTTGAATCGCGCATTCTGGTGAACTGCGCTGGCATCAACATACCGGGCAAAACTGTCTCACGCGGTGAAGCTTTGGATCTTGCCAAATATACCAAGGTCATCGAGGTGAACCTGATTGGCACCTTCAACTGCATCCGCCTGGCGACCCAGCGCATGGTTGGTCTGGACCCGTTGGAAGACGGCGAACGCGGTGTTGTCATCAACACGGCCTCAGTTGCGGCCTTCGATGGCCAGGTTGGCCAGGCCGCGTATGCCGCGTCCAAGGGTGGCATTGTTGGCATGACCCTGCCGATTGCTCGCGACCTGTCCCGCGACGGCGTGCGTTGCAACACCATTGCACCGGGCTTGTTCCTGACGCCAATGATGATGGCGTTGCCCGAAGAATCCCGCAAGTCACTGGGCGAGTCAGTGCCTTTCCCATCGCGCTTGGGCACCCCAGAGGAATATGCCAAGACGGTTCGCTTTATCTGCGACAATGTCATGGTCAATGGCGAAACCATCCGCCTGGATGGCGCGATTCGCCTCCCACCAAAATAGGGCCCCTAAACAGGGCTATCAGATAGGCCATATTGAAGGGGGCTTCGGCCCGCTTTATATTTGGGGCTTCGGCCCCCTTTTATTTTGCGTACTTGTCCATCAAGGTCGCCAGGTCAATGTCTCGCTGGGTCAGGCCGCCTGCATCGTGGGTCGCCAGGGTGACGTCCACCCGATTGTAGACATTGAACCATTCTGGATGGTGATCCGCCTGTTCGGCTGCCAAGGCGCATTGGGTCATGAACGCGAACGCCTGTTTGAAATCACCAAACTGAAAGGTCTTGCAGATCGCATCGCGGCCGTCGACCTCTGACCAACCAATCAACCCAGACAGGGCCCCGGTGCGCGCGTCGCCTGTCAATTTTTCCATGTCCATCTCCCCCTCGAATATGACTCGAATATTGCCCGAACTCAGGCCGCTGTTCATGGTGTTACAGATGGTAGGTAGAACGCAAGAAGAAGCGCCAACAGTCTCGATGCCGGGGTCACTTGATTGAGGCCAAAAAGTCACACTGAACACTTGTTCGATTTAGGCGTTCGATTCCGCGTTTTTTCAATTGCAAATTGCTGTAGGACGGACTAATTGGAACTGTTCTTCATCCGTGAAGGTTTTGCACCCTGCACAAATTGAAGCACAGCAAAAAATGACAGTTTTAACCGAACAACGCCTATGGTCTGCCTTCGGGCAAACCTACATCATCCGCAAGAAGCGGCAGGGAGCTCATGGC
>SMXS01000096.1 GCA_004356955.1 Alphaproteobacteria bacterium | reverse complement strand
CGTGCGCAAATAGCCACAGAGGCCCCTTCACGGCGCATCAATTCTGCGGTGTATCGACCGATGCCACGGCTGCCACCTAGAATGATCGCCTTTTTTCCCTGAATACCCAGATCCATCTAACTTCCCCTTGATCAAGTCTTGTTAATTTTTTGATTGATTAAGTTCCCAGAGCCGGCGTGGGTTCCTCGACCTTCCACATGGGTGCATCCTGTTGATCTTTAACCCAAACTTCGCCATTGCCTTCCAGATCCAACAATGAAATCGCCGCCTCGGCCAAAGCCTCTGGTGTCATGAAGTCCTTGGCTAGCTCGGCCATGTCATGGGGCACAATTGCCGTCTTCACGCCGCCAGGGCAAATAGCGTGAATTTTGACGCCCAACGGGTCCAGAAACTGGGCAAAACTGCGGACAAAGCCGATCACGGCATGTTTGGACATGCTGTAATAGGGATCGATGCCCAGGCCCGTGATGCCAGCAGTGGATGCCGTAGCGATAACCCGTCCATCGCCCGAGGCGCGCAATGAATCGAGCGCTGCCTGCAGGCCATAGACCAGCCCCGTATTATTAACATCAAACACGCGGTGATAGGCGGGCGTGCCTGCCAGATCGAGCGGATTATCGGCAATGGACGCATCCGCTGGCCGACTCATGACCCCGGCATTGAGGAACAGAATCGAGATATCGCCCATATTGTCGTTAACTTCCTCGATGGCATTGGCCCACGATTCCTGGCTGGTGACATCACATTCCACAAAAAACTCGCCGATGGATGGATCTTCCGGCTCGACAATGTCAAACCGGGCAACCCGTGCGCCGCGATCCGCCAATATGCGAGAAATCGTTGCGCCAATACCCGCCGCACCGCCTGTTACTACCGCCACTTTGCCTTCAATACTCATTCTCAAACTCCCGATAAATAGGGCACGCCCCCAGAAATAGATTGGCCATGACAATGCCAGCTTGTGTCAAAGGGGCCAAGAGTAAAAGTCATGCATGCATCTTAATGATTGCGCCCCGATGCCGACTCAATCTAACCTCACTCTCAGGGATTTCAGGGAATACGGCTAGGCTGTAAGGGAAGTGATATGTCTGCAATGGAAGAAATGCTGAAGAACGAAATCGACCCACGCGAGTTCGATGGGCCGGAATTTCAGAAAAATCCGTTTCCGCTCTATGAGCGACTGCGGGACCACCACCCTGTGTTTCATGACCGTTTTCACAATCGCTGGGTCATCAGCCGCTATTGGGATATCGATGCAGTGTTCCAGGACAGCGAGGCCTATACGCGGGGTGTTTATGACCCGGACGGCGACTATGAATTCGGCAAGCGCCACATCTTTGGCCCCAATATCCTGGAATATGGTGTGGGCGAACAACACCGGTTTATGCGCAATGTGGTTGCCGGGCAATTCGTCGGCCGCAAGCTGGATGCCTTTTTACCCTTCATCGACCTGATCGCCAACGAGCTGATTGATGGCTTCAAGGAAAAAGGCGAAGTCGAGCTGGTGTCGGAATTCTCGAACCAATTCCCTATCCGCGTGATCTCCAACATGTTGGGCCTGCCGCGCGAGGACGAAGATATGTTCGTCGGTTGGTACAAAGCGCTGATTGCTGGGCTGGGCTTTGGCGGTGAATACATGGTACGCGGCATCGAGGCACGCAATGAGATGTGGGACTATATCGAGCCTTTGATCATCGCGCGGGAAAAGAACCCGACCGATGATCTGCTGTCGGCCCTGGTCAACGCTGACCTGCAAGGCAAGCGTCAGTCCATGGACGAGATCAAGGGGTTTGTAGCCCTGTTGTTGGCCGCCGGTGGCGATACCACTGACAAGGCTATTTCCAACATGTGGTATCACATGATGTACACGCGGCCCGACCAATTTGCCGACGTCAAAGCGGACCCGGAATTATGGACCAATGTGTTCACCGAAATGATGCGGTTTGACCCGGTGGTACATGCGCAATTCCGCCGTACAACCAAAGAGATCAAGCTGTATGACGAGATCATCCCAGAACGGGATGGCATCATCATCTATTTGGGGGCAGGCAATCGCGACGAACGCACGTTCAAGAATCCCGACACTTTCGACATCCATCGGGACGATTTGCATATGGGCCGCGAGAACCGGTCTGGGCGCTATAAAGACGGCAAGCCAGGGCATCTGGGTTTTGGCATCGGCCAGCATTTTTGCATGGGCTATGCCATGGCGCGCCAGGAAGCGGTCATTGGTAGCTCGCTGTTGGCAGGTGCTTTAAAGAATTTTCGGCCGAAGTTCAAAGAGCACGAAGGCATCAGTTCGCCCTCGATCGATTCTGGCGGTTTCCGATCCCCCAAAGAATTGTGGATGGAATTCGACGTCGATTAAGGCTGGGTCAATGAAGGGAAAAAGACCGTGAAACTGACTGTAGACCTGGAAATATGCATCGTTGCGGGTGAATGCTATTACAATCACCCGACGCTGTTGAAACGCAATGAAGAAACAGGCTGCCCGGATATCCTGGTCGCGGAATTAACCTCCGACGACGACATCCGCGAGGCCCGTGAGGCCGCTGAAGTATGCCCCTCACAGGCTATCGCTGTTATCGACTAAGACCGACCTTGGGCGCTTTACTTGCGACGCTTCATCGGTCTGGTACCCGGCTTTGACGGGTCTCGGTTCGGGTCGTTAAACGATCCCGATCGTACAGTGCGGGTCTTCTTAATCCCGGATCTTTTAGGCTTGGCGCCGTAAGGTTTGTCACCAGCACGACCCTTGGGCTTGCTGTCCCGACCGTCATTATCCCCAAGCTTCAAGGTAGAGCGTGGCGGCGGATTGCCTTTTGCGCGCTTGGCCGCTTCACGCGCCATCTTTTTCTTATGGGGCTTTTTGGGGCCATCCTTTGACTTGGGCTTGCGGTCGGACCAATTCTGGCCATCTCCACCTGCGCGGGGCGCACGGTCCGGCTCATCTGCGCGCGCGCGGGGCGCACGGTCGGGCTCATCTGCACGCGAGTGGGGCGCACGGTCGGGCCCATCTGTTCGCTCTCTGGGGGCGCGGTCAGGTTCGGTTTCTATCTGCCGGAAGTGTGGCTTGCGGGGTGCAGCGCGTTTGCGATCACCAAATGACTTGTCCGACTTATAGGACTTTTCTTTGCGGGGGGCGGTACGCGGTGGCGTGTCCCTGGACCCGCCGTGGAAATTTGGCTCGCCTTCCAACCGGTTAACAGTAATGGTCTTTTCCATTTTACGGCTGGGGCCAATGGCCTCAAGAAACCCATCGATGCTATCCGGCGACAGCTCGACAAAGGTTTCGCGCTCCTGAACCCGAATTGCCCCAATATTGCGCTTGGTGATATGCCCGGCGCGGCACAATGTTGGCAACAGCCAACGCGGCTCGGCATTGTGGTCACGGCCGACAGAAAGCGAAATCCAGACACCGCCTTCAAAGTCGTCGCGCTTCTTGCCGCCCCGTTCGCGGTCGTGTTCACGTACGGGGGGACCGGTGTCGATCAACTCTTCCGGGGCGGTCTGATCTTTCATGCGCTGGCGCAGGAACGCGCCGGCCACTTGCTCTGCGCCGTGTTTCTCCAGCAGTTCCTTGACGAAAGTTGCCTCGTCGTCGGTCAGGGGCTCTATCAGCGCAGGGTCAGCAAAAATGCGTTCACGATCTTTCGCTTCGATTTCTTCAACCGTCGGTGGCTTGGCCCATTCTGCGGTTATGCCCGCATTGTTCAACAAGCGCTCGGTGCGCCTGCGTGCATTATGGGGGACGATCAGCGTGCACACGCCTTTGCGTCCAGCCCGGCCAGTTCGCCCAGATCGATGCAATAATAACTCTGGATTCTTCGGGATATCGGCATGCACAACCAAGTCGAGATTGGGCAGATCAAGGCCGCGGGCAGCAACGTCGGTCGCAACACACACCCGGGCGCGGCCAGTCCGCATGGCCTGCAATGCGTAGGTCCGGTCTTTCTGGCTTAGCTCACCCGACAAGGCCACGACGGAAAAGCCGCGATTGGCAAACCGGGCGGTCATATGGTTGACGGTGGCGCGGGTTGAACAAAAGACTAGGGCGTTTTTGGCTTCGTAAAAACGCAGCACATTGACAATGGCATTTTCGCGATCATTGGGGGCCACTGTCAGGGCGCGATAACTGATATCACTATGCTGGCCTTCCTCGTCAACTGTCTTCACCCGGATCGCATCGTTTTGGTAGCGTTGGGCCAAAGACACAATGGATTTGGGTACGGTGGCCGAGAACATCAGCGTGCGTCGATTGCGCGGCGATGCCTTGAGGATATATTCCAGATCATCGCGGAACCCGAGATCGAGCATTTCGTCGGCTTCATCCAGCACGGCGACCATCAAACCGCTGGTATCCAGCGAGCCTCGTTCAATATGATCCCGCAGGCGACCCGGCGTGCCGACAACAATATGAGCACCCCTGCTGAGATCGCGCCGTTCGGTGCGCATGTCCATCCCACCCACGCAAGACACGATGTGCGCATGGGTCGACGCATACAACCACTCAAGCTCGCGTTTGACCTGCAATGCCAGCTCACGCGTTGGCGCGATTACCAACGCCAGGGGTCGTTCAGCTTTGTCGAAAATCTGTTCGTCGCCCAACAGGGTGGGCGCCATATTCAGACCAAAGGCAACCGTCTTGCCCGACCCGGTCTGGGCCGATACAAGGGCATCTGCATCGCGCAGCTCAGGTGCCAGGATGGCCTCTTGCACAGGCGTCAGCTTGGTATAGCCTTTTTTCGTCAAAGCTTGGCTTAGCGCCGGGTGAGCACCTTCAAAGTCGGTCATGTCTGTTCTTTCGATCGATGGGCACGGCGTGTGGTCGCCACAGCCCTTCAGCTTCATCGGCCATAGGGCCGGTGCTGGCTGTCTTGTAATGGGTGATGGCCATTATGTACAGCGCGCAAAAGGCCTCTATTGGCCCGCCAGATCGCCTGCAGGGCAGGCCATACAACAATCGTACCAACACACTGGCGATAAAGCCGTTATGGTGATGACCGTGTTTTTTTGGCGGGGAGACTCATCAATGCAAAGGCAATTCAGACAGCTTGAACGACAAGAAATAAGCGGCTTGTGGTCCATTGATCGGTCGGAATTGATCGGGGGGTTATATCGTCTAGAAGAAGGTGCCCTCGTTCTGGAAAAAGCGTCCATCAAAATGTCCGGTTGGCCAGCAGATGAGATTGACCGCGATACAGCCATATTGCTGGATTGTTTTGACCATGGCGGTTTTCTGCTAGGCGCCTTTGATCATGCCAGACTGGTGGCTGCCTGCGTCCTGGACTGCCGCTTTATGGGCGCTTCAACCGACCAGCTGCAGCTGAAGTTTTTACACGTCAGCCAGGCCCTTCGAGGCGAAGGTTTGGGGCGAGAATTGTTCGATAGGGCCGCACAACGGGCCAAAATCCTGGGCGCACGGAAGTTGTATATATCTGCGACCCCTTCTGAAAACACCATCCGCTTCTATCAGACGATGGGCTGCACATTGACCGATGAGCTCGATGCAGATCTGTTTGCGTTGGAGCCCCAGGATATCCATATGGAATTCGTTCTGCCCTGACCATCCGGAAAAATCGCTATCCTTGAATGACGGCCAGCCGACACATACTATCCTCTTTTGAGTATCCAAATATGGAGTAGCTACACATGAAGCCTTACTTGGTGGCGACTTATATTGGTATCGGCTTGTTTTTAGGCCAACAGGCCGTGGCGCAAGAGCTGTTCATCTATCCCAAAGAGGGACAGACAGACGAACAACAGGCCCAGGACAAATTCGAATGCCATGAATGGTCGGTTCAGCAAACCGGCTTTGACCCTAGCAACCCACAAGCTTCTGCACTGCCACCACCTCCACCCACGACGGACCCCAATGCTGACTCACCGCAGGGACAGGTCGTTGGTGGTGCTGCCAAAGGAGCCGCTGGCGGCGCAGTCATTGGCGCCGTTGCCGGTGACGCGGGCAAAGGGGCCGCCATCGGCGCAACTGTTGGGGTCATGCGAGGGGGCGCGAAACGGCGCCAGGGCAAACGCGCTCAAAAAGAAGCGGCGGCACAAGCAGAACAACAGGCCGTTATGGACCAACAAGCCGCTATCGATCAAAACCACGCCACTTACAACCGCGCCATGAAAACCTGCCTGGAAGCCCGCAATTATACTGTCAATTAGTTAGGGCAAACTAATCAAGGCGATCTGCGGCATAGATTGCCCCAATTTGATGGGGGTCGACTAACCCCAGCTGTAATTGAAGCTGACGCTGATCCGGTCCTCGTCGGCCTTGTTCAGCGCCACTTCGTGGCGTAACCAGCTTTCCCACAGCAGAACGTCGCCTGCGTCGGGCGCAACATAAATGAAATTGCGCAATTCGGGCGGGGCGTTGGCCTGGCGTGGCGGAGCGGCCATCATCATTGCCAATCGCGGATCTTCAAACTTGATGGCACTTGCGGCCTTGGGCATGGTGACATAGGTGGTGCCGCTGATCACGCTATGCGGATGCAGGTGCGACGTATGCACACCCCCTGTGGGCAGGACGTTGATCCATATGGAATCCAGCTTGACCTCTCGGCCATCCAAATCGAACTGCAGGTCTTTGACAAAAGCCGCGACATGTTTGTCGAGCACGCTAACCAGGTCTTTGAAGATCGGGAACCGCCAGGGCAAATCATCCAACGAGGCATAACTGGTATAACCCAGATAGCCATTTTCCTCACTCCATGCCTGCCCTGCGACGTCGTCTTCGGCAATAGACATGCAGGACTGCTCAAGCTCGGCCGCATCCAGTGCCCTGCCAAACTCGGTCAGGGCAGCGCGGTACAGACGGGTGACAAAGAGCGATTCAATCTGTGACATGGGCTCTTTTAGCACCGGAATGATTACGCTGGTGCAAAATATCCGGGGGTCGGAACCTTTGCGCCTTACCCAATAAAAAACGCCGGCCCAAAGCCTTAGGTTTGTGGGTTCCGCTTGCTTCGGATAATGCGCCCTGACACGTCTGGCTTGCCTGACATTGCAAAATCGATCAGCAGTCTGGTCCAGGACTGGTGGGAATGTAAATTGTCGTAAGATTCATGCGCCAAAGCCTTAAGCGCAGGCAGGCGGTTCCAGGGAACCCCCGGAAAATCATGATGTTCATTGTGATAGCCGATATTCAGCTGAACCGCGTTCAAGGGCCCGTAGTAGCTATAGGTTTCTTGCTCAAAATCATCGGTATAGTGCTCTTGAATCCAACGCGCACCTAGTGGATTAAGACCGAGCGCGAACAACATTGATAACGCCATATACAGGATCGCCATTGGCCCCCAAGCCACCAGTACAAAGATGTCGAACGCGACCACAATCACTATATTGAGAACAAGCCAGCGGTCCCAAAGCTGTATTTGCTTCAGTCGCGAGGGTCGAACGATCATCAAGATCGGGAAAATTGCCAGCCAGGCACAGCGACCAAGCCTGGTCCCGCCAAACAGCTTTACCTCCCAATGGCTGGGCAGGTCGGCATCCTGGTCATAGATGCCCTGATACATGTGATGCTTGAGATGATATTTCCCAAAGGACGCCGCCGTGGGGACAATCATGGTCAGATTAGCAAGCATGCCTGCCAGGCGGTTGGGCGTCTCCCCTGGCAGCACACGACAATGCACACATTCATGGATCATGGCCCATAGGGCATGGGTAAACAGCGCCCCCAACGTATAGGCAGTGATCAAAATGACCCACCAGGGGGCCATGCTGAGTTGCCATGTCAGCACCACCTGCGCGGCACAGACCATGACAATAATACCCAACGTCCAAGGGTTTCGACCCACGAGATCTCGTATCTCGGGATGACGGGCGAGAATCTCTCGCGTCCTGGCATAATGGGGCTCTGGCTTGTCTGATTGATAGAAAGCAGGGGCCGCAAGGGCCTCGTCGACACGTGCCCCCTGGCGCGACCCCGATTGACGGCCTGCAGTTTCCCTCACACTAAACCCCTTTGAAGTACGAGATTACCCTACAGCATCGCCGGCACGAGTATAGGCGCATTCTGCAGTTCCTGATGGTTGGCTTGCAGGGGTAGGATTTGAACCTACGCAGTTTGCGCGCGGGCTATTCGCTCCCCTATTTGGCAGTGCTCGACCTTACGCCTACAGACGCACCTCGTGCGTCTGCTATACGGCTCCAGCCTTCAAGTTATGAGCTAGCCTTGGAACCACAGGAGGGCGTTCGTCCAAACTCTTACTCCAGAAACAACAAAAAACCCCGGCCCGAAGGCCGAGGTTTCTTGTTGGTTGCGGGGGTAGGATTTGAACCTACGACCTTCAGGTTATGAGCCTGACGAGCTACCGGACTGCTCCACCCCGCGTCAATTAGCAATATGATCTTATCATCGCTCACTGTGTTTTGCGGACAAAGCAAAACCCTCACGATTAAAATCTGAGGGTTCGGCGATGGCTTCAAAAGCCCAGTGATGATTAAGACACTGTGAATAAGAGAAATATTCTGTCAATTGCACTAAGTGCTTCATCGTCTAATTGACTGTTACATAAGTGATCTTCGCAGGACTGGCGGCGACCTACTCTCCCACACCTTAAGATGCAGTACCATTGGCGCTGAGGGGTTTCACGGCCGAGTTCGGGATGGGATCGGGTGGGGCACTCCTCGCTATAACCACCAGGCCAGCGAAAACCACTTATGCATCAGCTGCAACCTGGATCTAGTCCAGGCGCAGGACGACTTTGACAGAGAAATATGTCTGATCGGAGTTCTCTTCTTCTGATCAAAATAGGTCAGCACTCCAACTATTTTCATAGAGGGATTGCTAGCACCTGTTCAATACAGACGGCATTCAAGCCGATCGAGCGATTAGTACCAGTTAGCTGCATGCGTTACCGCACTTCCACACCTGGCCTATCAACGTGGTGGTCTTCCACGGCTCTCAAGGAAGAAATGGTTTCGAGGGGGGCTTCCCGCTTAGATGCTTTCAGCGGTTATCCTGTCCGTACATAGCTACCCGGCGATGCAACTGGCGTTACAACCGGTACACCAGAGGTACGTCCACCCCGGTCCTCTCGTACTAGGGGCAGCTCCTCTCAATTCTTCAACACCCACGGCAGATAGGGACCGAACTGTCTCACGACGTTCTAAACCCAGCTCACGTACCTCTTTAATTGGCGAACAGCCAAACCCTTGGGACCTGCTCCAGCCCCAGGATGAGATGAGCCGACATCGAGGTGCCAAACAACCCCGTCGATATGGACTCTTGGGGGTTATCAGCCTGTTATCCCCGGCGTACCTTTTATCCGTTGAGCGATGGCCCTTCCACGCAGAACCACCGGATCACTATAACCAACTTTCGTTTCTGCTCGACTTGTCAGTCTCGCAGTCAGGCAGGCTTTTGCTATTGCACTCGACGACCGATTTCCGACCGGCCTGAGCCTACCTTCGCGCGCCTCCGTTACCATTTAGGAGGCGACCGCCCCAGTCAAACTACCCACCATACAATGTCTCGAACCCGGTTTCACGGGTCGCGGTTAGATATCAAAAACGTCAAGGGTGGTATTTCAAGGTTGGCTCCACAAAAGCTGACGCTAATGCTTCAAAGCCTCCCACCTATCCTACACAGGACGTTCCTAATACCACTGTAAAGCTGTAGTAAAGGTGCACGGGGTCTTTCCGTCTGACCGCGGGTACTCCGCATCTTCACGGAGAGTTCAATTTCGCTGAGTCGATGCTGGAGACAGTGGGGAAGTCGTTACGCCATTCGTGCAGGTCGGAACTTACCCGACAAGGAATTTCG
>SMXS01000095.1 GCA_004356955.1 Alphaproteobacteria bacterium | reverse complement strand
CGGGGATTGTTGCCCGCAATTCCCTTGGCATCTATCACCGGGATCTGGACGTATTGGCCAAAGAAATCGGCATGGACAGCCAGCTGGGTGATGCGCTGTTTGATACAGACATCTACGAGACCAGGCTGTTATGCAGCAAGATATTTGAACCAGTAGATTTGACAGAAGGTCTGATGGAAAAGTGGGTCGTCACGTTCGAAAATTGGGAAATCTGCGATTCATTCTGCATGGGTTTCTTCGTGCAGTCAGGTCTTGCAAGGCAGAAAGCTGCAGCGTGGTCCGCCCGAGAAGGCGAGTTTAACAAACGAGCCGCGTTTGCCATGATGGCGGCCTATGGGTTTGCCAACAAAGAGGCAGACAATCAGGTTTTCGAAGAATTTTTAATACCTGTCGAACGGGAATCCACCGATGCGCGCCTCTATGTAAAAAAGGCCGTGAACTGGGCCTTGCGCAACATTGGAAAACGGAATGTGGATTTACAGGTGGCAGCCATTGAATGCGCCCGCAATATTATGGCCAAGGAAGGCAAAGCCTCTGGGTGGATTGCCAAGAATGCACTGAGGGAACTTGAAAGCTCAAAAGCCAATGTACTGGATTATCCACGATCAATTTATCGACCATAGTGCGGTCGATTATTCGCCGGTAAATTTGGGAGGCCGCTTTTCGAGGAATGAATTAACACCTTCCTGGAAGTCATCGCCGGTTTGCGCCAGCAAATACTGGTCTCGATCCATGGTGCTGACGGCCTTGGCGAGGGCAAAAGCGGCGGCGTTGATGCCTTCGATGCACATACGCACGCCAACAGGTGGCATTTGGGCCGCACGCCCAGCCATCTTCAGGGCCGCCTCATAGGCGCTGCCATCGGGCACGACTTCGTCGACAAGACCCCAATTCAGGGCCGTGTTGGCATCGATCTTCTCGGCCAATACAAACAGGCGTTTGGTCTTCGATGGGCCGATGAGGGCAACGCTTCGAGGCACGCTGCCCCAGCTCATATTCATGCCGCGCTCTATTTCAGGCACGTAGAAATGTGCCCCCTGCCCGGCAATCCGCAGGTCGGTCGACACAGCCAAGGCAAAGCCGCCACCGATGCACCAACCTTCGATGGAGGCAATCGTCAGGCACTCTATCTTTTCCCATGCCTCACAAAGCTTGGGGCCAAGTTTGGTGCGCACGCGGCGTTCTGCCAAACCAAGTTCGGCTCGTGACTTGCCATCATTCAGGTCATACCCCGCGGAAAACACTGTTTGTGTGCCTGTCAGGACCACTGCATTCAGTTCAAAATCGTCTTCCAATAGATGCGCAAGCTCGATCAACTCTGATATCAGGGCAGCCGACAGTGGATTAACGTCACTGTCGCTTCGTTCAAACCGAACAGTGAGGACCCGCCCGTCACGGTTTATTTGCAGAAATTGCCAGTCACGATCCCAAGGCATCGGAACCTCCCCCAAAAGCTTAGGAAACGATGCCGATAACGTCGCCTTCATTGACGATCAACAGATCTTCGCCCTGAATGCGGACCTCGGTCCCTGCATAGGGGCTAAACAGAACATGGTTGCCGGTCTCTACGGCGACAGGGACCAGATCACCCGCCTTGTTGCGAACACCAGGACCTGTGGCGATGACTAACCCTTCGGAGGGCTTGTCCTGCACGGAATCAGGAATGATGATGCCACCGGCGGTCTTTTCTTCGGCCTCTACGCGTCGGATGAGCACACGATCGTGCAACGGTTTCATAACCATGATTGTCTCCTTAGTTCTATTGCTTTGCGCTTGACGACAATATTTCTATGCCATCCATCTTTTGCATTCTACCCAGATCAGCCTGAGTAAGCCTGACCTGAAACTCAGTGCCCTCTGGCTTGTCGTCTCGGGCCAGCACATCACCGTGTCGGTACAGCCAGCTAAGGGCTTCTCCTTGGTCGTGGGGCACCCTAACGCGCAGATCATGCGACCCGACGGCCAGGATGTCGTCAATTCTTTGTAACAAATCGGCCTCGCCACGACCATCGATGGCACAGAATTGAATGGGCGTTTCTTTGGGCTTGTCGGCAACCAGTCCGCTGTTGATTTCATGATCCAGCAGGTCAATCTTGTTGTGGATTTCGATCATTTCATGTTCGTCATAGTCTTTGATGCCAAGATCGTTCAATATTTCCAGCACGTCCTCGCGCTGTTCGGCTGTCTCAATATGTGAGATATCGCGGACATGGATGATAATATCTGCCTGAATAACTTCTTCCAGCGTGGCGCGAAAGGCCGCGACCAGATGGGTGGGCAAGTCAGAAATGAAACCAACCGTATCTGACAGAATGATCTGGCGACCAGACTCCAAGGTGACCTCGCGCATGGTTGGGTCCAGGGTGGCAAATAGCTGATCCTCGGCAAAAACGTCGGCATTGGTCAGTCGGTTGAACAGCGTCGATTTACCGGCATTAGTATAGCCAACCAATGCAACGACGGGATAAGGCGTCTTCTGTCGGCCTTTGCGATGCAGTTCGCGCGTGCGGGTGACCTTTTCCAGTTGTTTGGTCAAGCGGCCAATGCTTTCATCCAGTGCACGCCTGTCAGCCTCTATCTGGCGTTCACCCGGGCCTCCCATAAAGCCGGCGCCACCGCGTTGTCGCTCCAGATGGGTCCAGGACCGCACCAGTCGACCGCGCTGATACGACAAATGCGCCAACTGTACCTGCATCACCCCTTCCCGCGTTTGGGCACGGGCGCCAAAAATTTCCAGGATCAAGGCCGTGCGATCGATGACCTTGGTATGCAATTCGCGTTCCAGATTTCGTTGCTGAATAGGGCTGAGGGCACAATTCATGATGACCACTTCGACATCCAATGCCGCGACGATGCTGGCCATCTCTTCGACTTTGCCACGACCCATATAGGTGGATGGTTTGATGGCTGACAGGGCGCAAAATTCCTGCTGTACGGCTTGCAATTCGATGGCATCGCCCAGTGACAACAGCTCTTCCATGGAAGATTCAGGTGTTCGTCTTGTGACTGAGCGTTTTACATACGGGTGTATAAACAGCGCCCTTGCACCAAGTTCGATGGCCTGAACCTGATCGAATAGATCATTGGGTTCCTGGACGTCGCTTGCCCCAGCAGACCGTTTGGCACCCTGCGGGGCACCCTCGTCTTTAGTCGTCGCTGTTGTCGGTTTCGCTTGTTTCATCTGGCTCAAATAACTGTACTGGATCCGTCGGCATGATGGTCGATATTGCATGCTTGTAGACCAGTTGCGAGTGGCGGTCACGCCGTAACAGCACACAGAAATTGTCGAACCAGGTGATAACGCCTTGTAGTTTAACCCCATTCATCAAAAAGACCGTAACAGCCAATTTTTCCTTGCGGATGTGGTTCAGAAAGACATCCTGGACGTTCTGACTTTTATCAGAAGACATTGGGTGTTCCCTTCTTCTTATTTACCATAGCTATGATGGTTTTCCGGTCATCAGCCCCCTCAGACCGATGCCAGCTTCCCCGACTGCTTACGCTGACCGTAAATTACGGGAACCTCAAGAGTTTTTTTGGAACTATTTCAAAAATAATATTCAGAAAAACAGGCTATGCACGCCAAAAACCGGGTGCCAGCAGAATGAACAGGGGCAGAATTTCAAGTCGCCCTGCAATCATAGACAGTGACAAGATAAATTTCCCGACATCACTGATGACATGGTAACCGTCCAGCGACGCATCGATCAATGTCACTGCAGGTCCCGTATTGGTGATTGTGGCCACGATTGCGGCAACAGAAGTATGTAGGGACAAACCCGTCGCACTCAGCAGAACGGTCAACCCGCAAATCGCCAAAACAAGCAAAATAAAGAAGGACCAAATGCCCGTCATCACATCGTCGTCGAGACGCCGGCCACGGTAAGACGTGTTGGTGACGCCGTGCGGATGCGACAATCTGGCGAACTCTCGTTTCGAATGCATGAACAAGACCTGTAGCCGCAGCATCTTGATGCCGCCGCTGGTCGACCCAGTTGTTCCCCCCAGTAATATCAGGGGCATAATCAATAATGCTGGGGATAGAGGGAATATTGCTGCATCGTCGAAAATGAAGCCCGTGGTGCTGATCATCGATATCGCTGTGAAAACGCCAGAACGAATGCTTTGCAGGACGGGTAGTCCCTCGCCCTGTCCCAGCCCGGTGCTGAGTAAAACAATTAGTAAAAGAATTGCAGCGCCGGAATAAACCAATAGCCGACGCACTTCGGGTTCCTGCCGATAAACACCAAACCGACCCTGCATGAAAGACCAATGCAACGAGAAATTAATCGCACCGATCAACATGAAGGGCACCAGCACAACTTCGATCATCGGCTTGCCGTAACTGACCATGGTGCCGTCGCGAGGCATGAATCCACCCGTCGACAGGGTTGATAAGGCAACACAAATACCATCGAAAAACGGCATGCCCGCAGACCACAGAAAAATCATGCATATTAGTGTCAAAAGCGTATACAGCATCCACAGGGTCCGAATGATACCGCGGATTCGATCTATCATAGTTTCGCCCTCTCCATGTTTGAGAAGGTTTGTTGACACTTGCATGCCACCAAGATCGAGATAGGCAAACATAGACATCACCATGACCAGGGTTGCCAACCCACCAAGCCATTGCATCCATGCCCGCCAGAAAAGAATAGAGGGCGATAGATCCTCCAAGCCAGTCAGAATGGTCGCACCCGTTGTGGTTATGCCTGAGACAGCTTCGAAATAGGCATCTGCAAAAGACATGACGGTACCGCTGAGCAGGAATGGTAGCGCTGCAAAAACCGGTACAATGAACCAGGCTAACACCAGGGTCAGGACCAACTCGCCCCGTTCAGAGCTCTGGCGGGTCCCTCGAAGCGTAAAGAGTACTGCCCCGGCAATAAAACCAGTGACGACAGCAGAGACTGCAAAGAAGACGGCGAAGGTCAGGTCTAACTGCAGCAGCGCGACAATCCCCGGTACAGCCAGTGCCAGGGCACAATAAACCAGGATCCAAGCAACATTAATAAAGCAAACTCGATAACGCATGGTGCTGGCTGATCTCGAAGGCTAAAAGTAGCCAAGCTGAACAGAGAACATCTGTTCAACTTTTTTGATTTGATCTGACAACGCGAAGAGGATGACGCGGTCATCTTTTTGTATGACGGTTCCACTTCGAGGCATGAGAACCTCTCCTTCTCTGACCAGGGCACCGAACAGTACACCCATCGGCAAATCAAGATCGCGGATGGGTTTACCGACCACGTAGGAGGTCTCTAGCGCCTCGACTTCCAGCACCTCGGCACCCATGGCGGGCAGCGAGTGCAACGACCGAATGCGCCCGCGGCGTACATGGTGTAAAATTGTCGACACTGTGGTTGCGCGGGGATCGATATAGACGTCGATACCCAGTGAAGACATAAGCGGCCGGTAAACACTGTTGTTCACCAATGTAATTGCCCGTTTGCAGCCTTCCCGTTTGGCCAGCAACGATACCAAAATATTCACTTCGTCATCATTGGTTACGGCGATCACCGCATCTGCCTGCGATACATTGGCCTCGCGCAGAATATCGGCATCCAATGCATCACCGCACAGGACGACCGTCTTTTCCAACTGAACTGCAATGTCCTGGGCTCGTTCTTGCGAGGCCTCGATAATCTTGATGTTGATGTTGCTGCCCTGGCGCTCAAGCTCTTGGGCAACGAACAGGCCGACATTGCCGCCACCAATCAGAATAATGCGTCTGGCCTCGGTCTCTTCGTGGCCATAGGCCGACAGAACGCGTTCACGGTGTTGGATATCTGTTACCAGATAGACGTCGTCCCCCACCAACAACTGGTCGGCAGCGGTCGGCACAATTGTGCTTTCCCCCCGGCGAATACCTAGTACCCGAATGGACAAATCGGGAAACAATTCGGTCAGTTGTGACAACGGGGTATCAATGAGTGGGCAGTCTTCTTCGATATGAAGCCCCAGAAATTGCACCTTGTCGTCGGCAAAGGAAACAGCGTCAAAGGCGCCTGGTACCTGTAGGCGACGAATGATCGCCCGCGCAACTTCGTGTTCAGGTGAAATGATCACATCAATTGGCATGTGGTCTTGCGAAAACAAATCGCTCCACATCGGTTCTACATAGGCCTGGGTGCGAATGCGTGCAATCTTGGTCTGGACGCCAAACAGGGAATGCGCGATTTGACAGGCAATCATGTTCACTTCGTCTGACAGCGTTGCTGCGATTAGCATGTCAGCGTTTCGTGCGTCTGCCCGCTCTAGCACGTCTGGATGCGATGCATAGCCAACGATGCCCTGCACGTCCAAAGACTTGCTAATGCTGGCGATCAAATCGGCGGACCAGTCAATGACGGTGACATCATTGTGTTCCACAGCTAATTGGCGAGCGATCGCGGTTCCCACCTGCCCTGCCCCACAGATAATTATTTTCATGTCAGATTACCCGCGCCTTTGAAAAAGTCATCTAGTTGGTCTCTTTCTGTCGGTCGCCGGAATTAAGTCCCAATGTTTTGAGCTTGCGATGCAGGGCTGACCGCTCCATGCCGATAAAGGCGGCAGTCTTCGAAATGTTCCCACCAAATCGCGAAATTTGTGCTTGTAGATATTCGACTTCAAAGGCCTCGCGGGCTTGCCTCAAGGGCACCGACATAATGTTGCTGTCCGCTTTCTGTTGGACGCTGGTAACGCCGGCACCGTTGATTTCCTCAGGCAGCATATTGGGCTTAATTTCATCGAGTGCATCATCGGCAGCCAGGATCAACAGTCGCTCGACAACATTGCGCAATTGCCGAACATTTCCCGGCCAGTCGTAGCTTTGCAGAGCCGCGACGATGTCATCGCTGATTTCGCGCTTGGGCATACCATTGGCTTCGGCAACCCGCGACATGAAATATTCGGTCAAAAAGACAATGTCATCGCGGCGGTCCTTCAGCGCTGGCATGTGAATTGGCACAACATTCAGCCGATGATACAGGTCTTCCCTGAATTTTCCTTGTTCGATGGCCTCTAACAAATTGCGACTGCTTGCAGACATGACACGCACATCCACTTCGACCTTGGTTGTCCCCTCGACCCGCTCAAATGTCTGGTCGACCAAGACCCGCAATATCTTATTTTGGGTCTCCATGGGCATATCTGCGACTTCATCAATCAACAATGTGCCACCATGTGCTTTTTCGAATAGACCAATTTTGCGCCTCTCGGCCGCACCCTGTTGGCGTCTTTCCGTACCAAATAGCTCTATTTCCATGCGCTCTGGCGCGATGGTTGCGGCATTGACGACAACGAAGGGGCCCCGTTGGCGGTTAGACAGACGATGGATGTGCCGGGCGACGACTTCTTTGCCTGACCCAACAGGGCCAGTAATCAACACTCGGCTGTTGGTCTGGGCGATGCGCTCGGCAATCTGGCGGACGGAGTTAATGGCAGATGAATTGCCAATGATCTCATCGCTATGGAGTGAACGTGCTTTCAGG
>SMXS01000094.1 GCA_004356955.1 Alphaproteobacteria bacterium | reverse complement strand
ACTGTTATTCACTCTGGCGGCATCGGTGCTTTTCTTTGGCGAAAAAGTCACCCGCCGAGAAATCGGCGGCATGGCATTGGTCATCGGTGGCCTGATGGTGATGATTCTGTTTCGCTAAGCCCGCCCTAAACGAGCGATGCAATCTCAAGCCGGTTCCCGGCGGGTGACTTTTTCGCCAAAGAAAAGCACCGATGCCGCCAGGGTGAATAACAGTTCTACCTGACCGAGCGCCCGCACATAGGCGGCGTTGTACATGGCCATGGCTGTGAACCAACCGACCGAGGCGATCATGCCGGTGATGCCGATGGGCAGGGCCAGTTTCCAGGCCTTGAAGACGGCCACCAAGGCCTGTCGGTCGCGAAAGGCAAACCAGATGGTCATCAGCGCCGTCTGCCAGATCAGGACGATGGCGAGGGTCAACGAGGCCGCCAGAAAGACCGAGGGTGCGCCGTCCAGCGACAAAGACGCCCCGCGATACATCACGCCAGAGATACCGAACAGCCCGCCCGAGGCCAGCCCATAAAGCGCGGCGGGTTGCTTCAAGGCTTTCAGATTGGCAAGGATGCCCGTGTCTTTGTCTTTGGCAGACAGGACCATCACGCCGAAAAAGCTGATGAAAATGGCCGGGTACCCAGGGCGCTGATGCTCTCGCCGAGGATCAGGAAACCAATCAATGCCGTCTGGAGGGCCTCGGTTTTGGAATAGGTGGTGCCGACGGCAAAGTTCCGGAAGCTGAAGGAATGGATCAGCGCCGCTGTTGCCAATATCTGTGCCGTGCCGCCGATAAGGGCGTGGATGAAGAAGGACGTGTTTACGCCGGGCAAAGGCGTGCCGGTGCCCGGGCCCATCAGATAAGCGTATAGAAGGGCGAATGGCAGCGCGAAGACAAAGCGGGCGTAGGTCGCGCTGCCTGTGCCTGTGCTGTCACTGAGACGCTTTTGCAGGGCCGAGCGTATGTTTTGCATGAATGCTGCAGCGATGGTGATGGGGATCCAAAGCGGCATTATGCCGCGCCCTGATTACAATGCGGCACTATGCAGGGGCTCCGGCAAAATAGTGCCAAAGGAAAAGCGCGCCGATTGTACGGTGGGGCCGCCAATGCTCTACCAGTGGCTCAGACGCAGTACGATCTGGCCGATCATCCAATCCTTTCAATCGGCGCAAGGCCTCTGTAATGGCAAGGTCCTCGGCGGGCCAGATATCGGGGCGGCCCAGGGCGAACATCAAATATATCTCGGCGCTCCATCGGCCCAGGCCCCGGATGCTAGTAATTTCTTTTGCGGCGGCGTCATCGTCCAGGCTTTTCAAGTGCTTGTCCGCCAGCGCACCATCGCGCATGGCCTCTGCCAGTCCCTGGCCATATTCAACCTTGCGGCCCGACAGACCGGCACCGCGCAGGTCCTGAGTACTGGTGCCGAGGAACTTTTCAGGCGTCATGTCCGGCACCGTGGCGGCCAGTTTGGCGCGGATGGCGGCCCCTGCTGCCACCGACACCTGTTGCCCGACAATGATATCGACCAATGTGGCAAACCCGGTAGGGCGATTGCGCGGGGCAGGGTAGCCGACCAGCTTGATGGCGGCGGCTAGATCAGTATCGTTTTTGGCCATGAAATCGAGGGCGGTTTTTATATCCTTGGGCGTCATGGGCGCTATCATAGACACCATTTTAGGGGAGGCGAACACCAACATGCCACAAGGCGAAACAATTTCACTCATTGCGGGCGGGACCGGTCTGGTTGGCCGTCATGTGATGCAGCAATTAGGCGCAAGCGGCGAACAGATGATCGTCATAGCACGCCGGCCAATCGACGATCTGCCGGCATCAGCATCGCTGTTCGAGACCGATTTCGACCGTCTGGTGGATGGTCTGACTCTGCCAGACGCCAGCCACGCCTATATTTGCCTGGGCACCACCATCAAAAAGGCGGGCAGTCGAGAGGCCTTTCGCCGGGTTGATCATGACTATGTGATTGCCATGGCCCAGCTGGCGTATGAGTCCGGGGTCAGGCGCTTGGCGGTGGTGTCAGCCGTCGGGGCAACGACCGATACCAACAATTTTTACACCAAAATCAAAGGCGAAGTAGAAGAGGCCATTGCCGAATTCCGCTTTGAACACCTGACCTTCGTGCGGCCAGGCCTGATACTAGGCGACCGCGTCAATGACTTTCGCTTGGGCGAACAGGTGGCCGTCATGCTGACACCGCTGTTCAACCCGTTATTGCGCGGCAAGGCCACCCAGTTTCGATCAATCCACGCGCGGGACATCGCTGCCGCCATGATTGCGCAAGTGCGTCTTGGGTTGCCGGGCGTGCATCACCTGACCTATGCCGACATGATGGAATTATCTACCTGAGGCTAATTCTTCACCTTCCATTCCGATTGTTTATGTCGTCATAATGCGGCCAACACAGAACAGTGGCGCCATGGTGTATTCCTGCGCCAAATTAATCAGGGGGCTTCCTTGCAAGGTGTATTGAACGGTATTCGGGTGCTGGATTTTGGTCGGTTTATTGCCGGTCCTTATTGCGGCATGATGTTGGGTGATTTTGGCGCAGAGGTCATTCGGGTCGACAAAATAGGCGGCAGTGAAGACCGCTTTATTTTGCCACTTGCTGAAAGCGGCGAGGGTGGCATGTTCATGCAGATCAATCGCAACAAGCGGGACATCACGCTGAATCCGTCATCGACTGAAGGTCGGGAAATATTGCGCAAACTGGTGGAAAAGACCGATGTGGTCATCGCGAATTTGCCGTGGGGCGTGTTGCCAGCGCTAGGGATCGATTATGAGAGCCTGAAGGCGATCAAGCCCGACATCATTCTTGCCACCATGTCGACCTTTGGGCGCGAAGGCCCGTACAAAGACCGTGTCGGTTTTGACGGCATTGCCCAGGCCATGTCGGGCAATATGCATATGATCGGTCATGACGGCGAAAATTACAAAAGCATGGCGCCCTATTGTGACTTTGGCACAGCGATGTCTGCCGCCTTTGGCGTGATGGTCGCGTTGCGCCATCGCGACCAGACGGGCGAAGGCCAGGTGGTTGAAGCCACGCTAATGCGCACGGGCATGACGATGACGAATTCTTACCTGATCGAACAAGCCATTACCGCCCCCGATCGTGTGCCAACAGGCAATTTAGGCCAAACCGCGGGGCCGGCAGATCTGTACAAAGCCAAGGATGGTCAGGTTTTGGTGCAGGTGGTCAGCAATAATCTGTATCGCCGATGGGCCCGCCTGATGGATGACCCGGACCAATGGATCAATGACCCTCGGTTCAAAGACGATGTCTCGCGTGGTGAAAATGGCCATATCCTGTCAGAGGCCATGGGGGCCTGGTGTGCCGAGCGCACTGTGCAGGAATGCCTCGAGGCGTTGGAATCGGTTCGGGTCCCGGCAGGCCCTGTTCTGTCTGGCCAACAGGTGCTGGATGATGAGCACGTCAATGCCACCAATATGTTGAATTATATGTCCTTCCCCGGCCTGGCCAAGGACGCCCCGATTATGGGACCACCGGTAGAGTTGACCGCGACGCCAGGCAAGATTGAAACACGTGCCCCCTTGGTTGGGGAACAGACGGACGAAATTCTGGCCGAATTAGGCTATGACGATGCGGCCATCGCTGATCTGAAGGAGAAGGGCGCGGTCTAACAACCGGACCTGTCAGAAGGCGAATTGAATGTGGCTGAGGAAGGCAATGGCGTTGTGGTTGATGGCGCTGTGCCCTGGGTTCATGCGATAGACCAGATTGGTCGACAGGCTGACACCATTTTGACCCTGGAACAAATGGCCGATTTCCAGATCGATTTCTCGTGCAGATGGGCTGAGAGACAACTCGGTGCTTGAGAACGAAAAGACTTCCGTCGTCAGATCACGACTGGTCGGCGCATTCACCATAACCGATCCATTTTCGACCCGCAGCGGCTGGCTGACCCCAAAGCTGAGATAGTGACCAGCAATGGGCGTCTGCCACCGTGCAGCAATGCTGAAGGCAGTGCTTTGAAAATTCGACAGATCTGACAACAACGCGCTGTTGCCATTGCCCGTATCGGTCGACCCGAAACTGGCACTCAGGCTGAAGGACCATTCGGTCAAATCATACCGTGCGTTAAAAGTCGCAAAGACTGTGGTGGCCTTTTCAAAGACATCATAGGCCCCGTCCGCAACCATATTGAGTACGCTGCCTTGTTCATCAATGGTGCCCACTCGTAGCGACAAGGCCAGGCGTTCTGTCGCCAGATGATCAAGTTGTATGGCCCCCAAAGTGCGCGTGAGGGCAGGGCCATTTCGTTGGGGGCGATAATCTGCAAAAGATCCGATGATTGACAATTGAGTGCGCGAATTCAGCATCTGGTGCAGGCTGGCCCCTGTGCCGTCCCCGGCGAAGTGCATGAAGGCATCATTGGCCGCAAACAGTGTTGCACCATGCTGGTAGCCCAAGAATTTGTCATCGACGGCACCTCCGTGGTGCAGACTGAGGGCCGTGCGCTTGTTGAGTTGGCGATATAGGCTGAACGATACATTCAGCGGGCGACTGGAACTGTCCCGGTTCAGATTTGGGAACAGATCTTCCTCGCTCAGCGCGCCCCAACGTTGTGTATAGCCAATTTCGATCAACCCCAGGCCGGGTGCTGCGATGGTGTGGTGACGGCCATAGACGCGGCTGCGGGCTCTTTGGGACAGGTCGAAGCGCGAATTGGGTCGGGCGGTCTGCATAGCACCCAGATGAACCGTATAGGTACGATCGTATATGTCCGTGGCAAGAACGCTGCCAAAACTGGCCTGGGCCTTTGGGCTGGTCGTGAAAGCATCACCGAAGGCGGCGCTGACTTGAATGGACCCGTCATTGATGGGGATTGATGTTGTGCCACTTATCGCAATGGTCATTTGGCCAATTGGCGCGATAGCCGCCGCCAGATCGACAAGCCCCATGCCAAAGACTGCGTCTGGGCCTGCATCCCCCAGGTCTGCGGCGGTTACCAGGATGATTTCTACGACTTGTGCGGCGCTAAGATTTGGGAATTTTTCCAACAACAACGCGATCGCGCCCGAAACGTGTGGCGCTGCCAGTGATGTGCCAGTTGCGCCTGTGCAGAAAACGACGCCGCAGGTGAAAACGATCCCCACACCGGGTGCGACCAAAAAGACGTCTTGAGCAATCCCTGCCTTGTTGGTGCCGCTCGCGGGATCGTCCCCAGAGGCGGGGGAAAACCAGATATTGTCGTTTTCGTCCGTGGCACCAACGATGATAGCCTGGCCATTCGCCCCATCGGTCAGGGCGTAAAGGGTGCTGGTCTGCGGGTTGGCGTTATTATCGTTGCCCGATGCGATGACGATAATCACGCCAGCATCGACGGCCGCATCCAGCGCGGCATTCAAAGTAGCATTATTTGGAGAATCGCCTGCCAGGCTCAAATTGATGATGTCTGCCCCATTGGCAACGGCATAATCGACGGCGCGCGCAATATCGTCATCAAAAAAGCCGCATCCGTCATCGTCGCATGCATCAGGACTATCTGTTCGAATGGCCAGTACTTCCGATTCAAATGCCACCCCATGGACATCCACACCGTTTTTCTCGGCAGCGATGACTGTGGCGACGATTGAACCATGCTCGCTGCCGCCTCCCAGATCATTTCGACCGGGTATGATGTCTGTGCTGTTCGGCGAAATATTGCCTGTCAGATCCGTAAAATCGGCGTGATAGCCCGAATCGATGACAGCCACCGTGATGCCGTCGCCGGTCAATCCGTCGTCATAGGCCGCAATGGCGTTGATTGAATCAAGGCCATAATTTTGACGATACTCGTTTGTATCGAAATTTGGGGGTGGCGGCGGCCCGGGTGGTGGCGGTGGTGGTGCCGGTGGTTCGGGTTCGGGTTCGGGCTCTGGCTCAGGCGGTGGTTGTGGCGCGGGGGCTGGCGCTGGTGCGGGTGCAGGCGCGGGTCCACTGCCACCACCACAGGCGGTTAGCAGGCAAGTCACCGATACCAATACGGCCCGGATAAAGTTGATTCTGCTCGGCGTCGACATGACCGCGGTTCCTACCTTAAAGTGCTTAAAAAATGTATGACCGAATCTTATGTCGTTGCAGCGAGCCCGACAAGCCTACACGTCAGGTTCACGGTTCAACAATACGCGAGCAGGAAATGATCAAAAGGATACTAACCACAGCCACACTGGCCGTTATGGCTTTGCCAATGGCGGCCAATGGCGCAGGCATCCATCAACAGGACGTCCTGTCACTGTCGGCGGCAGAAGCGATGATTGCTGGATGCACTGCTTTTGCTGCTGAGAATAATTTGGCCGCTTTATCCATGGCCATCTACGACGCCAGTGGGAACCTGAAGGTTTTCAAACGCCAGGATGGTGCCATGACGGTCACCGTTGAATTTGCCCATATCAAAGGTCGCACGGCCGCTGTCTTGGGCATGGCGACCGGCGCGCTGGGGGATGACGTCGAATTTGCCGATAAAGAACGTCCCATGGGCATCAGCTATGCGGATAATCTAACCGTGGTCCAGGGGGGTGTGCCCATCAGGTCCCAGGGCGGGGCTTTGTTGGGCGGCATGGGTGTCTCTGGTGCCCCCGCTGCAATGGACGAAGCCTGTGCCAATGCCGGGATAGAGGCGGTCCAGGCCGACTTGAAGTAAGGGTCAGACTTCGCCTTCTTCGATAATGACATGTTCATCATTGAACCAAAGTGGCGAGTTTTCCAGATCAATGAAGTTGCGTTCATCCTCTAACAAAATGCGCCCGGCTTCTTTAGTTGCGTCATAGCGTCCGTTCTCGACGACGGCGTCGACGCTGTCATACCAAAGCTCGGCAATGCCGTCATAGGCAGGTGGCGCGTGACGAGACCGGCCAATGCCCTCGTTGAATTCTGGGTCATTTATCTGGTGGCATTGCACATATTTGCGGATTTGCAGCGCCTTCATCTGGGTTCGGACCAGGGGGGCATGATTATTGAGCCAATAGTCATGAAATTCTTCATACGACAGGCCTTTTTTGCGGCGCAGGCAAAAGGTCAGCTTTATCATCTTGGATTCCTTTGATTGGTTACCTATCCTTGGCCAGAGCATATCGGGGAGACAGGCCAATGGCCACAATTCATCAAGCGCAGGCAATGACACATGGTTATCCAGATGCCTGAATTCGTCACATTAGAGCGACCATCAACCGGGGTGGCTGTCGTCACCATGACCAACCCCGCCATTAACAATCATGGCTCGTGGGAAGGCATGCTGGAGCTGTGGCACGCCATGACCGAGGCGCGCCAAGGCGGCGCACGCGTCACGGTACTGGCCTCTGGTGTTGAAGGGACATGGTTGCACCACGCCTGGCTGCGCGATCTCTCCAACATGTTTCAGGGCAAGGAAGTCACGGCCCCCAATGATGGCTGGTTTGGTTGCGCAGATGAGATTACCAAGCAAGATGTGGTGACGATTGCCGCTATATCCGGCGACACGTCTGGCGGCGGATGCGAATTGGGCTGGGCCTGTGATTTGCGGGTCGCCGAAGAAGGCGCGCTGTTCAGCCAACCCGAAGTGCGCATGGGCATCGGCGTTGGCATGGGCGGGGCCTCGCGGTTGGTCCGCCTCATCGGCCGCACCATCACTGCTGAAATGATCCTTGATGGCGTCCCCATGACAGCAGAGCGCATTTACCAGTTGGGTGGGATCAACAAATTGGTTGGCAAAGGTCAAGCAACTGAAGTTGCCGTCGCGTGGGCCAAGCGCTTGGCATCGCACCCGCCAGCGGCACTGGGTGCCATGAAGCGGATGCTGAATTCGTCACAAGAAATGACCCTGTCGGAATCTGTCATGAATGACCAACGCGTGTTCCAGGAAATTTCTGGCCGACCCGCCGCCATTGCAAAAATGGAAGAAATGCAGGCCAAATTCGACGCAGGCCAATCCATGCACGAAGCCTATTGGTCGGACGATGCTGATGAGTAGGTGAATTTTACAGCTTCGTAACGACCATGTGGTGGACGTTTTTGAGACGCTGGATAGACTGGTGCCCGTGGGCCACCAACAAGACATCCACGCCCATCGCCGCGCCGACTTCATGGTCGTGGATCGTATCGCCAATCATCAAGGTACGGGCGGGTGCGATACCCGTTTCAGAGATCAGCTCTAATCCGCGGTCTTGTTTGGATGCAGCATGATGATTGTGAATGCCATAGATGTGTTTGAAATAGTCCTGTAGACCGAATTGTTTTGTGATTTCAACAACGTGGGCTTCGTTTGCTGCTGACAGAATGGACTGCTCTACACCCGTAGCAGCGATTGCATCGAGCAGCGGGAGTGCCCCTACATGTAAAGGCGCCTGATCAGCCCGACTGTCATAGTCTGCGATATATTGGTCGGCGAGATCTTCAAACGAAGTGATAGAAAAATCGAAGCCCAGGGCCTCATAATAGTCGCGCACGGGGAAGCCGAATATCTCGCGGTAATGGTCCACCGTTGGGATGGGAAGGCCATGAGCCGTCAGCAGTTTACCCACCACATCGATGCAAAGCTCTACATCATCCAACAATGTGCCATTCCAGTCCCAGATGATGTGATCATATTGAGTGATGTCGATATTGTGCTGGGAGAGGGGCATCGAGGGCGAAATTCCTGATTGGGGCCGAGTCTGATTTGCTTGCCTTTATGAGACAAGACAATATAACACTGCGCAATAATCCAACCAGTCTGTATCAGGAAAAAACGCCATGATTCGCGATCAGGAAATCCTCAACCAGTTCATCGACACGATCCAGCGCTTCGTGCGGGAAAAACTTATCCCTGCGGAAGAAGAAGTGTCCGAAACCGGCATTGTGCCCGAGGCAATCTTGGCACAGATGCGCGAGTTGGGCCTGTATGGCATGACGATTTCTGAAGAATATGGCGGTCTGGGTCTGACGCTGGAAGAAGAAGTGCTGGTGTTGTTCGAGCTGTGTCGTGCCGCCCCGGTGTTTCGGTCAAAGATTGGTACCAACAACGGCATTGGCTCGCAAGGCATCGTCATCGACGGCACCGAAGAGCAAAAGCAGAAATATCTGCCCAAGATCGCCACGGGCGAATATGTCACGTCGTTCGCGCTGACAGAACCCGAAGCCGGTTCCGACGCAGCGGGCTTGCGCATGACGGCCTATAAAGAAGGCAACCAATATATACTAAATGGCACCAAGCGGTTTATTACCAATGCGGCGGACGCCAGCATCTTTACCGTGATGGCGCGGACAGACCCGGAAAATGGCACGAAGGGCATTTCGGCCTTTATCGTCGAGGCAGACTCGCCCGGCGTGACCATTTCCAAGCCCTACAAAAAGATGGGCCAGAACGGCGCCCATATCTATGACATCATCTTTGAAGATTGCCCCGTCCCACCAGAAAACCTGATTGGTGGCGTTGAAGGCAAAGGCTTTGGCACTGCCATGAAGACGCTGGATCGCGGTCGTATCCATGTGTCTGCCGTGTGTATCGGCGTGGCCCAGCGTCTGGTCGAGGAAAGCCTGCGCTATTCAATGGAACGCAAGCAGTTTGGCGACATCATTGGCAACTTCCAACTGGTCCAGGCCATGCTGGCCGACAGCCAGACCGAAACTTATGCGGCGCGGTGCATGATATTGGACGCTGCCCGCAATTATGATGAAGGCATTCGCGATCGTGGCCAGGCGGCCCAATGCAAATT
>SMXS01000093.1 GCA_004356955.1 Alphaproteobacteria bacterium | reverse complement strand
TTTCGATGGCCGAGATTTCTTCAGCCGTCAGCGGGTTCTGATGAGACACGTCGAAACGCAACCGGTCTGGCGCCACCAGCGATCCTTTTTGGGTCACATGGTCGCCCAACACATCGCGCATCGCTGCATGCATCAAATGGGTGGCCGAATGATTGGCCCGTAATTTGTCCCGACGGTCACCATCCGTCTGCAAGTCAACGACATCACCAATTTGCAGGCTACCGTCTTCGATATGGGTCACGTGAGCAATCATATCGCCCAGATATTTCCGAGTATCGCTGATCGTCCCTTTGGCACCACTGGCACCGCTGGCACCGCTCGACACCAAGATACCCGTATCGCCCATTTGCCCACCGGATTCGCCATAAAAAGGCGTCTGATTGGTCAAGATTGAGACAGAGTCACCAGATTGCGCGCTGTCGACAACATCGCCATCTTTGATGATGGCAATGATGGTGCCCTCTGCACTGCCGCGTTCATATCCCATAAATTCTGTCGCGCCGTGGTCTTCGCGGATGCCGTACCACAGATTATCGGTCGCAGTTTCGCCCGAGCCCGACCAGGCAGCACGGGCGTCAGCGCGCTGTTTGGCCATGGCAACGTTAAAGCCTTCGATATCAACGCCCCGGTTATGGCCCCGCATGGCGTCCTGTGTCAGGTCTAAGGGAAAGCCATAAGTGTCATATAGCTTGAATGCGATATCGCCGGGCAAATCACTGCCATCAGGCAGCTTTTCCAACTCGCCTTCAAGCAGATGCAATCCGCGATGCAGCGTTTGATGGAACCGGGATTCTTCCAACTTCAATGTCTCGACTATAAGCGCTTCGGCCCGATTCAACTCGCCATAGGCTTGGCCCATTTTACCAACCAGGGCCGGTACAAGGCGCCACATCAAGGGTTCTTCTTCACCCAATAGGTGCACATGCCGCATGGCCCGGCGCATGATACGACGTAAGACATAGCCACGCCCTTCGTTGGACGGCAGCACACCATCGGCTATCAAAAAGCTGGCGGACCTTAGATGGTCGGCGATCACCCGATGCGATACAGCATGTTCACCATAAGCGGCGACACCACTGGCGTCCGCCGAAGCCTCAATCAGGCTGCGAAACAAATCTGTTTCGAAAACATCATGAACACCCTGCATCACAGCACTGACGCGTTCCAGCCCCATGCCTGTATCGATGCTGGGGCGTGGCAGGTCGACGCGGTCGCCATTTGCCAATTGTTCATATTGCATGAACACCAGGTTCCAGATTTCCACATACCTGTCACCATCTTCTTCCGGAGTCCCAGGCAGTCCACCTTCTAATTGGTCTCCATGATCAAAGAAAATCTCAGAACAAGGACCGCAGGGGCCGACATCACCCATGGACCAGAAATTGTCTGATGTGGAAATTCGGATAAGCCTGTCCTCAGACAAACCAGCAATTTTGCGCCACAGATCATAGGCTTCATCATCTGTATGATAGACCGTGACATACAGTCGGGATGGGTCCAGCTCAAATTCTTTGGTCAATAACGTCCAGGCCATCTCGATGGCATCTTCCTTGAAATAGTCTCCAAAGGAAAAATTGCCTAGCATCTCAAAGAAAGTCAGATGCCGCGCCGTATGGCCAACATTGTCCAAATCATTGTGTTTGCCGCCAGCCCGCACACATTTTTGGCTTGACGTCGCGCGCACATAATCGCGTGTTTCGGCTCCCGTAAAGACGTTCTTGAAGGGGACCATACCTGCATTGTTAAACATCAATGTCGGATCGTTGTGCGGCACAAGTGGCGCGGAGGCCACGACCGCATGATCGCGACGCGCAAAGAAGTCCAAATAGGCCCGTCGTATATCATTTGCGCTTTTCAATTGTTCGCCCTGTATTCCACTTTAACCAGTTGCCACTTTAACCAGTTGATTGAATGTATTAGCCAACAGCAAAGCAAGCTTTGCAGGCAGCGCCCTGCTTTTACAATGCACCTGCATTAGTGTCCAGAAAAGCGAACGTCAAATGCAGAGGCAAATGACCCATGCCAATATTTTAGGCCAATATTTTAGGCCGATATTTTAGGCCAATATCCCGGGCCAGTATCCCGGGCCAGTATCCAAAGAAAAACCGGCACTGCCAGGCAATGCCGGTTCTCTTGCGACCCTGATCAAGCGATCAGGACGTCACCTGTATTCTAGTCCAGATCGGCCTCTTCATCGTCGTTGTCATCTGTCTTGGCGATGGAAACACTAGAGATCGCATTTGTGACGATCCCTGAACTGGCCCTGATCTTGCGTTCAATTTCCTCAGCCATAGCGGGGTTGTCTTTCAGGAATTGTTTAGAGTTTTCACGTCCCTGCCCGATCCGCGTTGATTCATAAGAGAACCAGGACCCGGACTTGTCGACAATCCCGGCGTCGACGCCCAGATCGATCAGTTCACCCATTTTAGAGATGCCTTCGCCATACATGATGTCGAATTCGGCAGTCTTGAAAGGCGCGGCGACTTTGTTTTTGACGACACGAACACGGGTCTGATTGCCGACAACTTCGTCTTTGTCTTTGATGCTGCCAATACGGCGAATGTCAAGGCGAACCGAGGCATAGAACTTCAGGGCATTGCCACCCGATGTGGTTTCAGGGCTGCCAAACATCACACCGATCTTCATGCGGATCTGATTAATGAAAATAACCATGCAATTCGAGCGCGAAATAGACCCAGTCAACTTGCGCAGAGCCTGGCTCATCAGACGAGCCTGCAGGCCAACATGGACGTCGCCCATTTCGCCTTCAAGCTCTGCCCGCGGCGTCAATGCCGCGACACTGTCAATAACCAGGACTTCAACAGCACCAGAGCGCACCAGCGTGTCCGCAATTTCAAGCGCTTGTTCGCCCGTATCGGGTTGTGAAATCAACAATTCGTCTGTGTCGACACCAAGTTTGGCTGCGTAGCCCGGATCCAGTGCATGTTCTGCATCAACAAAAGCAGCGATACCGCCGAGTTTTTGAATCTCGGCCACCGCATGCAACGCCAACGTGGTCTTGCCTGAACTTTCAGGGCCATAAATTTCGATGACACGACCGCGCGGCAGACCACCAATGCCAAGGGCAATATCTAATCCCAGGGAACCGCTAGAAACCGTTGTAATTTCGACAGAGGCACCCTTTTGCCCCAACTTCATGACAGACCCTTTACCAAAGGCCCGGTCGATTTGGCTTAGCGCCGCTTCCAGTGCTTTTTGCTTGTCCATATTATCCTGTTTAACGACGCGTAATTTAGCAGACATTTCCTATTCCCCTTCTTATTCCATACCCCTAAGGGCAACGCAATAGGGCAAATGTACACGTTTTGTTCTCATTGACAAGAGGTTTTATTAACCCATTGTTTTTACTAAACTATGGAACCCATATTCTATATTTGTTCTCGTTCAGCTTGGACATTCTGGGGTGAAATCAATTTCGAGTCATTGGGGATGAAACAACCCATTCACAACGACAAAGGCCACCCCGCAGGATGGCCTTCAAATCATTGTTCTATTGCGGGTCTGAATTAGGCTTCGCGATAGATGCGTTCCATGCGTTCATGGACCTCCTGGGCCTCTAGGGTCATGGTTGCAATCGGTCGCGCTTCAAGACGCTTGAGGCTAATCGGTTCGCCCGTGACTTCGCAATAGCCATAATCACCGGCTTCGATCCGGCGAATCGCTAATTCAATCTTGGAGACCAATTTGCGCTGGCGATCGCGCGTCCGCAGTTCCAACGACCAGTCGGTTTCGGTCGATGCTCGGTCCGCAATATCGGGTTCCTGGATGCCACCTTCTTGAAGATGATCCAGTGTTTCCCGCGACTCACGAAGAATTTCCTCTTTCCAATCAAGCAGCTTAGCCTGAAAATAGGCTGTCTGCTTCCTGTTCATAAATTTTTCTTTAAGAGTAGGTGCATAACCTTTTGGCAGAACCACTTCTTTGGTTTGGCTCACTCTGGTCCTCCACATAGATTCTATTAATAAGCCTCTTTTACGCGAGACCCTTTGGGTAACTTTGGCGCACCATATACAGCGGATGGCCTTCCGAACGCAAGATATTCGACAAAATTTCCAGGCAAAGCCATGGCTCACACCATTTTCACGCCGACGTGACCAGCGCCTCACGCTGCATAACGCCCAATTGAAATGGGTTGAATTGAGCTTTGAACGCAAATGATTAGCTTCAGTTCATGGGTAAGGGAGAACGCTTCCTGCACCCCCAACCGGGTCACAGAACGACCCACTCAAGGAGCCATTTATGAAATCTTCATCCCTTATTGTCACCACGGCCATGGTTGCCGCCCTGGGGGCCGCTGCCCTCACCCCTGCAATAGCGGCCGCTGACGCCATGGAAAAGTGTTATGGCGTTGCCAAAGCGGGTGCCAATGATTGCGCAGCGGGTCCAGGCACAACCTGCCAGGGCACGTCGACGATCGATGGCCAGGGCAATGCCTGGATGTATGTCCCCAAAGGCACATGCGACCGCTTGATCCATGGCAGCCTGTCTACCACCAGTGACCTCAACGCCCTGCCCAAAGGTTAATGCCCCAATGGCCAATGTCTAAGAATGTTGATGGTTAACCTCCCCCAACCGACCGTCAACAAGCCGGCACCTACAAGTGTAGGTGTCGGCCTTAAACCTGTGCATTATCGCGAAATCCTGGAAACGGCCCCAGACATCGACTGGTTTGAGATCCACCCGGAAAACTTTATGTTTGAGGGCGGCCCCAGCCATACCTGGCTACACCAGATCCGCCAGTCCTATGATTTGTCATTTCATAGTGTCGCCATGTCTTTGGGATCAGTGACGGCTGTCGACCTCATCCATCTGCAAAAACTGTCAGACCTGCGGGATATCTATGCGCCGTTTATAATGTCGGACCACGTGTCCTGGTCGCTGGCCAATGGCGACTTCCTCAATGATCTGTTGCCCCTTCCCTACACTGATGAGAGCCTGTCTGTGCTGGCCCAGAATATTGACCGCGCCCAGACCCAGTTGGACCAGCCCATCCTGGTCGAAAACCCATCGACCTATCTGCAGTTTGCCCAGCAGGATTACGATGAACCAGATTTCCTGAGCGCCCTGGTCAACCGCACGGGCTGCGGCCTGTTGCTGGATATTAATAATGCCTATGTCTGCGCCCGCAATCATGGCTTTGATCCCTGGCACTATTTGCAACGCATCCCTCATACCGCCGTTGGCGAAATTCATTTAGCTGGTCACAGCGTCACCGATGTCGAAGGCACCGAACTGCGCATCGATGACCATGGGTCGGCGGTCAGCAATGAGGTTTGGGATCTCTATGGCCGATATGTTTTGACCTATGGCCCTGCCCCAACATTAATCGAATGGGACGCCAACATCCCTGCCCTATCGGTGCTGTTGGCCGAAGCGAACAAGGCACGCGAATTGATCACCAGTGCTGTAAAGGTCACGGAGGATTGCTGACATGACGCGCCTCGCCGACCTGCAATCTCAATTCCGAGCGGCCATGTTAAATGGCAATTCAGATCAAATTCTGACGACTATCAAGCCGGGAGGCGTGGCGCCCGAGGTCAGTCTATTGGTGTATCGCAATAACATCGCGTCATCATTGACGCGGGCGCTGCACGACCTTTACCCAGTCGTTGGCCGATTGGTCGGGGAAGAGTTCTTCAATGCCCTTGCCAGAAAGTACATGCCCACTGAACCTCTGCCGCATGGGCGCCTGGTCGATTACGGGCACGGCTTTCCCGCGTTCCTGCGGGACTTTCCGCCCGCCACAGAATTGCCCTATCTGGCCGATGTTGCGGCGCTGGAGCTTGCCTGGAACAAAGCCTTCCACGCGGCAGATGCACAAGTGATCGCGCCTGAAGGATTGCAATCTATCGCGCCGGCTGATTTTCCCCGTCTGAACGTCCATCTGCATCCGTCCTGCCAGGTAATGTGGTCCGGGCACCCGATTGTGGCAATCTGGTCGGCCAACCAGGATGGCGTGCGCCATGATCAAACAGTCGACTTGTCGGCCGGTCCAGACCATGTGTTCATCGCACGCCCACACCAGGAAGTGTTGATCTACCGGCTACCCGAAGACGAATGGGCCTTTGC
>SMXS01000092.1 GCA_004356955.1 Alphaproteobacteria bacterium | reverse complement strand
TAAATCTGACCATTTCCGCACCTTGGGCCGCGAAATGGGTGCGCATATGGATGGCGCTGCCGAGGTTATCCGCGGCGAACAAATCTAGCTTTTTCTCTCCTGAATATTTAGGGGGAATAAAGGGTCGTTTGCATTTGACAAGCGACCCTTTCTGCTTATATTGCGCACCCTAACGAGCAGGCCCAAGTAACATGCTCATTTGTCTGGATTTGTGACGGCCTTAAGGACAGCCTATTAGGATAGAGAAGAACGATGACCAAACGTATTCGCGCTAAATATAAAATTGACCGCCGCCTTGGTGAAAACCTATGGGGTCGTCCCAAAAGCCCTATCAACACTCGTTCATACGCACCGGGTGAACACGGCCAGACCCGCCGCCGCAAAGTTTCTGACTTTGGTACGCAGCTGATGGCCAAGCAGAAGCTCAAGGGTTTCTACGGCAACATCACAGAAAAGCAGTTCCGCCGCACTTATGGCGAAGCCACCCGCATGCGCGGTGATACGGGTGAAAACCTGGTTGGCCTGCTGGAACGCCGCCTGGATGCTGTCGTCTACCGCGCCAAATTTGTTCCAACGGTGTTTTCTGCACGCCAGTTCATCAATCACGGCCATGTCCGTGTGAATGGCAAGAAGGTCAACATCGCCAGCTATCGCGTTAAAGAAGGCGACGTGGTCGACGTTCGTGAAAAGTCCCGCCAGAACATTCTGGTGCTGGAAGCCATTGAATCGTCAGAGCGCGATGTGCCTGAATATCTCGACGTTGACTACAAGGCCATGGCCGCAACCTTCATTCGGACGCCTTCGTTGTCCGACATCCCTTATGCGGTTCAGATGGAACCAAATCTGGTGATTGAGTTTTATTCTCGTTAAACGCGGTCTAAGATACGACTTAAAAGGCCGTCCAATGTGGGCGGCCTTTTTTGTGGGAAAGGGGTTAAGTGATGAGCGATCTGGTCGGTTGTTATGCGGTGATCTTCACCAATCAATTGAGCGGTAATGCCGATGGCTATGACGCCACGAAGGACCTGATGGTGGAATTGTCTGCCAAGCAACCCGGCTATCTGGGGATCAAGTCAGTGCGTGATGGCGTTGACGGCATCACAGTCAGCTATTGGGAAAGCGAAGACGCCATTGCCCAATGGAAAGCAAACGCAGACCACGCCATCGCCCAGGCACAAGGGCGCAACAAATATTATTCAGAGTTTCAGCTGCAAGTGTGTCGCATTGAGCGCGCCTACGACTTCAAGGCCTCTTAGGCTAAAGTAGGTTCAAACCCGGCAGTTTTCATGAACTGGTGCAATTCGCCTGCTTCATACATTTCGCGCATGATGTCGCAACCGCCGACGAATTCGCCCTTTACGTAAAGTTGGGGCACTGTTGGCCAGTCGCTGAACGCCTTGATGCCTTCACGGACATTGTCGTCGGCCAGGACGTCGACGCTTTTGAATTCCAATCCCATGCGGTTCAATATCTCGACAGCTGTGGCTGAGAATCCGCATTGCGGGAACATGGGGGACCCCTTCATGAACAGAACAATGTCGTTCTCTTTAAGGTCACGTTTGATGTCGTCGAACGCAGGATGTTCACTCATTTGTTCTCTCCAATTCGCAATCGACGCCACTCCTCAACAGCGCGAATGCGGGTCTAACTTGGTGCGGCCGTTTGCACAGCCAGGGCATGTAACGTATCGCCCATTTTGCCTTTGAGGGCCTTATAGACCATTTGATGCTGTTGAACCCGTGTTTTTCCGCGGAACTGTTCCGACGTAACCCGGGCTGCATAATGGTCTCCGTCGCCGCGCAAATCCTCGATGATGACTTCGGCATCCGGCAAAGCCTCGATGATCATCTGTTTGATTTCACCAGCATCCATTGCCATAGGGGTCTCTCCGTATATGCGGCGGCGTGTTTCAGGGCGGTTCTAGTTGTTCGCCCTGATTATAGCAAGTCTAACGGCTAGGGTGCAGCCATATAGTTGGGCATCCACTGTTCGCTGACATCGGTCAAGGATGACACCAATTGTGACGCGATCATATCACCACCTGTGGTCCCCAATCTTGTCAGCGGGACATTGGCGGCTTTTGCTGCTTGCACCAGGCTTTCCGCGTCATTGGTCGTGACAATATACCGGCCCTGGTCTTCACCAAACCAGAAGCCGTGGCCCGCGTCGTGCGTGATATCCATGCCGATGCGACCAGCCATGGCCATTTCAGCCAACGCCACAAGGGCGCCACCATCAGACACGTCGTGACAGGCCGTCAGATGACCCTGGTCGATCTGAGCGCGGACGAATTCGCTGTGCTTCTTTTCGGCGACCAGATCAACAAATGGGGCAGGGCCGGTCGTGACGCCGATCAGGTCTCTCGCATAGATCGACTGGGTCAGATGCCCCTGTGTTTTGCCAATGATGAAGACAGCTTCTCCATCAACCTTGAAGGCGACTGTCGTCAGCTTGGTGTAATCCTGCATCAGGCCGACACCACCAATGGCGGGCGTCGGCAAGACTGCCTTGCCATTGGTTTCGTTGTATAGCGACACATTGCCAGACACCACTGGATAGTCCAGCGCTCTGCACGCCTCGGAAATACCCTGAATACAGCCCACAAATTGGCTCATGATTTCAGGCTTTTCCGGATTGCCGAAATTCAGGCAATTAGTGATGGCCAGCGGCGTGGCCCCGACAGCAGAGATATTGCGCCATGTCTCAGCAACCGCCTGTTTGCCACCCTCAACAGGGTCCGCATAGCAATAGCGCGGGGTACAATCCGTTGTCGTGGCCAGCGCTTTGTTAGTGCCATGAATGCGGACAACGCCCGCGTCACCACCGGGCAGCACGACCGTGTCGCCCATCACCTGATGGTCATATTGCTCCCAGATCCAACGACGGGATGACAGATGGTGTGACCCAATCATCTGCGCCAATGCATCGCCCAAATTGTTGGGGGCGGGGATGTCGGGTGTCTCGGCTGCGAAGGCCGCGGGTTTGACGTCATGCGGACGATCATAATTTGGGGCATCGTCGACCAGCGGGCCGATGGGGATATCGCCAACGACTTCGCCTTTATGGAGCAGAGTCAGGTGTTTGGTGTCGGTGACCTTGCCAATGATGGCGAAATCGAGGTCCCATTTGCGGAAAATCGCCATGGCTTCGTCTTCGCGGCCGGGCTCCAGCACCATCAACATGCGTTCCTGGCTTTCTGACAGCATCATTTCGTAGGGCGTCATGTCTTCTTCACGCTGAGGGACCATATCGAGATCCAGCTCGAGGCCAACGTCGCCCTTGGAGGCCATTTCGACAGCCGATGATGTCAGACCAGCAGCCCCCATATCCTGGATCGCGACAATGGAATCACCAGCCATCAGCTCAAGGCAGGCTTCGATCAGCAGCTTTTCGGTGAACGGGTCACCAACCTGTACAGTCGGGCGCTTTTCGTCGCTGTCATCGTCGAATTCTGCCGACGCCATGGTCGCGCCATGGATACCATCACGACCGGTTTTCGAGCCGACATAGACAACAGAGTTCCCTATGCCTGCGGCGGCGGAATAAAACACCTTGTCCGCGTCCGCGATGCCAATAGTCATGGCGTTGACCAGAATATTGCCATCATAGGCGGGGTCGAATTCTGTTTGCCCAGCAATGGTAGGGATGCCAACACAATTGCCATAGCCGCCGATACCTTCGACCACACCAGCCAGCAGATGCTTGGTTTTGGGGTGGTCTGGGCTGCCAAAGCGCAACGCGTTCAGGTTGGCAATCGGGCGGGCGCCCATGGTGAACACATCGCGCAGAATGCCGCCCACGCCGGTGGCCGCGCCCTGATAGGGTTCGATAAAGCTGGGGTGGTTGTGGCTTTCCATCTTGAAGATGGCGGTCTGGCCATCGCCAATGTCGATAACGCCAGCATTTTCACCGGGGCCGCAGATAACCCAGGGGGCCTCGGTCGGCAGTGTTGCCAGATGGCGCCGGGATGATTTGTAGGAACAATGCTCGGACCACATGACCGAAAAGATACCCAATTCATTGATATTGGGCTCGCGGTTCAGGGCGCACAGGATACGGGCGTATTCTTCTTCGTTCAGGCCGTGTTCTGCCACAATCTCAGGTGTAATCTCAGGTGTAATCTCAGGGGTAATTTCAGTGTTGATTTCGCTCATAGATTTGCAATCAGGCTTTCGAACATTTTACGACCGTCAGAACTGCCAAGTTCATCCCCAATGGCCCGTTCGGGGTGGGGCATCAGGCCCAACACAGATCGGCTTTCATTGTAGATACCGGCGATATCATTGAGTGACCCGTTGGGATTGTCCTGATAGCGGAAGGCCACCTGGCCATTGTCTTCCAGGGCACTTAGCGTATCGGCATCGGCGAAATAATTGCCATCATGATGGGCCACCGGGATGTCGATCAGATCGCCATTGGTATAGGCATTGGTGAAGGCACTGTTGGCGTGTTCGACTTTTAACGTGACACTGCGGCAGACAAATTTCAGCCCCGCATTGCGCATCAGGGCGCCAGGCAACAGGCCGGTTTCGGTCAATATCTGAAAGCCGTTACAGATACCCAGGGTCGGCTTGCCTTTATGGGCACGATCCACAACGTCTTTCATGATGGGAGATCGCCCGGCCATGGCGCCAGAGCGAAGATAGTCGCCAAACGAAAAACCGCCGGGCAGGACCACCAGGTCGACCTCGGGCAGGGCGCTGTCGCCATGCCAAACCATGGTGGGTTTTTGTCCGCTGACTTGTTCCAGGGCCACAGCGACATCGCGATCGCAATTGGAACCGGGAAAAACGATAACTGCCGATTTCATATATTGGCTGCCCTTAGGAGATCAGTTCGATGTCGTAATCTTCGATGACGGTATTTGCCAACAGCTTTTCGCACATCTCCACGAGTGCAGCCTCGGCCTTGGCGGCATCTGTTTCATCCAGATCGAGCTCCAGAAACTTGCCCTGGCGGACGCCGTTGACGCCATCAAAACCCAGGGACGAAAGTGTGTGCTGGATGGCCTTGCCTTGCGGGTCAAGAACACCATTTTTTAGGGTAACGTGGACTTTGGCCTTCACATCAATTTCCTATTGTACTGCTTCTGAACCTTTGGGATCGCCGGGGCCGCTTTCAGGCAGCACTCCCAGACGACGGGCAACTTCTTGATAGGCCTCTGCCTCGCCGCCCAATTCGCGGCGGAAACGGTCCTTATCAAGTTTTTCGTTGGTTTCGACGTCCCACAGACGGCAATTGTCGGGGCTGAACTCGTCAGCCAACACCAGATGCATCTGGTGGTCGTCTTCGTAGACGCGGCCAAATTCCACTTTGAAATCAATGAGTTTGATGCCAATACCCATGAACAGACCACACAAATAGTCGTTGATCCGGAAGGACATGGATGTGATGTCTTCCAGTTCTTGATGTGTGGCCCAACCAAAGGTCGTGATGTGTTCTTCGCCCACTAACGGGTCGCCCAAATCATCATCCTTGTAACTAAATTCGATTAGCGCTCGGGGCAGCACTGTACCCTCGACGATACCCAGCCGTTTGCAGATAGAACCGGCGGCCGTGTTGCGGATGATCACTTCGACGGGGATAATCTCGACTTCGCGGATCAGCTGTTCACGCATGTTCAGGCGGCGGACAAAATGCGTTGGGATGCCGATCTCTTCCAGCCGCAACATGATGTATTCCGAGATGTGATTGTTCAGCACACCCTTACCGGTGATCGTGCCCTTTTTCTGATTATTGAAGGCGGTCGCATCGTCCTTGAAATACTGGACCAGCGTGCCGGGTTCGGGTCCTTCAAATAGAACTTTTGCCTTGCCTTCGTATACTTGTCTGCGCCTGTTCATGGCCGCATTTTCCTATTGTTGAAGCGCCCTTCGATATGTGACTCGACGCGCCGCGAACATAGCCTATCGCGATAGCTGTTTCAATTGATTAGGCCTAGGGCGGGCCTTCGTGCAATCATTATATGACATGCGAAATTGATGGTTGAATATTGGCCAAGCCATCGCTATTTCAGGGGAAGCATTTATAGCACCGAAAGAGGCACCCAATGAGCCAGTTTGATAACCGTGAAAAAGCGTTTGAGGCCAAATATGCCAGAGACGAAGAACTGAGTTTTAACGTCATGGCGCGCCGCAACAAACTGTTGGGCCTTTGGGCCGCAGAAAAAATGGGTATGAGCCCGAGCGAAAGCCAGGACTATGCCATCGAAGTCGTCAAGTCAGACTTTGAAGAAGAAGGCGACCATGATGTCTTCCGCAAGGTCAAAGGCGACCTTGACGCCAAACAGGTCGACATCTCAGACCACCAGGTCCGCCGCGAAATGGAAGAACAGTTAGTAGAAGCTAAACGCCAGGTGATGGAAGAGGGCGTTTAGGAATTCTCCACCACACACGCTATGTTATCGGGGACAATTCGATAAACTCAGGTGGGCCTAGATCCGGGATTCATCGTGACTTACGCGCTGATGTTCTGCGTGAGCCAGGTCGCGTATTCGATTTCACTAACTTCTGAGGATTCCAGCGAGAACGTCATCGTGGTCGCCGAAATTTCATCGGCCTGCAGTGTTTCTCCATTGATGTCGAGAAACGTATAGGCAGCGATGAACCCCGTACGTTTGTGGCCATCGACAAATGCGTGGTTCTTGATGATCCCGGCGGCATACGAAGCTGCAAGACGCGTGATATCGGACATATTTTCGTGATGGTAGAGATTAACGGGCCGGGCCAGGGCGGAATCGAGAAGGCCCTCATCACGAATGCCCGGTGACCCACCGAACCGAGAGATCATCATGTTGTGTGCCGCGAGAATGACCGGTTTTAGGAGCCATATCGGTTCCGTCATTTGGCAAGTTCACGGAGCGTATTTTTATAGGCGTCCATTCCCTTGCGGGCGCTTTCAAGTTGTTTTTCGAATTCCGGGTCAAATGGCGTGATTTGGTAGCCATCCTGTGTCTCAACCAGGTACAGATCATCGCCTTCATGGACGCCCAGATGCGCCAGTGCTTCCTTGGGTAAGATCACCCCGGCAGACGTACCCACGGCCCTGACTTTCAGTTTTACCATTGGTCATCTCCAATCCAATATTATAATAAAAATTATAATATTGTTTCCGTGCCTGTCAATGACCCTGACTCCATAGATCAATACTGTGTGGTAGGGGCCAATATCCGCTGGCAATTTGGATGCGTGGCATTACAATTCTTCGATGAATTCCCAAAGATACAGGCGTTTATGGTCGGTGGCCCTGAAGATTGTTATGGTCCTGGCAGTTCTTGCTGGTGGGGCCTACCTGTTAGCCTATCCGTCGCTGGGTGGTGATATTGCTGGTGACCGGTTGCACCGTGTAGAAGCGTCCCCGCATTATCGGGACGGCGTATTCGTCAACGATGTACCTCAAGCCGAGGCCGAAATTGGTCCTTTGTGGGACTATCTCATCGAACAGTTCTTCGGCGACCAAATACGCGTGCCACTCACGCCGTTGCCTATTGTGCCGGTCGTCCTACAATCAGATGATCCGCCTCCCGCCAAGGGCTTGCGCGCGATTTGGTTGGGCCATGCCAGTGTCTATCTGGAATTGGATGGCGTTCGTTTGCTCGTCGATCCGATGTTTTCGGACAAGGCATCGCCTTTTGGCTTTGTTGGACCCACAAGATTGCACCCAACCCCCATCGCCCTTGAAGCGTTGCCTATCATTGACGCGGTTGTTATCTCTCATGATCATTACGACCACCTTGACCGGTCCACTATCAAATTTCTGGCTGGCAAAGGCACGCGCTTTTTTGTGCCGCTTGGTGTTGGGGCGCATCTGGAAAAGTGGCAGGTGCCAGCCAACCAGATCATCGAGTTGGACTGGTGGGAGACGGCCAATATTAAGGGATTGACGATCACCAGTACACCAACCCGGCACTACTCTGGCCGGGGCCTAACGGACGCCAACAAAACATTCTGGTCTTCGTGGTCAATGGTCGGGCCCCGGCACCGGGTCTATTACAGCGGTGATACAGGCTATGGCGACCATTTCCAGACTATCGGCAATAAGTTTGGGCCCTTTGATCTCAGCATCATCAAAATTGGTGCCTATGGGCCCTTTGCTTCGTGGACAGATATCCATATGGAGGCAGAAGATGCCATCCAGGCGCATCTCGACGTCAACGCCAGGCGTTTGCTGCCTGTTCACTGGGCGACATTCAATCTGGCCCTACACGACTGGAACGAACCCATCAAGCGTGCCCTTGTTGCCGCCAAGGCAGCCAACATCGAGATGGTTACGCCCCGCTTGGGCGAGGTGGTCACTGCAGGTGAGGAATTCAATTCCAAGATTTGGTGGGTGGATTAGTTCAACTGCTGGGCCGGGTTGGAAATTCGATACCGCAGGCTCTCGCCACCGCCATACATCACCGCCTTTTCGAAGCGCTCTACCACCGTTCCGCTACAGGCCTCGATC
>SMXS01000091.1 GCA_004356955.1 Alphaproteobacteria bacterium | reverse complement strand
GTCTTACCCATATATATCGACGCCCCCATATGCCCCAGAAACCGTAGAAGTTTCTCCCAACCATTTGGTTGGTTATGCTATTGTTGCACAGCGTGTTAGGGGGAGCAAGCGACCACCCTTTGTGATTTGCGGTTTTTGGCGCAGATTAGGCGCGCGCAACAAGTTTGAAGGATTGAAATTCCATGAGCAGCGAAACAGGAACCAGGGACGACCTTCCCCGGGACGACCGTCTTTACGACAGCGAAAATGCAGGCACCATGTCGCCTGAAAAGATGCAGACAAAGTTGGAAAAGCATGGCCACGTCGTCACGTCCTGGAACGATATTGGCAGTATAGAGCTGCCGTCGAGCGCGGTGGCGACCATGTACAAAGTTGGCCTGCCCAGTAACGAGGCCGCGCCGACCGTGTTCAAAATGTGGTTCCCGCCTGGCTGTACCATCGAAGTGCACACCCATGCCTGCGACTATACCGAATTCATACTCGCAGGCTCACAAAGGGTCGGTGGCAAGTGGCTGTATCCGGGCGATGTGCGTGTGGGCCTGGCCAATCGCGGTTATGGGCCATTGGTGGCCGGACCAGACGGCGCTAGCGTGTTGGTGATCTTTGCAACGGGCAACTGGCAGGGCATCCCGCTTGATGGCAATGACGGCGGTACATTGGGAACCGATGAGCTGACCGGCAGGTTTGAAACCATATGAGCCGAGCCGGCGCGGCGCGTCCCATTGGGGAGGCCATCGCGCGCGCCAGACAGCCCTGGGTCAGTGCTGTCACGACCGACGCCATCAGGCATTTCGCCTGGGGCATTGGCGACAATAATCCGTTTTGGGGTGGTGCTATCGCGCCACCTTGTTTCCTATATGCGGTGGACGAAACCACGGTTGCGCCGGGTCACCCGGATCGACGTCGGGTGTACAGTGCTGTCGATTGGACATTCTTTGACGTCATCTCGGTTGGCAGTGATATCGCAGCCGTGGCCGAACTGGTGGCGGAGACAGTCGACGGCGACGGTATTGTGCAACGGGGACGGGTGAGTTTCCGAACGGGCAAGGGCGCTTTGCTTGCCACTGCAGAGGCATTCTGTTTGCGAACCACGGCTGAAGTCACCCCGGTGGACGACAGACCCGAGATCCGCTATTCCGGCGAACAACTGGCCGAGATCGAACACACTATTCTGTCGGAACAGCGCCGGGGGGATAGCCGTCGCCTGATGGAAGACGTACAGGTCGGCGAAGAAATAGGTCCTTTGCTCAAAGGCCCGCTGAGCATCATGGATGTGGTGGCGTGGAGCGCGGCAACCAGCGGCGTCACCAGGGTTGAGGACGAATTGAGCGAGGGTGGCTTGCATGCCGAAACGGCCACCGGTCCCGAGCTTGTGTCGTGGGTGGCGCAATTGGTGACTGACTGGATGGGTGATGACGGGTTTTTGCATCAATTGTCCTTGACCCTGGCTGAGTGCCCGCCGCTTGGCACGACAACCAGCATGCGCGGGCAAGTCACCGAATTGACGATTTGTCAGGAAAGACCAGCCGTGATTGTCGCGCTAACCGCCCAGAACCAGGACGGTCAAACCATTGCGCGGGGGAACGCAACCATTATGCTGCCTTCCAAAGCAACAGGTGCCGTAAAACTACCGGCGGAAGGGGATGTGGGACGTGGGAACTGATAAATTGCCGCTGCGCGGCTTACGCGTTATCGAATTTTGCTGGGTCTGGTCAGGGCCTATGGTCGGCCAACATTTGGCGGATTTGGGTGCCGAAGTTGTCAAGGTCGAGTGGTACAAGCGCTACGATCTGTATCGCACGCGCGGGGTTGAACGCCTTCGTGGTAAAATACCAGAGGCGATCCGTCGAGAATCGTCTTATTCGTTCCAGAGCCTGAACCGAAACAAGATCGGCTTTGCGGCTGACCTGAAGCGCGATGAAGGCACAGAGGTTGTCAAAGACCTGATCCGGGAATCGGACATTCTGTTGGAAAATTTCACGGTGGGCACCTTAGACCGGCTGGGGCTGGATTCCGCAGAACTGGATCGCCTGAACAACAAACTGGTTGTTATCTCGCTAAGCGCGACAGGGCGGGGCAGTTCTATCGAATCCCTGCGATCCTATGGCCTGATGCTGTCTGCCCTGGGCGGCTATGAAAGCCAGATCACCGACCAAAATGGCGCCTTCATCGGGTCGCCGACTTTTGTGATGAGCGACCCGAATGCTGCATTGTTTGGCGTCTATGCGGCGCTTGCCGGTGTCTTGCATGCACGCGAGACCGGGGTGGGTGCGACGTATGAATGCTCGCAGGTTGAGGCCGTGGCTACCTTGATGAATGCTCCGACGGCAGAAGTTCCTGCTGTTACAGAGGGAATGTTTCAAGTGTCAGACGGCAATTATGCAGCCGTCACCCTGCCTGACGGGGAAGACGCCGAGGCCTTTGCAGCATGGGCGATGCAGCAAGATATGGACATGGTGCTGACCACAGTGCGAGAAAAAGGTGGCGTGGCCACCAGCGTTGACAGCCTTGCCGATACCGCGACGTCCGATGTGTTTGCGGGCACCGATGTTCGCCAGGCGGTGGATCACCCGGTTTCGGGTATGCGGGAAATTGTGGCGACGCCGTGGTTGGTCGATGGCAAGCGCCCCGCCATTCGAACCCCGGCGCCTTCCTTGGGTGGCGACACCGATGATGTGCTTCGCCGGGTCTTGAAATATAGCGACCAACAAATCGAAGCCTTGCATAAATCTGGCGTGATCGACGAAGCCTGATTGATGGATGCTGGTGGCTACAATTCTGTTCCTGCCGCAGTCCTTGCTCAAGCTGATACCCTGCTCAACAAAATTGCCATCGTTGATGGCGATGTCCGCCTTACCTATGCCGCGCTTGCGGACCTGATCGGCCAGGCGGCAAAATCCATGATCGCCATGGGCATTGGCCCCGGGGATCGCGTGGTGCTGTGGGCGCCGAATTCATCCCGTTGGATTGTTGCCGCCCTGGCAACGCAATCTGTTGGGGCGGCCTTTGTGCCCATCAATACGCGCTACAAACCGGCCGAGGCTGCCTTTCCGATCGGTCAGACAAAGGCCAAATTGTTGATTGCGGACAATGGCTTCATGGGCCTTGATGCCGCAGCGGCGTTAGAACTGTGTGGATTGGAAGACAGGCCAAGACTGGTGGACCTGCCGGGCGATGGCGCGTGGCAGGCGTTCCTGGCCGAAGGCAGGTCGGTGCCCGAGAGCACTTGGCGGCATGCCCTGGCGCAGATAGAGCCCGACGATGTGTGCGACATCATGTTCACCTCTGGCAGTACCGGTCGGCCCAAGGCGGTGCCTCACAAGCATGGCATCACAGTCCGACAGACGCTCGCCACCATCAGGCAAAATGGCAATGTGGCAGACGACCGCTATCTGGTGGTGAATCCGTTTTTTCATGTTTTTGGATATACGGGGGGCTGGCTGCCAGCCTTGTTGGTTGGTGGAACGGTCTATCCTATGCCGATCTTCGATGCTGAACAGGCGTTGCAATTGGTCGAGGCAGAGCGAATTACCTATTTCCCGGGACCGCCGACGGTTTTCCATTCCATTCTGGAACATTCCGATTTTGCCAAGTATGACGTCTCGTCGTTGCGCCTGTCGTTAACAGGGGCCGCCGACGTGCCGGTAGAGTTGATCCACCGCATGCTCAAGGAATTGACGTTTGACCGCATTGTCCAGGCCTATGGCATGACGGAATGCGGCACGGCCACCTATACATTGCCTTCAGACGACCCGCAGACCGTTGCAACCACCATCGGCGTTGCCTGCGAGGGCTTTGAAGTGCGGGTGGTCGACCCTGAAAACCATCCGGTCGGCGTGGACGAGCCTGGCGAAATTGTCGTGCGCGGTTATGCCGTAATGGATGGCTATCTGGATGATCCAGATGCAACAGCTGCGACCATTGACGACGAAGGCTGGTTACACACAGGCGACCGAGGGTCTGTTGATGAAACAGGGCACTTTCAAATTCTGGGGCGGATCAAAGACATGGTCATAGTGGGTGGATTCAATGTCTATCCGGCTGAAGTCGAAGACATGATGCGCGAGCACCCGGCCATACAGGATGCCGCGATTATTGGGCTGCCCGATGCCCGGCTGGGCGAGATTGTCTGTGCTTTTGTGGTGGGCAATGGCTTGGAGCCAGAGGCCATCATATCTTGGTGCCGCGACCGCATGGCCAACTTCAAGGTGCCTCGGCATGTGGTGCCGCTAGAGGTTTTCCCACTGACCGGGTCCAACAAGGTGTCGAAGGTTGATTTGCGTCAGATTGCGCAGGATAGGGGGCTGGGGGTGCCTGACTAGTCGTCTTCTGGGACGATCACACCGCTGGTCACCAGAGCCAGGGCGGCTTCGCGAATTTCTTCAGGACCAAAACGGCTCAGCGCCGGGTCGTACCATTCTACCAACCAGCTGACCATGCCCATGGTCAGGCGGGCCAACAGCATGGGGTGGATATCGCTGCGCATTTTGCCCGATTGCTGCGCCGCTTCAATAAGCTTCGAAAGGCGGCGGTCATAGGCTCGGCGTCTCTCGACAACGGCATCCCCTGTGGTTGTGCCCGGCTTTTGCCGCAGGACCAGGCTGGTACGGCCAACGTCGTTCAGGGTTTGGTCAATGGCCAGGCTCAGCGCTGCCAGGAAACCATTATCCGGATCGCTCTCTGCGGCGGCCAAATCGGCCTCTGCCTTATCTTGTGCAGACCGGGTTAATTGTTCCAACAGGTCTTCTTTGCCGTCGACATAATGATACAGGCTGGACTTGTGCAGGCCCAATTTGTCGGCCAATTGTTGCATAGACGCGGCGTCATAGCCTTCAGACAAAAAAAGGTCCGAGGCGGCATCAAGCACGCGTTCCAGCTTTTTGGGGTCGGTCTTACGAGACATCAGATACCCATTTTATCGGTTTGGTCCCTACGCATCACGGTCCCATGCATCGCCAATCCCCAGGTCACGCAAGGCATGACGTTCAATTTCCTGCTTGGTGATGGTGCGGGGGAATTCGGTCACAAACTCAATATAACGGGGGACCTTGAAATAGGCCAGTCGGTCAGAGCAAAAGCTGACAATTTCCAAAGGGTCAAGCGACTGCCCTTTGGCGACCTGAATATAGGCTTTGATGTCCTCCTCACCCAATTCGGCCGGGACACCAACAATGGCGCAGTCTTCGACAGCGTCGTGTTCTGTCACGACCTTCTCGACCTCAAAGGCCGATACGTTTTCGCCGCGCACGCGTACCCAATGGGCTTGGCGGCCAACGAAATGCAGATAGCCATCGCCGTCCAAATAACCAATATCGCCCGAGTGATACCAAAGGTTTCGCCACGCCTCGATGGTCTCTCGCGGTTTGTTGATATATTCCAACATAAAGCAATTGGTTGCGGTCGGGCGCAGCAGAATTTGCCCTTGTTGCCCTGTCGGTACCGGGCTTTCATTTTCATCGACAATGCAGATGTCGGCCCAGCCATAGGTTTTGCCGCAACTGTCCTTGGTCTTGTCGTCAAGGCGCTCGCTGCACAGCAACACACCCACCTCGGTCATGGCATAGACTTCTAGCAGGGGGACGCCAAAACGGGTTTCAAATTCATTGCGGAACGTCGACCGCACCTGGCCAGAGGCGATGCCAATACCGAGCCGGACCTTGTGATTGCGGTCATCATCCGAGGGCTCGGGCGTCAACAGCGCAGATATCATGGTGCCAATGGGGTCGATAATTGTCGCACCGGTCTCGCGGGCAATGCGCCAATAGTTAGAGACACTGAACCAGCGGGTCATCACCCCTGTCGTGCCACAATAAAGCGGCCCCATCAGGCCAAATTGCTGCCCGCCCACATGGAAGAAGTGCGAATTGGCGAAATGCACATCGTCCGGCCGGGATTGGGTGATTTCCTTATATCGTTCGGCTGCGGCAATGTAGTGCATGTGCGGTGCCAGTACCCCCTTGGGCATGCTGGTGCTGCCGCCGGTATAGATGATCGACATCGGATCATTGGGTGCCAGATCGACGACCGGCAGAATATTGTCACCTTCCAGCAATTGGGCGAAGGGGATGAAGCCATCAGTATGTTCGGGGCCACGCCATAAAACCTCCATAGGCGTATGGGCAAAGTCAGGCCGTGCTTCGCGATAGACCTCTATCAGGTCGTGATCGAGAACGATCATCTTGGCCTTGGTGTCGGCCAGGCTGTAGACCAGCTCATTGGCGGCCAGTGACACGTTCAGGGACGCAAAAATCGCCCCCAATTTAATGCAAGCCAGCCAGACAGAGGCATGGTCGATCGAGTTATACATGAAGGTCGCCACCACATCGCCTTTGCCAATGCCATGGGCCGCCATGGAACTGGCAATGCGATTGGACGTTTCGTCGGCCATCGCGTAGGTCAGAGTTTCGCCGTCGCAGATCAACAAGGCTTTGTCGCCCAGCGCCGTCCTTTCCAAAAAGACGTCGCGCATATTGGTGTGTTTCAGTTCAATGCCGTTTAGCTGCATTGCCTATTCCTTGGTCTCTCTATCTGGGGCCATCGTGTCTGGAGCCATCGTGTCTGGAGCCATCGTGTCTGGAGCCATCGTGTCTGGAGCCATCGTGTCTGGGGCCTGGGTCCAACGATCCTGATCGCCGCCAAACAGAGGCAG
>SMXS01000007.1 GCA_004356955.1 Alphaproteobacteria bacterium | reverse complement strand
TTCGTCTTCGACAGTGTAATAGTCGCGCACACCGACGCCATGTTCGCTTTCCTGACCCCACCATTCATCCGACAGGCGCTCAGGCCCGTCCGCTGCACGAACCCGATAAGTGCGCCCATGCCAGCGGAACAGCACCGGCGGGTCATCGGGTACCGGGGCAACGGCCTCGACAGGTTCGGGCCGACTAAACAGCCGCAGAGGCCGCGCCCGCCCGCTCGGCCAGCGGGGCCTGCCTGCAAAATATTTTTCCTCGAATGGTGGCAGGCGGGCCACTGCCCGTTCTGGCAGCCAGCTTTGCACCGGGGCGGGGCGCGCCAGACTGGCAAAGCCAAAGCGATTACCCAACCGGTCGGCAAAGGCAGCAAAAGCCTCGCTGCGCAGGGCCCTATCCGCCCCATTAGAAAACTGAGGTCCATACCCTGGCAAGTCTCCGGGCCAATTGGCCTGGTCGCCTTCCAGAGGCGAGGTGCGATGGGCGCTCAGCTCAACAATTTCGATGCCAAAATCTGGCTGTACCTGATCCAGTTTTTCGGCCAGCAAAACAAATAGGGGGTCCGGCCAGCGCGACGGGCGCGCCATGCCAAAGGACAAATGTTGCGTTGTGCCATCCACCCGATGACACGCGAGCACCAGCTTTTCGGCCCCCTGCCCGGCATCGCCCAGCATCTGGCACAGATCATCCAGCACCGCCCTAACCGTCGCGGCAATATCTTCGGCCGTGGCGATGGGGTCAAAGAATATTTGGCGCGCAACAAAGGGAATGACCGGACGGATGGGGGTGATCGCCTCGGCCTCAGCCCCCAGGGCCTGGGCCAGCCGCTGGACCATATCTGCACCAAAGCGGTCGGCAAGGTCGCGCCTGGCAAGGGGCCGCAACGACCCAATACTGCGCAGGCCAAAAGACACCAGCGCATCCTCTACCGCTGCATCCAGGCGCAGGCCCATCACGGGGCAATGCGCCAGGGCGTCCCAGGCATTGTCCCCCATAAAGGGCGGCAGAATTTGCGGGGTATCATTCCCAGCACAACAGGCAATGGCCCAGGCGGCACCCGGCGTATCAGCAATGGCGATGTGAGAGGTCAATCCAAAGCTGACAAGCCGGGTTTGCAAGTGGCTGGCAAGCGCCTGTTCGCCACCGAACAGATGTGCGCAGCCACTGATATCGAGGAACAGGGCTTTTGATCCTGCGACCATGACTAACGGCGTATAGCGAATACACCAGTCAGCCAATTTGTGCAGGGCCTGTGCCTCGGCCTGTGGGTTGGCAAAACAGGTCACAAGTTTGGGAACCAGCGCCCGGGCATCGGCCAACACCATGCCTGGGACCAAAGACTGCCGCCTGGCCGGGGGATTAACCGCCGCCAGCACTAGCTTACCCTTGTTTTCTTCAATTATTACAAAGGGTTGATGGATAGTCTCGGGCATTTCTTTGGCCAGACGTTCTGTCCCGAACCGGGGCAGGTGCAGGGCCAAAACCCGCTTTTTTATCCCCCTGACAGCAGGGGCACTAGTGCCGTCGTCCACATGGTCCAGATGCTGCGCCATCGCACCGGGTTACCCCGTAACCTGGGCAACAGAACGCGCATCATCATTTGCCGCAACGGGGGCAGCCGCAACAGGGGTGGCCACAGGCAATACAATTGGGGCAGCGTCATCCACCCGATGTTGCCAGGCATGGTCATGCCAGTTCAGCGCCCAGCGATCCGGGTGGCCACCACGGCTGTGGGTCAGGGCTACATTCCAACACGGGTCCCCCACGCCTGGTGGGCCACTGTTGAGGCGGCATTCCATACTGGGCATGGTATCGACCTGCCAGCGGGTCACAGCACTGGCCATCCCGTACCCACCCTGGCCATTTCTATGGTGCCCTCGTTCCACCAGCACCAAGCCTGTCGTGTTGCCCGCCTCGGCGGCCAATTGCAGGCGGCGGCTGGCGGTAAAGTCGGCCTCATCCAGTTCTGCCACCACGCCGGCGAGCGCACCACAGCGCAGGGCCTCTTCCAACACCCACAGGCGGTCAGCAGATTTACGGATATTGGACACCAGGAATAATTGCCCCGGCTGCACCCCATATTGCGCCAGCCCCGGCAGGTACAATCTCTGCCCGGCCTCGAGCCACAGGACGGGGGCCGTATCCAGACCACCCTGTAACCCTCCCTGTAACCCGGCACCCTTCAGTCGCGACAGGCGCGCCAACAGGGCCGCACAGAACCCGGGGGCCGCGCCATCGCCATAGGCACCCTGGACTTCATGCACACAAGACAAAGGCAGGCCGCCTTCGGGCAAAGCATCATCCATGGCGGACACATCAAAGGGCAGCACGCCACGCCCGGCACCGCGACCGGGCCCTTCGACCTCGCCAATCTGCTGCCGCAAATCTTCGATTTGACGGTTGCGGGCACCCGGATTTTTTTGGGTAGCCACCCCATTTTGGGCAGCAGGGACCATGTTCTGGCTGCTTTGTGTATCCATCATTAAAGACCATTTGTTGCGTCACATTTACATAAAACAGGGGCAGAAACAGATGGGATTGGCCCCAGATTGGCTCCGGATTGGCCCCGGATGACATTGAATGTCCACCCGACTCGACTCAGTTTTGTTCCTGTTATGTTCTCATTATGAATGAGTCGCAAACAGAGTCAAGCCAGACTCGGGCCAGAGTCGGAGCAACTTGATCTAGCCGCCCTGCAACGCGCGAAATCGCTGTTCGGCCAAGGGCATATGGACGATCTCAAATTTCAGATTATCGGGCCCGAGAAAATAAACCGCATAATAGCCCCCCGGCCCGAAAGGGAATTCGCCAGGCCCGTCGAGGATGGTTGCCCCCAAATCCTTCACCAGGTTGTGGACCTTATCGACATAGTCGTGTTTTTCGACATTAAAGGCCAGATGATGCAGGCCGGGTTCATACATCTCAAACTTGTGTTCGGCCATGTCGGGTTTGGCTTGCCAGATGTTCACGGCCGTGCCGTCGGCCATGTTCAGATGCACCACCAATTCCTGCCCGGAAAAATTATCGCGGATGATCCCTTCTGATACATAGCCCAGAAATTCCAGAAGTGGCGTGAAAAACTTCAGCGCCTCGGGCAGGTCACTCACGGTGATCGAGATATGATTGATAGACCCCTGCAGCATGACCCTTTCCCACAAAAAAACCCACCAAAGTCAGCATGACCTGATGGGCGTTTTTTGAAAGCGTGATGTTAGGGCAGGACGTGCAAGAACTCCTAAAATATGAAGCCCTCACACGTCCTGAATAACAACACTAGACCGAAAAAAAGGTCTGACAACCTTGTGCCAAATTTCTCTGAATCAAAAACCTACCTGATTAGGTAGGTTTTTGTCTTAAATCGAAATAAATCGCAGAAATTGTGTCTACATCAAGTGTCTGCCACCACATTTTGCCGCTGTTCGCCCAATCCATCGACTCCCAGATGCAAAATATCGCCTTCACGCAGATAGACTGGTGGGGTCATCCCCCGACCAACGCCGGGGGGTGTACCAGTGGTAATGATGTCGCCGGGCTCCAGCCGCATATAGTGGCTGAGATAGCTAACAAGGTAGAGCGCGCCAAACACCATTTCACGTGTAGAGCCATCCTGACGTTTCTCGCCATTGTGGTTTAGCCACAGGCGCATGTTCTGTGGGTCGGAGACTTCGTCAGGGGTCACCAACCAGGGACCAATTGGGCCAAAATGATCGGCACTTTTTCCCTTGGTAAATTGCCCTGAATGATCGAACTGATAGCTGCGCTCGGACACATCATTGACGACGCAATAGCCCGCCACATGGTTAATCGCATCGGCCTCAGCAATGTATTTACCGCCCTGCCCGATCACAACCGCAAGTTCAACTTCCCAATCCAGCTGGGTCGACCCCCGCGGAATAATGACGTCATCATTTGGCCCGCAAATACAAGACGTTGCCTTCATAAACAACATGGGTTCGGTCGGCAGTTCAGCGCCTGTCTCGGCCGCATGATCGGCGTAGTTCAAACCGATCCCCATGAATTTTCCTGTGCCGGCAACACAGGGGCCAATACGCGGATTGCCGTCGACCAAGGGCAACGAATCAGGGTCCAGCGCCTGCAGACCCTGGATACTGGCAGGCAACAGTGCATCCCCCGCCAGATCGCTAACATGGCCGGACAGATCACGAATATTGCCAGCCCTGTCTAACAGGCCCGGCTTTTCAGACCCCTCGGGGCCATAACGCAGCAATTTCATGTCAAAGCCCTAGGTGTTCAGTTCGCAGCGGCCATTATTGATGACCACGACATCGCGTTCCTTGAGTCGGCAACGATAAGACACGACATCGCCGTCCACCCACATATCCGTAATGATGGTTTCCCCCGGGAACACCGGTGACGAGAACCGCGCATCAAAGCTGCCAATTTTCGTGTGGTCATAATCACAGACAGTCTGCAGCACCGCACGGCACGCCACACCATAGGTGCACAGGCCATGCAGAATGGGTTTGGGGAACCCGGCCGCTTTGGCAAATGCAGGATCCGCATGCAGCGGGTTGCGATCTCCGGACAGACGATAGATCAGGGCTTGGTCGTCGCGGGTCGACAGTTCACATGTTTCGTCCGGTGCGCGATCAGGGATGGCGTGGGTTTCAACCGGTGCGGGGCCAGCAGAGCCACCGAAGCCGCCGTCACCACGGGCAAAAATTGTCGATACAGCCGTCGAGACCGGTTCGCCCGTATCTTTCAGGCGGGTCTTCGTTTCGGAATAGATTACGGCACCTTTGTCAGCACCTTTGTCGAGCACTTCAATTATTCGTGAGTCAATCAACAAGTCTGCCTCATACGGCAAAGGCTGATGCAGCTTGATACGTTGTTCGCCGTGCACCACCATGACGAAATTAATGCCCGAATTACCCATCACAACGCCGCCGCCGAACAGCGCCGCCATAGTGGGGATGGTCTTCAGGTCGTTTTCAAAAGAATAGTGTAATTCCTGTGTGTTAAGCTGATCATGGCTCATGCCCAGACCCAAATTATACAGCATGGTTTCACGGTCCCCATAGCTGTACGGAATGTCGCTGGCTTTGCCCTGCATGATTTGTTCGTAATTGATAGGCATTTTATACTCCCTTGATCCCTTCAATCTCTTTGATGGCGCCATCGTAGTGACTTTTTCGTTCACGTGCATGTGAAATAGATGTGACGGAAATCCGTCTATAATCAGCCAATAATGAATCGACTGAGTTGCTGGGGCTACAACACATGAATAAGTTAAAGAGCATCTTTGTCATGCCCTTCATGGGCATTGATGCATTTATTGGCCTGTATGGTCTGTATCAGCTGATCGCCCACGGCCCCAGCCTGGCCTATATTGGCGTTGTGATGGCAACGATGCCATTTGCCGTGTTTGTTTTAGTCGTGACCATGGTCAGCCCCAGGCCGCGCACGTCGAGCCGTTTGCCACTTGTGACGATCCTGACCCTTGGTGGCCTTGGGTGTTCACTGATTGGCTTCATGCTCGGTGAATATGCCTCACCCATGCCGCTGGTGCTGGCGCTATTTGGCGCGACGGGCTTTATGTTGTATAATTACTGGTACAGCAGCTTTGGCCGGACAGACAGCACCCAGCTGCAATTGGATGCGCCCCTGCCAAACTTTGTGCTGCAAGATATAAACGGCAACAATTTCCCATCCACCAGCCTGTTTGGCAAACCAACAGTGCTGTTATTTTTCCGTGGGAATTGGTGCCCGCTTTGCATGGCCCAGATTAGCGAGATTGCCGATGGCTACAAAGCCCTGGCCGATCGCGGCGCGCAAGTCGCCCTGGTTAGCCCGCAATCGCATGAAAACACGGTCAAGCTGGCGTCTCGCTCTGACGTGCCATTTCTATTCTTGACCGACCCGGGCAATAAGGCTGCAAAGCAATTGGGTATTGCCATGGATGATGGGATCCCGCTGGGCATTACCGGCTATGATTCTGAAACCGTGATGCCGACGGTCATTATTACCAGCGCTAACGGACGCATTATCTTTCTGGACCAGACAGATAATTACAGGGTCCGGCCCGAGCCCAGCACCTTTATCGAGGCCCTGGACGCGGCCACGGGACCAAAGAGCACCACGGGACCAAAGAGCTATGCCGAGGCCTCGTAAGATTACGATCTGATCGGCATCATTTTCGGTCGGTCAGAATGTCGCCGGGCTGCAGCAACCCATCCCTCCCGCTGCAGTCCGGCACTGATACAGATTAATCAAAGATTCTCGACCAGCCATTGATGCAGCAGCCGCAGTTTCCTGAACTCTTCTACGCAATAGTTGACAAAACCCCACCTAAAAATTCTCGACCATCAACACCCCCTCGGCACATTCCCAATGCTCACTATCGCTGGCCATCGCCCCGATCCTTTGTATGATGATGCAAATCTTGGGGAATGGAATAGTTATGAGCTTACGAACACCGATTTGTGACCTACTGGGTATTGAACACCCGGTTCTGTTGGCAGGCATGGGCGGGGTATCCTATGCCGAAGTCTGTGCTGCTGTGTCCGAAGCTGGCGGCTTTGGCAGTTTGGGCATGGCGTCAGCCACGCCAGACCAGATCCGCGACGAGATGCGCAAGGTCAAGCAGTTGACCGACAAACCTTTTGGCGTCGACCTGCTGGCAGCGCTGCCAAACTCCCTGACGGCAGCCATTGATGTGATCATCGACGAAGGCGCGACGGCTTTTATTGCCGGGCTTGGCGTCCCCTTCCCCATTATTGAACGCCTGAAATCGGCCAACATCATCACCATGAATATGTGTGGCGCGGTTCGCCATGCCCAAAAGGGCGAACAAGCGGGTTGTGACGTGGTTGTGGCCCAGGGCACCGAGGCCGGCGGCCATACGGGCCCCATCGGTGGCATGGCGTTGATCCCACAGATTGTTGAGGCAGTAAATATTCCGGTCATTGCTGCCGGGGCCATCACCGATGGTCGCGGCCTGGCTGCAGCCCTGGCCTTTGGCGCCCAAGGCGTTTGGGTCGGCACGCGCTTTATTGCATCGACCGAAGCCCACGCGCATCCACTGTATAAAGAACGCATTATCGAGGCTGAAGACCGCGATACCATTGTCACGCGGTCCTATTCCGGCAAAACCATGCGGGTGATCCAGAACGACTGGACCGCAGAATGGGAAAGCAAGCCCGACGAAATTCGACCCTTTGGTGAACAGGGCGCGATTTCAATGGGCGCAGGCGTGATGCATTCCTTGCGCGGCGACACGTCCTACTTCGACCCCGCCAAAGAGGCCGCCGCCGCAGGCCAGGGATCAGGCGCGGTTCATGATGTCTTGCCCGCAGGCGACATCGTCCGCAACATGGTCGCCGAGGCTGAAGAAGTTATCGCGCGGATGGGAAATATAGCCGCTGGTGACTTTGAAGATTCCCCCAGGCACGGGGCGCAGGCAGGCTAGCCTACCACTCGCCAATATTTTCCATGCTGGCCCAGGGTTCTTTGACTTCCAGCGCACCATCTTTTTGCAATAACTCGACCGAGATATTGTCGGGTGACCGAACGAACGCCATATGGCCATCGCGCGGCGGCCGGTTGATCGTGACGCCTTCGTCCATCAGCTTTTGGCACAGGGCGTAAATGTCATCGACCTCATAGGCCAGATGGCCAAAGTTGCGGCCGCCATCATAGGGTTCGGGATCCCAGTTCCAGGTCAACTCGATCTGAGCATCAGGCTGGTCTTTGGGTGACAAAAAGATCAGCGAAAATCGCCCGGCTTCAACATCGACCCGGCGCTGTTGCACGAGGCCCAGTTTGTTAACAAAGAAATCGAGTGAGGCATCAACATCGGTAACCCGAAGCATCGTGTGCAAATAACGCATGGAATTGTCCTTTCATCCTGACAGGCGGCCAGCCTAACGGGGGTTTGCGGCAGCTTCAAGACCGCTGCTGAAATTCCACCTACAGCGTGATAGGCTGGTGCCCATTGCGGGCTACTTTCAGAGGGTTTTATGACATTATTGATCGTTTTGGGCATTGCCGCTTTCGGCATCTATATGGTTTACGTGACAGTTCTCAAGCGCCGCAATACGACCCGCGAGGCGCTGTCCTCTATCGACGTGCAATTGCGCAAACGCCATGACCTGATCCCCAATATCGTGACCCTGGCGCAAAAATTCATGACCCATGAAAAAGAACTGCTAACCAATCTGACAAAGGCCCGCAATCTGGCTCACCAAAGCTACGAGGCCTCGGACCCAGATGCCGTGAAACAACATCTAGAGGCCGAACGCAGCGTCCAATCTGGCATGATGCAATTGTTTGCCGTGGCCGAGAACTATCCCGAACTGCGGTCATCCGAAACAATCCAGAACGCACAACAGACATTCAGCGAAGTCGAAG
>SMXS01000090.1 GCA_004356955.1 Alphaproteobacteria bacterium | reverse complement strand
GAAAGGGGAAAAGCTATGTTTTTCAATCGTATACGACATGCAGTGCTCGGAAATTATCGCAACCGTCTATTTGTTGTGATGGCCGTTGGCCTATCTGTGTTCCTTGGTGACCTGGGAGCGTCCCTTGCCCAAACAATCGAATCCATCACTGTTACTGCCCGTAAAAAGGATGAGTCTTTCATCGATGTGCCTGTTTCGCTTCAGGTTTTCAGCAAACTGGACATCAATCGGTATAAGGCCTCAAGCCTTACTGAGATTGCTGAAATGGCCAATCAGGTTATGTTGATGCCCGCCGGTTCTGGCGCAGGGGCTGCCTTTGTGGTGCGCGGCATCAGCTCCAGCACGCTGGACCCTGGCCTCAATACTAGTGTGAGTATTGATATCGACGGCATGCAGATAAGCCGTGGTCGCATCGTCCGTGAAGCCATGTTTGATATCGAGTCCATCGAAATTCTCAAGGGCCCGCAAGCGCTGTTCTTTGGCAAGAATAACTCCGCCGGGGTCGTCTCTATCAACAGTGCCGGCCCAGGGACGGAGTGGGAATTCATTGCCAAGGTATTTTATGAATTTGAAGCGGATGAATTCATTGGCGAGGCGATTATTTCCGGCCCGATTAATGATAAAGTGGGGATCCGACTTGCCTATCAGGGCAGCACAGCGCAAGGCTGGATGAAGAATGTTTCTGGCCCTATTGAAAATACTTTTCCGTCGCTGGCGCTTGAGCCGTTTGATTTCCCTGGTGCGTTCAACGACCGCAAAGGGGACTATAGCCAGCACATCGCGCGCCTGACCCTTCAGCTCGACCCCAGCGACGCCTTTACGGCAACATTCAAGATTATGGGCTCTAGCATGAATATGAACGGCACCCAATTGACTGAAGTGCTGCACTGCCTGGGCGACTTTCCGGTGACCAATGGACTGGTCGACCCGACCGGCGATTGCATCATTAATGGCGTGCAGTCACAGGGGGCTATTCCGCAGGAAATTCGTGAGAATTTTGACGGGTTGGAAGACCGGCCCAATGGTGATGGCTTTGCCAGCTATGACAGCCTGTTGGCGACGTTGGACATGTCCTACACATGGAACAATTACGTGCTGAGTTCCATCACTGGTGTGCACGCCTATGACTGGTTCCGTTGGGATAATTTCGACGGCACCACCTTTAACCAGCTTGAAGGCATACAGGATGAAACCAGCACCGTTTTCAGCCAGGAAGTGCGGTTGCATTCCACCTATGACAACCCGTTCAATTTCATGTTTGGTATGTTCTATGAGCGCATTGATCGTGACTCCGACAACCAGGGCAAGATTGCCGCGGTTGGCGTAAACCCTGATAACGGGTTTTCAAACAACTGGGCCGGGTTCTCCACGGTCAAGGGCAAGGTGTTTTCGGTGTTTGGGCAATTGATCTGGGACGTCACCGAAGACCTGGAACTGGCAGCTGGGGCTCGTTGGTCGAAGGTCGAGAAGTCTATGTTCGAAGGCATTCTATATTCTCATCCGTTGCTGGCGGGGCTATTTTTGGAACCGGGGCAGTTGATCGAGGCAGACTTTGACGACAACAACGTTTCGCCTGAAGCGACCATAACCTGGCACGTGAGAGACAATTTCACGGTCTACGGAGCCTATAAATCCGGCTACAAGGCGGGTGGTTTCTCGACCCAGACGATCATCAATTCCGGCACCACGCCAGAATCTGTTGTCTATCAGGAAGAAAAAGCCAAGGGCGGTGAAATCGGCTTCAAGTCGACGCTGATGGACAATCGCATGCGCCTCAATGGCACGATCTATTACTATAATTTTGATGGCATCCAGGACAGTGTCTTCAACGCAGCCATTGTCAATTTCTCGATCATTAATGCCGATGCCCGGGCCAAGGGGTTTGACCTCGACATGAACTTCGCCGCCACTGACAGGCTGATGCTGCGGGCCCAGGTGGGGTATAATGAGGCCAAATATCGCTCTTTCACCAATGCGCCCTGCTATGGGTTGCAGACGGTAGAAGAAGGCTGCCATGTCAATGAAACAGGGCTGGGCGGACCAGGATTTGTGCAGGACCTGACCGGTCGTACGCGTCTGTTGGCGCCAAAATGGTCAGGCAGCGTTGGCGCGTCCTATGATGCGCCGATTTCCAATGACATTAGTTTTGGCCTGTCTGGTGAGTTGATCTTTACCGACAGCTACGGCACACAAGCGGCGCTGAACCCGGTTGCCTTCCAGGGTTCGACGGTCAAAATAAACGTTGCCGTGCGGGTCTATTCAGATGACGATCGGTGGGAAGTGGCCCTTATTGGCCGCAACCTCACCAATGAGCTGATGATTGCCAATTCGGCCGACAAACCGGGTAATGCCGGTGACGTGTTCGGCCAGATCCTGCGCGGTCGCCAAATCGGTATCGAGGCCATCTTCAGGTACTAATCTGAATTTGTCACGAAAGCTAAGCCCCGGCAGGATGAATGTTCTGCCGGGGTTTTTTACACCGAAAACTCTGAATTATGGCTGTCGAATACGGTGATGACGTTGCCCGCGGGTTCCGTCAGGGTGAAGGCCTGATGGGCCGGGACGCGCTGTCGACATTGATTGAGCGCTGCCCAACCCTGTCGCTCGTTGGCGACGGCGAACGCATCAAACCCTTCTTCCTATGGGGCCGAAAGACATTGCCGGTGAAGGTGGGGTAAGGGGTAACCCTCCCTGGTCGTCATTCCTGCGAAGGCAGGAATCCACTTTCATCGAGATAGTGACTAGGACAGTTCTGAATTAGGTGATCGCATCATACAGTTCATCCCAAAACGGATTGTCCCTCTCGATCAGGTTTATTTTCCAGGATCGCTTCCATTTCTTCAGCTGCTTTTCGCGTGTGATGACTGCTTCCGCCGATGTATGGGGTTCGATGTAAACAAGAGCTTTCACATCGTGTTGGTTCGTGAACCCTTCGGCTTTTCCGGTTCTATGTTCATAGATTCTGCGCACCACATTACTGGTAACGCCAATGTAGAGCGTCCCCTGCGGCTTGCTCGAAAATATATATACAAAAAAAGATTTTGCCATTTGAGGCCTAGTGGATTCCTGCCTTCGCAGGAATGACGTTGAGTTTGTAGTTTTTCCCTAAACAGGAAACTCTGAATTATGGCTGTCGAACACCGTGATGACGTTGCCGGCGGGTTCCGTCAGGGTGAAGGCCTGGTGGGCCGGGACGGGCCCGATTTCTGATGGGTTCAGCCCGGCGTCGGTCAGGCGGGCGTGGAAGGCGTCGAGGTCCTCCACCATCAGGTCAAAGGCGGCGGGGCCGGGTTCTACCTTGTCGACAAGCGAGATGACCAGATGGGTTCCGGCGCGCATTTCCAGAATCACGGTATCGTCACGGCGAAACAGGGGCCGCATGCCGACGGCCAGCATGAAGGCCTCGGATTCGTCAATTTTGTCGGTGCTCATATTGACGTGGCCGGCCCACATGACGGGCTTTTCAGTTTCCAGATCCATTGGGTGCTCCTGCTGGCATGTTGGTTGTTTCCTGATAGCATATCACCACAATCAAATCAGAAGACAACAAGAAGAAAAACATCATGAAACTCTATGAACTCTCCCTGTCGCAGGGACGCACCGTCAGCCCCTTTGTGTGGCGCACGCGCTTTTGCCTTGCCCATAAGGGCCTGAACCCGGAACGCGTGCCGATCTCGTATCACGACAAAGACCAACTGGCATTCTCGGGCCAGGACCGGGTGCCGGTGCTTGTGGATGGTGACGAGGTCATTTCTGACAGTTGGAAGATCGCGTGCTATCTGGAAGATGCTTACAGCTTTGCCCCCAGCCTGTTTGAGGGCGCGCAAGGCACGGCGCTGATGATCAACAAATGGGCTGACCATGTGCAGCTGGGTGCGATGTTCCTGCTGTGCAGCCCCGGCACTTATGATGTGACCCAGGACGAAGACAAGCCATATTTCGCCCAAAGCCGGTATGAGTGGACCGGCAAAACCATCGACGACTTCCGCGCCATGGAAGACGAGGCGCTCAAACGCACGCGGTCTGCGCTGGAGCCCATTCGCCAGACCCTGGCCGAGCAACCCTTTATTGCGGGCGACGCACCAGCGTTTGCCGACTATTGCGTCATGGGCGGCTTCATGTGGGCGCGCACGACTTACGCCGGTCAGGTGCTGGAAGACGGCGACCCCGTCGAAGACTGGCGCCAAAGAATGCTGGATCTGTTTGAGGGCCTGGGCCGGAATGCATTGAGTATGGAGTAAATTTAATTAGGGACAGTGCATAATTAATTATCCTCAACTAATTGTTATTTAACAATAATAGTAGAATTAATTATGCACTGTCCCTAATTAAATGGCGCCGAATGTGCCTACGTCCCCGACAGTTTCTCTACCCATTTGTGGAAGTGCTGCAGGGTTGGTTCGTTGCGGCCGAACATGAAGTGGGTATTGCCGCCAGCGGACAGGCCGGCCTGGATTTTGAATCCTAGCTTGTAGTCTTCCTCGACAATGGCTTTTCGGCCCAGTTCAGAGAATTCGTCGGCGGCGGCGATGTCCTCGGGGGTTTCGGGCTTGTGGGATGTCAGCACCGTCTGGACGGTGGTGGTCTGGTCGATGCCCGGGCCGGGATAGACCTGGCTGACCAGGCAGAACCCACCGAGAATGCCGCTGATCGACAGGTTGGGGAAACCCGAATGAATGAGGCGGATATGGTCGTCCGGGTTCCATTCTTCCTCGGGGATATCCGCCAATTCTCCCAGGCTTTTGCGGCCAAAGACAAAGCGCTGGTGCGGGCCATATGTGTCGTGGGTCATCAGATTGGCGATGGTGTTTTTGCCGACGGTCTCGGGGTGCACGGCGGCCTGATGATAACCCTCCAGATAGCCGTCCCAGGTGACCTTCCAGCCGGGGCCGGGGATTTCGCGTTGGTCGTAAAGGTACCAGTCCTCCAGCTCCAGCGTTTGCAGGCGCTCGGCAAAGTCGCCCAGCCAGTCGTCCATATTGTGGCGCTCTCCCGGTGTCAGGATGACCCAGATAAAGCCCGAATGTTCCTCGCAGAACAGCTCGGTCAGCCCTGCTGTTTCGCGGTCCAAATCACCAAAGGTGGATGCACCAAACATGCCGACCAATTTGCCTTCGGTGTCATAGGTCCAGGCATGATAGGGGCAAGTCAGCTTGCCAGACGCCGTGCCACCATGGCCGTCTTCGCACAGGGGCGCCCCGCGATGTCGGCACGCATTGATAAAGGCCCGCGCCTTGCCATCCTTGCCGCGCATCATCAGCACCGGCACGCCCATCTTGGTTAGGGCGCGGTAGTCACCGGGGTTTGGCAGCTCGAGTGACAAGGCCATCGCGAGCGGTAAATGTTTGAAAATACGGTCAATTTCATGGTCAAAACGGTCCTGGTCCAGATAGGCATCCAGAGTCTGGCGCATGATGTCAGGCGCCATGGCTGTGGTGCCGGCCAGATGATGGTCCAGCAGCCGACGGGCCAGGGCCATCTTGGTTGGGTCTTGGTGATTTGCCGACATGGTTTTCCCCGAATGCTTTGCAGAGTGAAGACTATGGCAGGGGTTCGTAGAGGCGCAAGCCCGATCAATCAGCTGACGGCCTGTCTGTGGCTTTGATGATAGGGAACGATCAATGCAGACCCAATGATTTTGATCAACCGATCGTCACTTTGCTTGCACACGGCGGCCAGTTTTAACAGCAGATTGCCGCCCTGGGTTTCCCCCCAGAACCAGTCGGATATCTGAACACTGGTGGCGTCCCGGCCGTTATGGGCTGGCTGGGCGGTGGCGGCTTCGGCGTAATAGGCTTTCAAATCTTCGCTTGCCAGCCGCAGCATGTCGACAGTCGAGAAGCCTTCAACCGGGCTGTCTGGTGTTTCACCACGCGCCCAGGCCGCCAGAAAGCGGGCAGCGTCTTCAGTGGTAACCCGGCTGGACCGCAGCGTTGTACCGCCGCGTCGATCAGCCGCCAGATCATGCCATGATTTCAAAAATTCAATTTCGTCAAGAATGTCAGAATCCTGGTCAACGGCCTTTGGCGGCGATGGCAGGCTGATGGGGCAGGCCCAACCGTCTTCCTCTGATGTGGCGATGCTGGCGGGGACGTCTTCGGGATAGTCCTCCAGCACGGGGCCATCGGTACGATCCAGCAGACTGAGGGCTGCCTCGATCACACGGGTCTGGAACGGCGCGTCGTTTGGAATGCCCAGGGGGCGACCCAATTCGAACGATACCCACAGGGCCCGCGGTGGTTTGATCATCACCGAGTGTTCCCGCACCAGCGAAATCTGGGTGGTCGGGATACCCGCCGCCTCAAAATAATAACCGAGCACGCTAACTGCGCGCGTACAAAACGGTCAGACCGGCACCAGCAAGACGGCGTCGACATTGTCTTGCTTTAACAAGCCTGCGATCTGGTCGGCAGACTGCTTTAGATCCTTGGGGTCCGTCGCGCCCATGACTGAATAATGATAGTCGGCCACCGAACCGATGATGCCCGCGGCGGCCATCTCGTTCAGGCGGTCGAGCGGGAACATGACATTGGTATCGAGCGCAAAGCCCGTGCGGTCAAAATTGGTCGACAGATGGGTCACCATCAGATCGTCGGCGGCCTCGGTCGGGATCACGCGATATTCGTCGCCCCCCATGCCAAAGGGCCGGTCGCCAATGCGCGTCAGGCCCGCCGTGCTGATAATCGCCACGCGGCGATTGGCCAGGGGTGGGCCGTCGATCAACGGCGTATCCGGGTTGGCCGGTGTTTCCATCCCGCGCAACGTGTTGGCCAAGCCTTCAAAGGTCTCGGTCAGTCGTACCACTGTGTTTCCATTTCTGGCGTGTTTCCTCTTTTTCTGGCACGGACGCTAGGTCAGGCGGCGAGGACTGTCAATTGTTTGGGCTGTTCCTCCACCTGTCATCCCTGCCCCTGCCTCCGCAGGGGCAGGGATGACAGTCTGGGGTAAGTTCGAAACCGGGCAGCATTTAATTATACACTGTCCCCAATTAACGCGTCCCCAATTAACCCCGCTCATCATAGCCAAGACAGGTGGCGGAACTTTGGCTAGTGTTTGGCCATGAAAAACGATTGGCAAAATCGGGCTTGGTTGTTTGCGCTCATGATTGCGCTGGGCCTATCCGGGGCACTCCCTGCCCATGCAGGGTTGGCCGAGGGCGGCGACGGGTCCGCGCAATATTATCTGGGGGTCATGTATCTGCATGGCCAGGGCGTTGTGGCCGACGATGTCGAGGCCGTGCGCTGGTGGCAGCTATCGGCCGATCAGGGGCACGTCAACGCTCAGGTTAATTTGGCCTACAGCTATGACCAGGGCCGCGGTGTCCCGCAGGACAAGGACGCGGCCCTGAAATATTATCGCATGGCCGCCAACCAGGACCATGCAGCGGCGCAGTATTTTATTGGCAAGGCCTATGTTGATGGGGTCAGCGTGCCACGCGATTATGAACAGGCGCGCTTTTGGCTGGATCTGGCCGCCCAGCAGGAAGACCCAGACGCGCAATTTTCTTTGGCGATGATCTACAATAATGGCGACGGCGTGCCGCAAGACCATGGTCAGGCGCTGTATTGGTTCGAAAAGGCTGCAGACCAGGGGATCGCCGATGCGCAGTTCTGGTGCGGGGTGATGTATCAGACCGGCCGTGGCGGCAGCCAAGATACGGGCAAAGCGGTAAAATGGACGATGGCTGCTGCCGATCAGGGCCACGCCAATGCGCAAAACAATCTGGCCAATATGTATTTCCAGGGCGACGGCGTGCCGCAGGACATCGCCCGGGCTGCTGATTTGTTTCAAAAAGCCGCAATTCAGGGCATCGCCGTGGCGCAGGTGAATTTGGGTGTGATGTATAGCGCTGGCCGGGG
>SMXS01000089.1 GCA_004356955.1 Alphaproteobacteria bacterium | reverse complement strand
GGAGCCGTATTCGATTTCTGCCGGGCTGGATTATCCAGGCATTGGGCCAGAACATAGCTGGCTCCACGACATTAAACGCGTGGACTATGTGTCCGCTACAGATGCCGAGGCGCTGGATGCCTTCCAGCTTTGTTGCAAGTTAGAGGGCATCATCCCCGCGCTGGAACCATCGCATGCGTTGGCTCAGGTCATCAAAATGGCCCCTGATCTGCCTGAGGATCACCTGCTGGTAGTCAATCTGTGTGGTCGTGGTGACAAGGATATCTTTACCGTCGCTGATGCGTTGGGGGTTGATCTATGACCAACACGACGGGACGGATAGAGGCCCGTTTTGCGGCGCTGAAAGACGAAGGCCGCGCAGCCTTTATTCCCTACATCATGGGCGGCGACCCGAACCTGGCAGATTCCGAAAAGATATTGGCGGGCCTGCCCGATGCAGGCGCCGATATCATCGAGATCGGCATACCATTTAGCGACCCGATGGCCGATGGTCCTGCCATCCAATTGGCGGGCATTCGTGCGCTCAAAGCCGGGCAGACGCTCGCCAAGACAATCGACATGGTGCGTCGCTTCCGGGCCAACAACGATCACACGCCCATTATCCTGATGGGCTATTACAATCCTATTTACAAATATGGTGTAGATCGCTTCCTGGCCGATGCCAAAGAGGCGGGCGTCGACGGGATGATAGTGGTCGACCTACCCTTCGAGGAAGACCAGGAATTGTGCCTCCCAGCAGGCCAAGCTGGCTTGTCGTTCATTCGCCTGCTACCGCCCCCCGCTATCACAGACAAACGCCTGCAATCTGTGACACAGAACACCAGTGGTTTTGTCTATTATGTATCGATCGCTGGGATCACCGGTGCTGCCATGGGTGGGCCCAAGGCCGTGGAGGCTGCCCGCGCCATGATTGCCAAATATACTGATCTGCCCATGGCCGTGGGATTTGGCATCCGGACCCGCGCAGATGTGGCCGCCATGGCAAATTCCGCCGATGCTGTTGTTGTCGGGACTGCCCTGGTGCAATGCATTGAAAAGATGGCCGAAAACGGTGCGTCAATTGATGCTGCGGGCCATGAAACTGTGGTAGAATTTGTTTGTGACCTTGCAGACGGTGTCAAGAACCCCCAATGTTAGGGTCTGCATGGGATGGATGGGCGATTGAAAGGACATACTGAATGAACTGGATGCGGGACTATGTCCGACCGACGCTTCGCAGTGTATTCAAACGCAGCGGTGGCGGCGATACTGAAGAAGCCAAATGGCACTCTTGCGACAATTGTGGCCAGATGATCTATCGCAAAGACTTCGTGACGGCTCAACATGTCTGTAGCCATTGTGACCACCATCATCGCATCGGCCCAGATGAACGGTTCCCGGCCTTGTTTGACGGCGGCAATTTTCAGATGATTTCCATGCCCAAAGGGATCGATGATCCGCTGAAATTTCGCGATAAAAAGAAATACGCGGACCGCCTGAAAGACAATCGCAGTAAAACTAAACAGCCGGAAGCCATGTCGGCAGCTGTTGGCAAAATCAGCGGTCATACCTGTGTGGCTGCGGTCCAGAACTTTGCCTTCATGGCGGGTTCACTGGGCGTTGCGGCGGGCGATACTTTCCTGATTGGTGCCCAACGCGCCATCGCCGAGAATGCCCCGTACATCATCTTTACGGCTGCAGGCGGCGCCCGTATGCAGGAAGGCATCTTGTCCCTGATGCAGATGCCGCGCACCACAGTGGCTGTTGAAATGCTGCGCGAGGCGGGCCTTCCCTACATTGTCGTGTTGACGGACCCGACCACCGGCGGCGTGACGGCATCCTATGCCATGTTGGGCGATATTCAGATTGCAGAACCCGGTGCATTGATTGGCTTTGCTGGGCCTCGGGTCATCGAAGATACGATCCGCGAGAAATTGCCCGATGGCTTTCAGCGGGCAGAATATCTGTTTGAGCATGGCATGGTCGATATGGTCGTACACCGGCATGAACTGCGTGATGCGCTGGCGGGGATCATCATGTTGTTGACCAACCAACCGGCCCCAACCCCAGGCAATGTGCCGTTGTTGGCAAGCCAGCCTGCTGGCTGACCACAGAAAAGCGCCCTCTGGTCATGAAAAAGGGTCTTGGGTCGACGGCTCAATCTCTGGAACGGCTGTTTAGCCTGCACCCCAAACTTATCGATTTATCTCTGGGCCGAATTGAGCGGTTATTGGCCGAATTAGGCCATCCAGAACAGCAACTACCCCCCATCATTCATATTGCCGGGACCAATGGCAAAGGCTCGACCACGGCGTTTCTGCGCGCCTTGGCCGAGGCGGGTGGTTTGTCTGTACAGGCCTATACGTCGCCGCATCTGGTGCGATTTCATGAACGTATCCGACTGTCTGATGGCCTGATCACAGAACCGGCGTTACAGACGATATTGGATGAAATTGAAACGATCAATGACGGCCAACCCATCACCTTCTTTGAAGTTACGACAGTGGCTGCCTTCCAGGCTTTTGCCCGTGATCAGGCTGATCTTTGCCTTTTGGAAGTTGGCCTTGGTGGTAAATTCGACGCGACCAATGTCATCGGCCTGCCGACGGCCTGCATCATCACGCCGGTGGCGATGGATCACGAAAATTTCCTTGGGACAGAACTCAGCGGCATTGCCGAAGAAAAAGCGGGCATCCTGAAACCCGGCGTGCCCGCCTTTGTTGCGCGGCAAGACCCAGTGGCCATGGAGGTCATCACCCACCGTGCTGCCGAAATTGGCGCGCCGCTGTATCTGCCGGGCAAAGACTGGACGATTGCCAGGCATGAAGATGGCTTCGTCTACAAAGACCGCCTGGGCAGCCTGACCCTGCCCGCGCCCGCATTGAAGGGGCGTCATCAGATTGACAATGCAGCGTTGGCGATTGCCTGTCAGCGCCAACTTGGATTTGCCCGAGAAGACAATCAGATCGCGGTGGCAATGCGCGCGGTCAAGTGGCCTGCGCGGCTACAGCCGATCGATAGTGGGCCTCTGTTTGATTTACGCGAAGGGAAGGGCAGCCTGACGCTTGATGGTGGCCACAATGTCCATGCGGCGACGGCCATTGCCCGCTATCTGGATGGTTTGAGGGTTCATTTAGTATTGGGCATGCTGGAAAATCGAGAGATCGCTCCGGTTCTTCAGGCACTGTCACCAGTGATCGCATCTATTGCTGCGGTGCCCATTGTCGGCGAGGCCTGTCATTCAGCAACGGATATAGCGACAAGCGCGCACCAATTAGGGATGGACGCACAATCTTTTGAGACGGTTGACCAGGCACTGGCCGTATTACCCGATGGTGACTGCCTGATTTTTGGGTCGCTTTATCTGGCAGGCCAGGTATTGGAAAAGTCGGGACTTACGCCGACCTGACACAAAAAAGGGCGCCCGGCCGATTGGCCAAACACCCTTTCAAACGATTATTGAAGCAGAATTAGATAGATTCGTTAATCCACTCGATAATCTTGTTCTTTGGCAATGCACCAACTTTGGTGGCTGCAATTTCGCCGTCCTTGAACAGCATCATGGTTGGGATGCCGCGCACACCGTAACTTCCTGGTGTCGCTGGGTTTTCATCAATATTCAGTTTGGCGATGGTCAGCGAGCCTTCCATCTCAGCGGAAATTTCTTCCAGGGCAGGGGCGATCTGCTTACAGGGGCCGCACCATTCGGCCCAATAGTCGACAAGGACTAGGCCCTTTGATTCCAGAACATCAGCGCTAAAGCTGTCGTCGGTGATTGTCTTAGTAGCCATTTGGTTTCCTTCTGCGCAAAGCAGTTTCTTGATCACTTGAAGGCCAAATTTAGGGATGACCCCGGCCAACGTCAAGGGGTGGTCACGAATCCGTGTTCAAAAAACTGAATTTGTTGAGCGATTCTTCGTTCAGCCCCATCAACGTGGGCCCGTCCGTCCATAAAAGGGCACAATCGACGGCACGACCTGGGTATATCTGGCGTAATAAATCGCGATAGGTCGCCATTTGTTGCAAATAGGCGGGGGGCACATCATTGGCAGACAGGGGCGGTGGCCGGTTTGTCTTGTAATCGACGACCAATATTCTGTCGTGTTGCACCAGTAATCTATCGACCATGCCGCTGATCGGCGTATCGCCGACCAAACCGGTCAGTGGTACCTCGGCCATGCTGTCGGGGCCGAACAGGGGTGCAAAAGCCGGGTCATCCAAAATTGCCATGACTTCAGCCGACCAGGTCTCGATGGCATTGGCGGGGAGTTCATGGGTCGGGTGGCCAAGGATCTGCCGGGCCAATGCCGCGCGGTTATCTGGTGCCACCTCTGGCAATACTTCCAGCAATTTGTGGATCAGAGTCCCGCGCAAAAAGCGATCGGCCATATCGGGGCCGACCGGGCTGCGCACCGGTACGTCTGCAGATGCGGGCCGCGATGGTGCCAGGGGGCGCGATGGCGTGGGCTCTGGTCGGGGTGGTGTTGACGCCCATGCTGGCAGCGGTTCAATTTGGGATGCGGGTTCCCCGCTGTCATCCGCTTCCGGCTGGTCGCCACTGGCATAACGACGAACCGTGGCACCCTGCCAGTCAGTGGCCTCGACGGTGCCGTCCAAACCGTCGAAGCCTGTGTCGATCAGATTATACCAGCACTCATCTGGGGCCGCGCGGTTGGTATCGTAGCCACAGATGTATAGCTGGTCTTCTGCCCGGGTCAGGGCCACATACAATTGCCGGTTATATTCCTGCAATTTCAGGGCTTTTTCGCGATCCTTGGCGTCGCTGATGGTGCCGACCACATAGGATGCATTGATCGGCCAGGCCGGGATATCTTTATCTTCACCCAGCCAAAAGATGGACGGGCTGGTGGTTGGGATGCTGCGCGTGTCGGGCAAAAAGACGATGGGGGCTTGCAGGCCTTTGGCGCCGTGGACCGTCATGACCCTGACTTGTCCCTTGGCTTGTTCCATCTCGCGTTTAACTTCGGTCTCGCTAGCCTCGACCCAGTGCAGGAAGCCTTCCATCGACGGCGCGCTGTTGCGTTCAAATTCCAGGGTCAGGCCGATGAATTCGTCGATCGGGTCTTCGGCCTCTGGACCCAGCCGGGACAACAAAGCACGCCTGCCGCCTTCTGCATCCAGCACCAGACTGTAAAACTCATAAGGGGCCATAAAATCAGCCCGCGCCAACCAGGACTGTAAGGTGGTGTAAGCCGAGTGCAGTGCCGGGTCGCCTGCCGATTTTTGTGATAAGGCACGCCACAGGCTGCCGTCACGTCCCGGCGCCAGGTCAATCAGATGGCTGTCATCCAGACCGATCAGGGGTGACTTCATGACCACGGCCAGGTTCAAATCATCCTCTGGCATCAACACAAAGCGACCCAGGGCTATCAGGTCCATGACAGCCAGTTGGTCGTTCAGGATCATTCGATCCATCCCGGCAACATCGATATCCCGGTTCTTGAGCGCCAGAACCATGGCCCCGAAAAAGGCGTTTCGTCGCCGTACCAGAATTAATATATCTCCTGCATTGATGGGTCGGTCTTTAGAGGTAAGCAGCGCCTCGGTCCCAATCCAATGATGGATTTGCCCGGCGATACGCTCGGCCAGCACCACATGGGCCGCTTGCTCAAATTGCTGCTCTACAGGGACAGCCCAGGCATCTGTATCTTCGGTTTCTGCGGCAGGCTCGGGCGCCCAGATTTCAACAAGCCCGGGCGCATCTTTTCGGTAGGCGAAATGCTGCAGCGCAATTGTTTCTTCGTCAAAAAACAATCCAGATCGTGCCATAGGGTTGGCAAAAATCTTGTCGACCAGGGCCAACACGGCCTCGGTGGACCGGAATGACAGGTCCAATAGCGCATCATAGAACTGCCCTTTGGCTTGACGGATGCGATGGCGGAATTCCTGGCGGGTTCGCTCAAACTCCGCGGGTTCAGCGCCCTGAAAGCTGTAAATAGATTGTTTGGGGTCACCCACAGCAAACATGGTGCGCAAGCGATCTGCCGACTCGAAATTCTCGAAGAAATTATTGGCCAGGGTTTCGATGATCTCCCACTGGGCCGAATTGGTATCCTGCGCTTCATCTACCAATATGTGGTCGATGCCCCCGTCCAATTTGTACAACACCCAGGCCGCCGCGCTGCTTCGGGTCGCAGCACTACCCCGGGTCAATGGGTCTGCCTCGTCATTCCCGACAACTAGGCTGCGTGCCTTGGCGATCAGATCGTCATAGTCCATCATCCCGGCCTGTCGCTTTAACTCGGCATAGCTCAATGCCAGGCGGGACCCAAACTGGGCCAGCACCAGGCTGGACTTCAAGACGCCGAACAGGCGCTGTGTGGTGACGATTTGCAGCACCCGGTCGGCCTCGCCGTGCAGTGTATCCATGGCCTCGGGGAATTCTTCTGCGATTTTCTTGGTGGCCAAGGTCTTGCGCAGTTCCATTTTCG
>SMXS01000088.1 GCA_004356955.1 Alphaproteobacteria bacterium | reverse complement strand
TCACGGCCGGGTTCGCTGTTAAACGCCCCCATGATGGGCACAGCCTGATTGCCGTCGATGTCTTTTTGCACGGGGTTCGGGCTGGTGGATCCTTTGGGGAAGTTGAAATATTCACCTGAATATTCGGTTGGATTGTCCAACCAGGCGGCCTTCAAGGCCCGAATAAAGTCGGTCGCGCGTGAACCTTTGTTGCCATACGGCGTGTCCATATGGTCAAATTCTTCCTTGGCCCAACCAAGGCCAAGGCCCAGATCAAGACGACCATTCGACAGCACATCGATCGTGGCTGTGCGTTTGGCCAGCATAACGGGGCGGTGATAGGCCAACACCAGGATCGATGTGCCCAAGCGAATATTCTTTGTGATACCAGCGACATAAGCCAATGATTCCAGCGGTGCGTAGAGGTGCTCATACGCCTGGGGCCACTGCAAAATGGGATCTGGGCCAAACATCATCTGCTGTACAGGGTGGCTTTGGATTGGGGCTTCTGGGTATAGATAGTGGTCCTGGACCACCAGGGAATCGTAGCCCAACTCGTCAGCGCGTATGGCAAAGTCGTGAATAGTCTTTTGGCCGACACAGTCTGTCAGTTGCGGCATGTTAAACCCGAGTTTCATTTCCAATTCCTTTTAAGTGCTTGCCCCGGTAGAGGCCCTGATTCTTGTGGTGACAATCTGGCACACATTTTTTGATCCTTCCAGTGTTCCCGCGCTGCCTAACCTGCTAAACAATGCGCAACGAATCAAAGTCTGTTGAAGGAATATATTGTGGCAAACACAAAGCATAAAATTGCAGTGATCGGCGGTACCGGCGATCTGGGAGGTGGCTTGGCGCGTCGTTGGGCGCAAGCCGGTCATGACGTGATCATTGGGTCGCGTACAAATGACAAGGCCAAGGCATCTGCTGCGGCCATGAATGAAGCCCTGGGCCTGACCACCGTCACCGGCCAGGAAAATGGGGCCGCTGCGGCCGCTGCCGATCTGGTTGCGTTGACCGTGCCATTTTCAAACCAGCAACCGATGTTGGAAGCTATTCAGGCTGGTGTTGAGGGCAAAATCCTCATCGATGCGACCGTGCCTCTGATGCCCCCTAAAGTCGGCACCGTGCAATTGCCGGAAGAAGATTCCGCTGCTGTCAAAGCCCAAAACTTTGTTGGTGAAGGTGTCAAAGTTGTCGCTGCATTCCAGAATGTGGGTGCCGCTCATTTGCAGGCGGACCATGGCATCGAGTGTGATGTGCTGGTTACCGGTAATGATCCGGATGCCCGTGAAGTCGTTATCGGCCTGGTCGAAGACGCGGGTCTTAAGGGCTGGCATGCAGGTCCTCTGGCCAATTCAACGGCTGCTGAAGCGATGACATCTTTGCTGATCCACATCAATCGCCGGTACAAGATTGCCGGGTCTGGCATTCGTATTACCGGCGAACCTGGTTCCGCCGAATAGGGGCAGATTATGCCAGCAGGCGCGCTGACCGTTATCCCGATCCACGACCTGCCTATGGTGCAGCCTGGCGATGACCTTGTGGTCCTTGTCACCAGCGCCATGGACAAGGCCGGCCTGTCGTTCGAAGAAGACGATGTATTGGTGCTGGCGCAGAAGATTATCTCTAAATCCGAGGACTGTTTTGCCAGCCTGAACGACATGGAGCCTTCTGCCCAAGCTATTGAAATTGCCAAAGAAACAGGCAAAGATCCCGACTTTGTCGAGCTTGTATTGCGGCAGTCAAACGATGTGGTGCGCACCGGTCCCAATGTCTTGATTGTTGAGGCCCTGACGGGGATCGTCATGGCCAATGCAGGCATCGACCGGTCCAATATTGATCGCGGTGACGATGATGATATCGCGCTGTTGTTGCCGATTAATTCTGACGCGTCTGCGCGCAAATTGCGGGACGAATTCAATGAGCAATCTGGCAAAACCATTGCCGTGATTATTGCCGACAGTGTCGGCCGGGCCTGGCGCTATGGCACATCGGCCATGGCTATTGGTTGTGCGGGGATTGAGCCCCTGGATGATCAGCGCGGCGATGTTGATATGTTTGGCCATACGCTAGAGGTCACCGAAATTGCCTTGGCAGACCAGGTATCGTCGGCCGCCAATCTGGTGATGGGGGAGGCCACCGAGGGCATCCCTGCCGCCATTGTGCGGGGCCTCAAATTTCCCCGGTCGGACCGACCCAGTTCTGTCTTGATCCGCAAAAAGGAAGAGGATCTCTTCCGATGAGCGCTGCTGGTCCGATGAGCAATGCTGGTCCGATGCGCGGTGGCGGTAAAGTGCTCGCCCTTTGTGGCGGCGTTGGCGGGGCAAAGCTGGCCTTGGGCCTGGCGTCGATATTGCCGCCCGAGGATCTGTTGATTGTCACCAATACGGGCGACGACTTTACCCATTTGGGCCTGCGTATCTGCCCCGATATTGATACGGTAACCTATACATTGTCTGGCCTGGTCAACCCCAAAACCGGTTGGGGCCGCGAGGGTGAAACCTGGCAATTTAAAGAAGCACTGAGCTTGCTGGGTGGTGAAGACTGGTTTTCGCTGGGCGACAAAGACCTGGCGATCCATGTTGAACGCAGCCGCCGCCTGGCTGAAGGCGAGAGCCTTAGCGAGATCACCGCCCATAATGCGGCGATCCTGGGCATTGCCCCAACGATTGTGCCGATGTCAGATGACAGCGTACCAACGATTGTAGAAACGCCGGACGGCGATATGGACTTCCAACATTATTTTGTGCGCGACCGGTGTGAACCTGTCGTCACCGGCATTCGATTTGCGGGTGCTGCGGACGCGAGCCCGAGCCCCGTCTTTGCCGCGGCATTGGAAGATGACAACATCTCGGCCATTATCATCTGTCCGTCGAACCCGTTTTTGAGTGTCGATCCGATATTGTCACTGCCCGGCGTGGGAGCCGGGCTGCGCGCGCATAAAGCGCCGGTGGTTGCGGTGTCGCCGATTGTTGGTGGTATTGCCATCAAAGGGCCAACGGCCAAGATGATGGCAGAGTTGGGTATGGATGTGTCGGCCCTTGGTGTTGCCCAGCACTATGGTGACCTGTTGGACGGCTTTATCATTGATGAAACTGACCGGGCCTCGGCTAGCGAGGTTGCCGCCACAGGTGTGGCCATCGACATCGCCCAGACCATCATGAAAACAAAGGGCGACCGCACCGATCTGGCACAGGTCGCCCTCAATTTTTGCGAAAAACTCGCGTCCTAGGACTGTTAGCTATTCGTCGACAGGGCGTGTAGCCAGGGCCATTTTAGCGCCATCATAACCGATCCGTTTGCCGGGGGTGAATTCCAGCACCACGCGGCTTGGTGAATCCAGATAATCAACAAAGCGGTCGATATATTCCTGGCCGGCTTCTTTCCATAGCTGGGTGGCAAAGGCGCGATAGAACCAGTCTTTTGTCTCGCGATCATCGACACCATGGACGATGGTTTCACCTTTATAAGTCACGGTTTTGCCGGGGCCCATATCGGTGCCGGTGCTGGTAACGCAGACGCAGGACCGCGGGTCACGACGCACGGCGGGAACGCGTTTGCGGAACTCTGCACAAGTCATCCAAAATTTGCCTTCATGAAACAGAAAGCTTTGGATCACACCGACGGGCTCTCCGGCTTTGGTCGTCCACATATAGACAAGCTCGCGCTGCTTTTGCAGCAACTCGGTTTCCATGGGGTCGTCCAGTGTGTACTGGGCGACGTTTTCATAGTCTTCAGCATATTCGTCAGCCATAATTCTCTTCCTGTGTTGGGAACCTTCATGCGTGAAGGGTTGCCCTGAGCCTAGGCAATTGTCTTGGCCCAATCAAGGCGTCGGGGGCTTTACTTGTCTGACATAGCCCGCTAGACCGGTGACAAATGAAATTGGGGCAAATGGAAGTTAGATGACTGAGCTGATCGACGTATTTCGGGGCAACGCAAACACATGGGAATGTGATGAAAATGGCCATCTTAATGTGCGTCACTATTCCTCCAAGGTGAATGAAGGCCTGGCCGTCCTGGCCCATCGGATCGGGCTGGGGCGCGATGCGCTGGCGGCCCTTGGCGCCCGCCTTGTCATGAAGGACCAGCACATTCGCTATTTGCGGGAATTCCATCCCGGTGCTGCGGTCCTGGGCCGCGCCGGTGTGTTGTCGGTGGAAGGCGCGCGCCTTCGTCTTTATTGCGAGTTGGTTAATTTTCACACGGACGGTGTCAGTGCGACCTATAATTCGGTGCTGGAACTGCAAGATGCCAGTACAGGCGCACTCGTTGCATTGCCTGCAGAAATTGCCTCTGTTGCCGGTGATTTGATCGTTAAGTTGCCCAAGCACGCGCAGCCGCGCAGTATTGATATTGATGCGCCAAGTGTGGCTGCTGTTAACCCGCCCAAGCTGGACGAAACCGAAGCCATGGGGATGACAGAGATTGGTATCGGCCAGGTTGGTGTCCGTGATTGCGACCAGGATGGCTTCATGCGCAGCGACATGTATATGGGCCGAATTTCCGATGCGATTGTGCATTTTTCGCGCAAGATGCGGCCCGTCGATACGGGCAAGGAACGTAGCCTGTCCAAATATGGCGGTGCCGTACTGGAATATAGGCTGCACTATCATGGCGAGCTGCGCATCGGCGACCTGATCTCCGTACGGTCGGCCCTCAAGCATGTTGGTGAAAAGGCCAATACCCTGGCCCATTGGATCTATAACGCGACGACGGGCGATCTGGTGTGCTCTTCCGAGGCAGTGGCCATCACCCTCGACCTGAAGGAACGCAAGGTTGTCTCGATGCCCGAGGATCGCCGTAAACATCTGGAAACATTGGTGGTGCCCGGCGTGGGGGCGTAGCCACCACTGCCCAACTGACAATGCGTGGGGGCGTAGCCACCACTGCCCAACTGACAATGCGTGGGGGCGTAGCCACCACTGCCCAACTGACAATGCGTGGGGGCCTAAGCCTTACCATCCATCTTAAAAAAACCGGTTCGTCTCGAGTGGAGCGAAGCGTTGTATCGAGAGACCTGACAGTGGCCCGCATCTCGATACAATTTCTCCCTTCGGTCGAAATCACTCAATACGAACGGGGAGTAGTCGGGAGAACTGTCCTTACCACCCATTCCGATGAATGACGTCTTCGACCGGTTTGCGGGCGAGGGGTCCGAAATTGACCTTGTCAGTGTCTGGGTAACCCAGCGGGATAAACGCGGCAATATGCACATCCTCTGGGATGTTCAACAAGTCACGTAATTGTGGCTCGCACATGCCGTGGAAGGTGGTAAAGCAACTGCCAATGCCCTGGGCGCGCGCTGCCAGCAATATGTTCTGCGCCGCTGGATAGAGCGCCGACCAAACCATCATTTCGTTGGGCGCAGCAACCGGATAGACCGCGCGGCCACACACCAGAATAATCGCGGGTACATCGGCCAGGGTTGATGCCAGGTTTAAAGCACCTCCCAGCATGCGGGATTCCACCGGCTCCATGTTGTCGGCACCGCCCACGGCGTCTTCCATCCCCTTGACCACACTACCGATGACGGCAGCAATAGACTCGGACAGAGCTGATTTGATGGCGGTATCGGTGATGATCACAAAGTCCCAACCCTGGGAATTCCCCGGATTAGGCGCCCGCGTGGCGGCATGGATCAGACCATCCAGCACTTCATCAGAAATCGGGTCATTGGTGAAATACCGGATCGCCCGGCACGAGTTCATGGCTTCGATGACATCCATCGCATTATCCCCGTTCAATTTGGCAGTGTTTAGCTGTCGTAGCCTGGGTTGGTGCGGTCCAGCAGGCGCAACAGCGCAAACCATGCTTGTCCGTCACGACCCTGGTCAAAGGAGGCACTGGCCTGGTTTGCCGTAAATTCTGGCACGCCCTGGTTTGGCAGGTTCAGATTGTCGTGACCGGCAGACAGGGCCTTGACCTGGGCGGTGCAGGCACGTTCCAGATAGTACATGCGCAGGAAGGCGTCAGAGCAGTTCTTGCCGACCGTCAGAGTGCCATGGTTGCGCAGAATCATCAGATGTTTGTCACCCATGTCTTCCAGCAGCCGGTCACGTTCTTCCAGGTTCAACGCAACACCTTCATAGTCGTGATAGGCCAGATCGCCCAACATCAGCATGGATGTCTGGGTCAGTGGCAGCAGGCCATGTTTTTGGGCCGACACAGCCATGCCATCGTCGGTGTGCACGTGGATGACGCAATTGGCGTCATCGGAATGTTCATGCATGGCGCTGTGAATGGTAAAGCCCGCGGCATTGACGCCCCAATCGGTGGCGATGATGGCATTGCCTTCAAGGTCAATTTTCACCAGGCTAGACGCGGTGATTTCTTCAAACATCATGCCATAGGGGTTGATCAAAAAGTGATGTTCAGGCCCCGGAACCCGGGCTGAAATATGGGTGTAGATCAGGTCGTCCCAGCCATAATGGGCAATCAGACGATAGGTCGCGGCAAGGGCGACACGAATGTCCCACTCTTCTTCGCTGATGGTATCGCGACTAAAGGGGGGCAGACCGGTCTGCTCGTTCTGTTTCATATTGATAGACGTAGTGCTCACAATCGTCTCCTGCGATGCATAAAATAGGTTGCGCGCATTGTGATGCGCCAGACAGCCCCCGTCAACCTGCACGCTTGACCCGAATAGAGGACTGGTTAATCGTACTAGCGCAAAGAGGGGGAGCTCTATGGCTTACGACATCAAGATTACTGGTGGCCTGATTGTTGATGGCACGGGAACGCCCGGTATCATTGGCGATTTGGGCATCAAGGACGGCAAAATCGTCGCCATGGGCACGGCTGAGGATGAGGCTGATCAGGTCATCGACGCCAGAGGGCGGGTCGTGACCCCGGGATTTGTCGACATCCATACCCATTACGATGCCCAGATCTTGTGGGATCGCATGCTGACGATCTCGCCGTGGCACGGGGTCACAACTGTGGTGATGGGCAATTGCGGTTTTGGTGTGGCCCCGACGCGGCCAGAACACCGCGAGTTGATCTTGGAAACCCTCAAGATCGTAGAGGGCATGTCCTATGAAGCCATGACAGAAGGTATGGGCAAGGACTGGTCGTTCGAGACCTTCCCGGAATATCTGGATGTCATTGAGGCCAATGGTACGGCGATCAATGTGGGCGTCCTGGTTGGCCACACCGCGCTGCGGCTTTATGTGATGGGGGAAGCCTCTGTCACGCGCGCCGCCACGGTTGAGGAAGAAGCCGAGATGGGCCGCCTGATGCACGAGGCCATGGACGCCGGCGCTATCGGATTGGGGACATCGCAGTCTGAAGTTCATAACAGTTTTGCTGGCAATCCCGTGCCATCGCGCCTGGCGTCAGAGTCAGAAATTGAAGGTCTGGCCATGCATGTAGGCAGGGCAGGGGGCACTCTGCAGGTCAATCATGGGGTCGAGAATTCTGATCTGGACCTGATGGGGCGCTACAACAAAAACACTGGCAGTCGGGTTACCTGGACGGCCCTGTTGGGGGGGATGCTGGGGCCGGGTTCGCATCGCCCTTACCTGGACAAGATTAGGGAATTAAAGGCCCAGGGCATGGAGGTGTCGCCTCAAGTCACCAATCGGCCAGTGTTCTTTGAGTTTGATTACCTCAATCCCATGATTTTCGAAATGTTGCCGACTTTCAATGGCTTGCTGCGCGACGACAATCTGGATAACCGAATTGCTGCCTATAAAAGCCCTGATTTCCGGAAGGAATTTGAAGCGCAATTGCTGCCCTATCAGATTGGTTGGACGGACAATGCTGTCATATCGCACAATCCACTCGACCCCAGCGAAAACGAAAGGCCGCTGCCTGAAGTCGCCGCTGAACATGGCATGAGTTCGCTGGATTATTCGTTCGAGCTGGCGCTGAAGACCAACCTGGAAGCCAAATTTCGCGTTGCTATGCTGAACCATGATCAGGTCGAGGTTGAAGAATTGCTGACAGACAAAAACACGGTGCTGGGCCTGTCGGACGCCGGGGCCCATAACAGCCAATTATGCGATGCCTGCCAGGCGACAGATCTGTTGCAGGTTTGGGTGCGCGAAAAAG
>SMXS01000087.1 GCA_004356955.1 Alphaproteobacteria bacterium | reverse complement strand
GCGGCAGCTTGTCCTAAGCTGCACTCCTGTCAAAATTCATCGCGCTTAAGTAGGCGTGACCGTCCCTTTAGATATGATATGATTTTCCCGGGCCGCATCGGCGACGGCGTTTCATGCTTGCCAGATATCCCAGGTATTGCGTTACGCCCCATATTCACATGGGTGCTGGTATTTTAAGGGGGTCTGTTGTGAAAATTTTTGTAAAAATAGTCGTTGTTCTGTTGGTCCTTGTTATTGGCGTGCTCGGCGCCGCTTACTATCTTGTCTCGACCTATGACCGAGACGAACTCAAAACCCTGGCGCAAACGCAGACCAAAAAGTTGACAGGGCGCGATCTGGTCATCAATGGACCGCTGGAAATTGCCATCTCGCTTCGCCCCGCCATTGTGCTTGAAGACGTCTCGTTCGCCAATGCATCGTGGGGCACCCGTGATCAAATGATCACGGTGAAACGTATTGAGCTGTCTCTCTCACTCATGGATATTTTGTCCGGCCAATTGCGGGTCAATCGCTTTACCCTGGTAGAGCCCGACATTCTGCTGGAAACTGACCGCCGCGGTAACGGGAATTGGGACCTACCCATGCTTGCCTCTGACCCCGCCACTGACCCCGCCACTGGCCCCGCCACGGACGGGGATGATGGCAGCGACCCAATCGTCAGCCTGTCCGGCGTGGACAACATATCGATCTTGGGCGGCACCCTGACCTATCGTGACGGCGCAACCGGCGACACGCTGGTGTTCAGCCTTGACGAAGTAAACGGCAAATTACCCAGCCTCAGTGGCGGAAGTATCACCCTAAAAGGCAGATTGGACGGAACCCCCGTGACGTTGTCATCTGACATCAGTGGTGAAAACGACAAATACAGCCTGACGAATATGGCGCTAACCTACGGCACAACCGACCTCAGTGGCAGTGGATCCCTTTCGCTGTCTGGCAAGCCGACACTAAACGCCAATCTTACCAGTAACCTGCTTGACCTAAGCGCCTTCATGGCCCCCACCAGCGACGAGCCCACCCAAGACGCAACTGGACAATATGTTTTCACAAGCGAGCCTTTCCCTCTCGAGGGACTACGCACCATTGACGTCACAGCGGCCATCAACGCCAAAAAGGTCAAAGTCAGTGACGGTATCACGATCACAGACATGAATATTGACATGTCCCTGCGAAATGGAGATCTGAAACTTGGCAACCTTGCGGGCAAAATGTTTGGCGGCACCCTGAGTGGCAGTTTGGGCCTCAACAGCAGCCGATCTCCAGCCCGGATGGAGACGTCCCTGACCGTGGCCGACCTTGACTACGGCACGGTGCTGAAAGCCTTTGATATTAGTGAAGAAGTTAATGGCAGCATCTCCATGAAAATCGACCTGAAAGGACAGGGAAATTCAGCACGTTCCATGGCGTCAACCCTGAATGGCAGTACAGAGATTATTGCAATAGACGGCGTCATCACCAACCAGGTCCTGGCGGTCGTCGTGAGCGGGCTCGATAATATTATGAAGCCTCTTCTCGGCGGATCAACCAATACCAAGTTGAATTGTTTTGTCAGTCGGATGTCTGTGCAAAACGGCATTGCCTCCACCAAGGATTTCGTCCTCGACAGTTCGGTGTTTAGTGTTGTGGGTGAAGGCACGATCGACCTGCGCGATGAACGCCTTAATTTGCTGTTCGACATCGAAACACGCGAAGCCGCGCTTGTCAGCCTCGCGATCCCCTTCCGGGTCAAAGGCACGCTTGCAAACCCCACGGCAGCGCCAGTTCCAATGGCCATGGTCGGCGCGGCTACTAAGATATTTGGCAGCTTCAGCGGGTCTGAAAGTAGCAGTGGCGCCGACCAGATATCGAACCTAATGGGTGGCCTTTTCGGCAAGAAAAAGAAGAAAAAATCCGCACCACAGCCCCAGCCGCAACAATCTGCTGGTCCGGTCGACGTTTGCGCCAAGTTGGGTGTGATATAGCCACACCCAACCGCCAATCAGCGCCGGTCGAAATCCCGCTTAGATTGATGGGTGACGCGGCCGAGGACAAATTTATTGGTGGCCACGGTCCTGAAGACGGCTCTGTTGAGCGACGACGCGATGATGGCGTCATTGGCTGGATCGACGGCAAGGACCTGTCCATTGGCTCGATCGCCTGTGTCTGGGCAACCGACAATACACGCGCTGCAATCTGGGACGCCATGAAACGCCGGGAGACTTTTGCAACATCAGGCCCACGTATCAAAATCCGTATGTTTGGCGGCGTTGGCCTGGCTGCCAACCTGTCTGACCCTGTGGCCAGTTGGACCGATGATGCGTTCGACCCCGCCGAAGGTGCGTTTTATTATGCCAGGGTATTGGAAATTCCGACGCCACGCTGGACAATCTATGATGCGGTGCGCAACAACCTGCCCTTGTTGGAGGACGTACCTGCTATCATCCAGGAACGCGCCTAGGGCTCGCCTATCTGGTACGCGCCAGAGTGAAAGGATTTTCCATGTCGAACCCAGGCACCCAACAGGCAGCACAGCTTAACTTTCTGAGCCCTGAGGAAATGGCCGACCCTGGCGTGTCGATCCAGCGGTTATACGCCGGCGACCGCTGCCAGTATTATGAGCTGTTCGACCCGCCTTTTTACGTTCTGTCGCGGTATGAGGACGTCAATCATGTGCTGATGAATCCGACCCGGTTTCTCAGCGGTTCTGGTCAGGGGCCCAACTTTATCGAGCCTGGCGGTATTGTATCGGACGCACCCATGCACACTTTTTACCGCCAGCTGGTACAAAATGACTTCAAACCTGGGTCGATCAGCAAGCTACAACCGCGGCTGGAAGCCATTGCCGAGGAATTATTGGACGCTGTTGAAGGCAAAGAAACGTGGGATTTGCACGACGATTTTTCGTTCCCGCTGCCGGTCATCATCATCTGTGAAATATTCGGCATCCCAACCGATGATATTGCCCAGTTCAAAATGTGGTCAGACTATTCAGTGGCCGCCCTGTCGTCCCCGGACCCAACCCAATATGCATCTGAACTGCAGCGCATGCAGGATTACATTGTCTCGTTGGTGCGGGATAAACGACCCGACATGCGGGACAACAGCCTGATGGCGCGCATCGCCCGGGCCCGTCAGGACGGCGCAACGATCAGCGACGAAGATGCGGTTCGTATCGTCACGCAATTATTCGTCGCTGGCAATGAAACTACTACGTCGCTGATGACCAATCTGATGATGCGTTTGCTTGGCGACGGCTATCGATGGGCCGATTTTTGCGCGGGCAAAATCGATGTAGACAAAGCAATCAATGAAAGCCTGCGCTACGACCCACCATTGCTGGCAATGTTTCGCACCACCGCTGCGGAGGAAGACATCGCCGGCGTTACCATTCCGGCCAATACCAAGGTCATGATCCACTATGCAGCAGCGAACCGCGACCCCAAAGTCTTTGAAAATCCCCATGATTTTGATGTAGACCGACCTGTGCGCAAGATGTTGTCATTTGCACTGGGTTTACATTTTTGCGTCGGCGCAGAGCTGGCAAAATTGGAGGCCAAGGTGATGTTGGCAGCCCTGAGCAAACGTCAGCCCAACTTGCAGATGATCAATGAGGGTGACCGCGTTGGGCCATTTTTGTTTTGGGGCCGCAGCAAATTACCGGTGAAACCGGGCAACTGATCAACCATCGCGAACCCCCCTGCGATATTCGTTCCTTTGACCAATTATGCGGCCGCTTTTGCCGCTTCATGGGCATCGCGGAGGGCCATGACCGAGCGCCAGTCATAAACTGGTCCCTCAGAGCCGTCGTCATTATAGAAAACCGCCCCATTTTGCACATGAACGAAGTAGATTGTGTCGACGTCGTGTTTGGTTGCCTCGTGCACCGCACCTGATGGCTCGTAGACATAGCCACCCGGTCTGGCCACGCCGCCATGATATTCAAGCGCGCCCTCGAGGACATAAACGACGGTCTCACCCAAATGTACATGCGGTGGGATCTGGGTGCCTGCCTTTGATTTGATCAACGCTGTGTACGAGCCGTTTTCCTCGCTGATCCGCAACACCATCATTGCATTCTCACCGGGCTGGCTATTAGGCAGCCCTAGGTCTATCCAATCGCCGTTTTTTGTATCTATGAACAATCCCAGGTCTTCGCGCATGATATGATCTCCCCCGCCATCAAAACCGCAGCAATGCAACTGTTTTCACGTCCTAAAGACGCCGCATATTTATCCCAACCAGTCGGTTGGTTTTCGTATCTTGGCATAGGCATCAACGCAGAGCAAGCGGACCAGCGTGGACGCGCGAAGGGGGGTTGCCCGATATGTGAGAGAACCTCGGATATTCAGCGAAGGGGAACTGCCCAGACAAAAATATGACCGGCTTTTCAGTCGGCCTTGGCATTCGAATCAAAATCTAACCGCCGGTTCAGGCCCACTGAAAATTCGCCTGCCCGCCAATCCCCACGACGATAAGATCGGCCCCGTCAGACCCGGCTATGGTGCCCGATGTCATGTGCCCCGCGGGCACCCAACGACTGTCTTCGGTGTTGAACAGCCCTTCGCCCGCAACTTCAATAGACCCGCCCCGCACCAGATAAAGCGCGCCTACTTCATGCTGATACGGCGCAATCGTGCCACCTGGCGCAATCTGAACACGTTGGATATAGGGATCATCGCTGCTTAGGGTTTGCACCTGGCAACCCGCTGAAAGCTCGGTCGCGGCAACATCCTTGATGTTTACCCTGCCCCACCGTTCGGGCAGTTGCTCGAGACGCTCTATCAGGTGATCTGGCGTATCGTAAAGATCGGCCCAGTTCAGCCCGATCTCATCACCCAGGGCCATCAGGAAAAACCGCACACCATCGTCTCCTGCCACTTCGGGGCCATAGGCATGACCCGCCTTGATCCAGCGCACGTCACCCGGCACAAAGTTGCCCTCTAGCCCGATGGTCATACTGCCATCCATAATGAAATACAGCGTGTCAAACGGGTGCCAATGGTGGCCGATATGGAAATTGGGCTCAAACTTCGTTTCCAGAAACGATGGGCCGTCTGTCTTCAGCATCCGTACCGGCGTGGTAGGACGACCGTGCGGGTCGTGGAACAGCTCCCATTCAATCTCGGCAGGGCGATAGTGTTGGGGCGTCTGGGTGCCGGCTTGGGCCATCTTTATCCTCTTGAGCTTTATTGCTTCTTGCCTGGGTTCTGTTGCAAATGGTCGGGCCTATCGCTGCGGTGTAAACCGGATAGGCAGACTGGTCAGGCGCCGATGCAACAGGCTGGGAAAGTGCGTTAACGACTCCAAGGGCACAGCAAGCTCGAAGTGTTCAATGCGGTCCAACAACTGCGTGAAGGCACTGACCAGTTCCTGGCGCGCCAACATGGCACCGGGACAAAAATGTGATCCAGCACCAAACCCCAGATGCGGCCCTACGTCCTTGCGCTTTACATCCATTTGGGCGGGGCAGGCAAATTGATCTTCGTCGCGATTGGCCGATGCATAGCGCACATTGACGAGAGAACCCTTGGGGATAATGGTGCCGCTAAGCTCGACATCCTCTGTGGTCATCCGCATCAATCCCTGCACCGGCGATTCCATCCGCAGCAGTTCTTCGACAAAATTCTTCATCAACGAAGGGTCTTTGCGCAGCTCGGCCAATTGGTCCGGATGCTTGATCAGCATCAATAGCCCCTCAGACAGTGCCCCTGTCGTGGTATCGTTACCGCCCGTCAGCAACTGCATCATCATGTCCAACAGCTCGTTCATGGTCATGGGCGTCTCGCCAGGCAGCGTCGTGACCATATCGGTCAACATGTCAGAGCCAGGATTACGCATGCGCTCTTCAAAGGCGGCAACAAAATACCGCTGTGCTTCCAACAGCTCATCCGCCACTTGCTGCTCGCGCTCTGGCGTCATCTGCATGCCATAGGCGTCCATCTGCGCTTCGGACCACTTTTTAAGATTGGGGACGTCGTCCCACGGTATCCCGAATTGGTCTGCAATAACCCGACAAGGCAGGGGTACGGAAAAGCTGGTGACGAAATCAATCTCCCCATCATCGATAAATTCATCGATCAGATCGCCAACAACCTTGTCGATATAGGGCGTCATATCCCGCACCCGAGAGGCGGTAAATGTCCGCTCGATGGGGCGACGATAGCGTGTGTGCAGGGGCGGGTCGGTATGATGCAAAGTGTCGACAGGGACCCAGCCATCGGTGTGATACATCTTGTCGATCGGCGACTTGGCTTCTTGCCGGATTTCCTTGCGCGTCTCGACCAATTCGTTTGAGAATCGCTTGGTGTCGCGCAAAACTGCCAACACGTCTTGATATTTGCTGACAATGTAAAAGCCGGTTTCCGGCATCTTGTATACCGGGCACTCACTGCGCATCAGCGCGTAAAATTCGTAAGGATTTTCGTGAACCTCGGGGTCTGTCAGTTTTAGATCGTCGATTCGGGCCATTAAATTATCCCCTTCCCTCCTAAAATGCCGCGTAGTCTGAACATAGGTTTTTGGCATTGTCAAATCGGTCTGGCCAGAAACACGACGGTCACAGAGGTGGTGCACACTGGGCAAATCAGCTGCTATAAACTGAAGTTAACGTAACAATTCCAAAGCAGGTTCGACTAGAATTTGGCCACAAGATAGCCCATGGGGCCATTAAATTGCAGGCCGATCCGGCCGGCAAAATCTTCATCAGAGACGCCCACATCAACATCAACATAGTTGTACTGAATGCCAACACCGACGTTGCGCCAGATGTAATATTCGACATAGACCTTAAAATCGATCAACTTCCCATGATATTTGCTGATAGAGAGATCAAGGTACTGAATAGAGGTGCCGATCTGCCATTTCGGCGATGGCGCAAAATCGACCAACAGGCCGATGTGTGGAAGCGGTCCCTTCACCTCGTTTGCCGCTTGATTTGACGACAGGACCAACTCGCCGTCGACAAAGGCTTCGCCCGCGATGGAGGCATCGAGAACCATCCAATGGATGCCAATAGAGGCGGCCACCTCCCAGCGTTCTCGCTTGATGAATGAATAGGCATAGGAGAATGGAATGATGCTCAACCTAAGGGCACTGTCAATTTCAACACCAACTGGATATACCGAGTCTTCCCATTCCACTTCGGTCTCAAGCGTATTGATGCCCGAACGACCAAGCGAATAATAGCCGGCGAGGATACGGTGTCGCGGTCCTACCCGCCAATAACCCTCTAGCCTGAACGTGTTGCGTGATGAATTGAGCCCAAGATCGTCTTCAATGTCTATTGGTTTGTTTGAACCTTCGCCACCAGGATTGATTTGCATTGATGAATTGAAGTCAGTCAAAAAGCCGCCGCCGCTGATTTTAAACTTGTCTTCACCCAACAAAATCGGATCCTGGTCAGCAGCCTGCGC
>SMXS01000086.1 GCA_004356955.1 Alphaproteobacteria bacterium | reverse complement strand
GGGGCCTTTGACCAACCTACCTGATTAAAGCTGCGCTTTGAAATTATCTGCGTAAGATTTGATAGGGCGATGTCTGGTTTGTGGCTCTCTGACAGAGTAATGAATGCCTTTGGCATCAGCATAGGCAATCGCTTCTTCTTTAGAGGCGAAGGTCAAAGATAATTGGCGTTCGGGATTGCCGGCACCTGCATACCCCATCAGATTGTCGAGCTTGCGGGCCTTGGGGGGCACAAATTTCAAGTGCCACTTTTTGGACTTGACCCTGCCTGACTGCATTGTAGATTTGGCTGGTTGGTAAATCTCTGCGTGCATGGCTATCTCCCGTCTATCCCGAAAATACCGGCTTTCGTCCATTCATCATCATGGTGCCAGCATCGTCATGGAGCCAGTGGGAAAATGGTCGGGGCGAGAGGATTCGAACCTCCGACCTACTGGTCCCAAACCAGTTGCGCTACCAGGCTGCGCTACGCCCCGTGCCGCGCGTTGTATGGGGTTTTCAACCGTTTGGCAACCCACGTTTTTACCTATTTTTACCGGCAGCCAAAATTACTGGGGACGACCTGATTCCGCTGTAAAAAATGGGTGAACAACCCTGTCGCCGGGCTTCAGTCCCAATTGGGCAGAGATACCGGCATTCAGCTCCAGGACCGCACTGACGGGCCCTGCTGATCTGATATGCGCCGTTGTCTGTGGCACTGTATCCTGGGCAATAGACCGCACGATACCTCGGTGATCAATAAACAGCATATCTAACGATATATAGGTGTTTTGCATCCACATGCTGGCCTTGTGGGGGTAATCGAAGAAAAATAACATCCCGTGATCCGATGCCATTTCAGTACGATACATAAGTCCAATCTGCCGCAATTCATCGGTGTCTGCGATCTCGACCATAAATCGGTGTAGGTGGTCACCCGAGGCTATCTCTATTGCCACTTTTGACAGCGCCTCGGCACCTGTCGAATTGGACCCGGCCTGACCCGCGACGTCACGACTGCAGCTCGCAAGCAGGACCAGGGCACACAGCGGTACCCAAACAGAAAAACGGCTCATTTTGCGAAAAAACGGCATCGTATCCTCAGGCCTGGCGATCAGTCCACCAATACCACTTCGACAGCCTGCAGGCCCTTGTCACCTGCGCCGACACGCACGCGGACATGGTCGCCGGGCTGCACTTGCAAGATACCTGCCTCGCGCAGGACTTCCATATGAATGAAAATGTCTTCGGATTCGTCGTCTTCAGTGACGAAACCAAAACCGCGTACGCGGTTAAACCACTTTACATTGACGTCAATAAAGTCGCTCGCTTCTTCCAACGCCACGCGGGACGGCTCTTGCCGAGGCTGGGCAGGCAATGGCTTTGCTGTACTGGTGTCGAAACTGACCAGACTAATGACCTGCATGCCTTTAGATCGTAGAACAGCCTTACAATGAACCGAGGTGCCCTCTGACAGGAAGGTCACACCCGCCGCACGCATGACAGAATGATGCAACAAAATATCCTTGTCGCCACTGTCTGGAATAATGAATCCGTATCCCTTCACGGCGTCGTACCATTTTACGATGCCATGGATATCTGTAACTTCTTCAGTGCCTTGGGAACCAACTTCGTCAACGCTGTACTGCTGCATGCTACCTTTACTCACTCAACACAAATTCGCATTTCTGTTTTGGGCAGAATCACCACCCAACAAAGCTTGTAGACAGTCTAATAAATTTGGCTGCCGTTTCGTGCTAAGTTTTGTTAAGCAATGATAAGGACCGTGAACGAACTGCCTGTTTAGTGATGCCCTTCTGAAGGCTGAGCCACCGGCCCGGCCTCAGCATGATGGATTAGACCCATTTCATACATGCGGTCTGTCATCGGTTGCAGCAGATAGTAGGTCATGAGCAGCCCCGTAATCGACATGGTTATTGTATAGGGTAATGCCATAATCACCATGCGCATATAGGACAGACGGATCAGCGGTGCCAAAGCGGACGTCAACAAAAACAGAAACGCAGCCTGTCCATTTGGCGTTGCCACACTCGGGATGTTGGTGCCTGTATTGATGGCGATGGCCAGCATGTCGAACTGGTCGCGTGTGATCCGCCCATCCGCCAGCGCATCCGCCACCTCGCGGATATAGATGGTCGCGACAAACACATTGTCACTGATCATTGAAAGCACCCCATTGGCCATATAGAACGCCGCGATCTGCGTTTGCCCTTCCAGTTCCAGCACCCGGTTTATGATCGGTCCAAATAATTGTTGGTCGTTGATCACGGCAACAATCGCAAAGAACACCACCAACAAAGCGGTGAAAGGCAGCGCCTCTTCAAAGGCATGGCCGATGCGGTGTTCTTCGATAATCCCGGTTAGAACAGTTGCCAACACAATGACCGACAAGCCGATCAAACCAACCGAGCCCAAATGGAAAATCAATGCAACAACAAGCCAGATGCCAACCCCTGCCTGCGCAGCCAATGACGCAACCTCACGCGGCGTGCGTTTTTCGTCTTCAACTTTGTCATAGTCTTCCAGAATTTTGCGTACATTGGCTGGCAGTTTGCCGCCATAGCCGAACCAACCAGCATATTCGACAACCACTACCGTCATCAGACCGACAGCAAGCACCGGCATGGATACGGGTGCCATGCGGAAAAAGAATTCAATGAACCCCCAACCAGCACTTTGAGCAATAATGATATTTTGGGGTTCGCCAACCAGAGTACAAACACCACCAAGGGCCGTACCAACTGCGGCATGCATCAGTAAGCCACGCAGGAACAATCGGAAGTTCTCGAGATCTTCGCGATTCTGGTCATGCACCAGCTGGTCATCTTGATGATCATGGTCATGATCAAAATGCTTACCGGACGCCACCTTGTGGTAGATGCTGTAAAAACCAACACCAATAGAGATCACAACAGCAGTCACAGTCAGCGCATCAAGGAAAGCAGACAACACCGCAGCTATGAACGAAAACAACAGCGACAGCAATATCTTGTTGCGCACCCGCACCAATAGTTTGGTGAAGACATAAAGCAACAGGTCTTTCATGAAATAAATTCCGGCGACCATAAAGATCAACAACAACAACACTTCAAACGCATGTTCGACTTCAGATTTCACGGCCCCTGCTGTGGTCAAGCCCAGGAACACGGCCTCCAGTGCCAGCAACCCACCGGGTTGCAGCGGATAACATTTCAGGGCCATCGCAAGGGTGAAGATAAATTCGATCACCAGCAGCCAACCCGCAACAACAGGCCCCAAAGTATGCATAACTATGGGGTTCAGTAACAAAAACCCTACGATTGCCAGCTTGTACCAGCCGGGTGCATTACCCAAAAAATTCCGTACGAAGCCTTGAGCTACGGTGCGCGCCATTCAATGTCCCCTGAGAAGATGTAGTCAGATTAGCAGCGGTTTTATCCCACGCCCTTATCGCGAAGCAAGCAAAACCGGATCTATCTAGTCCTGAGCCAATTCCTCGACAGTGTTTGCATCAACGATCTTTCGTGCATATCCAAAACTGAAGCCTGCCCGCGCAAACGAAGACATCTGTCTGTTGCGCAATTGCAGAGACATCTCGTGTTCTTCTCCGCGATAACGCGTATAGGGCCCAAATGCCCTTCGCCGCGCAAATGTTACGGCGGCTGTCCAGTCATCGTCCCCTATATTGATAGCCTCATGCTTTTCCAGTGCACTGTCGACCAGGTCGACATCGACACCCTTGGCGCGCAACGTATTGCGAATGAATGAGCCCGACTTGCCCGCCCGCCGCATGGACAGCACTCTACCCTCAGCATAAATGTTGTCGTCAAGCGCGCCCACATTGCGAAACTTTTCACAAATTTCATCAAGCCATGAGGCCACGTCTTCATCAGTAACATCGCCTTGGTCATGGCGATATATCTTGCGCGTCATCACCTGTCGGAAATTGGCCTCGCTGGACGCATATCGCTGCAAATAATAAGCCCCGGCGTTGAATAAATAGTCACGCGTCACAGGGCGCTTTTTCTGTTCCTTTTTGGCTTCTGACTTGTGGCTGTTTTGTTTCATACGGACTTGCTATAGAGGGTCTATCGGCGTAAAAACTGCCACCCGAACCAACTTGCGCAGATGCTATGTCCTTGTGGCGACTATGGGACGCCTATTCTACAATAGTAATGGGTTTGAAGTATGCTTAAACTGGCCCGCTAACAGCGATTGGAACCCTCCAATATCCTGCTACGGCACATTTCTGGATAGAATATGAACCCTACCCCGACATCAGAACCCACCCTGCCCCGTCGCATGGCCGATTTTGAAACACTGTCCGAGGCGCTCGATTACGCTGCGAACGGTGAATGTGGACTCAACTTCTATTCAATGCGCGGCGAACTTGAGACCGTCCTACCTTATGCTGAGCTTCAAAAAAACGCCGTTGACTATGCCAAACGCCTGATGAACCAGGGGCTAAAGCGTGGCGATCGCGTTGCGCTGGTTGCCGATGTCAGCGCCGATTTTTGTGTTGCCTTCTTTGCCTGCCAATATGCTGGACTGATTGCGGTGCCCCTGCCCATCCCGATCTCTTTTGGCGGTCGTGAAGGGTATATTCGCCAATTACGCCAGCAATTGGAAAGCAGTGGCGCTTCGTCGATGTTGATGCCTGTTGTAGTCGTAGAATTATCTGAAGAAGCCGCCGCGGGATTGGGCCTGAGAATGGTCATTTCCTACCCAGATATCCTCGACTTGCCTGTCGGTGATGTCGCCCTGCAACCCAGTACCTCGACAGAAACCAGCTATCTACAATATTCGTCGGGCAGCACACGCTTCCCGCACGGCGTCACCATCCTGCAATCGGCAGCCGTCAATAATTGTCGTCTGAATGCTGTCCATGGTGTGCAAATTCGCGACGGTGACCGGATGATGTCATGGCTGCCCTTCTATCACGACATGGGCCTGGTTGGCGGCATGCTGACCTTGGTGATGACCCAGATGTCGGTTGACTTTTTGCCGACCGAATATTTTGCGCGGCGCCCCATGATGTGGCTGGAAATTATGAGCCGTAACAAATCCACCATCTGTTACGCGCCCGGGTTTGGATACGAGCTGGTGTCACGCCGCGCCAATGATCAACGCATTGCAGAACTAGACCTGAGCGCGTGGCGCGTGGCTGGCCTGGGCGCCGAGATGATCCGCGCCCCGTCCGTGCGGGAATTTGCAAAAGTTTTTGCCCCTGCAGGATTTCGCGCAGAAGCATTCGTACCCAGCTATGGCCTTGCAGAATGCACCCTTGCCGTCAGTTTTATGCCGCTGGACGTCGGCATTGAAGTGGACATTGTCGATGAGGCTGCCCTGTCAGATCCAGGCAAGGCAATTCCGGCCACCGACCAAACCGAGAAAATTCGTGAAGTCGTCAATTGTGGCATCCCAATGCCTGAATTCGACGTCGTTATTCGCGATGAAGATGGTCAGTCCTGCCCAGATCGTGACATCGGCACGCTTTATGTACGGGGCACATCCGTAATGTCGGGTTATCACGATGATCCAGAAACGACCCGCAGCGTGCTGGACGACGAAGGCTGGCTCGATACGGGTGACATGGCCTATTTCCTCAACGGGGCAATTTACATCGTCGGTCGGGCCAAAGACCTGATTATTCTGAATGGTCAAAACCTTTGGCCACAAGACATCGAATGGTCGGTCGAACAGATCGAAGGGCAGCGTAACGACGAATGCGTCGCCATCTCGGTACCAGGGCCGAAAGGCGAAGAAGTCGCCATGTTGCTCGTACAAACAAGAACCCGTGATCTCGAAAAGCGCAGTAACTTCGTCAAAGAGGTCAAAGATCGCATTCGCAAGCAATTGGGCATCAATTGCTTGGTCGCACTGGTGAATCCGCGTGCTCTGCCGCGGACGTCCTCTGGCAAATTAAGCCGCTCCAAGGCACGCGAAGCCTTCTTGTCCCAATTGATCCTGCCCGAAGAAGGCAGCGATCCCTTTTCGTGGGACATCACGCATCCAAAATCATCTGCCGGGAAGCATTGAGCACCCAACCAACAGGCCGACACACTGTCGCCCTGACCGGCGCAACCGGTTTTGTTGGCGGCCATGTTCTGGAAAACCTGTTGGCGCGTGGGCATCAAGTACGGGCCTTGACCCGACAAAAAAAGCCTCCGGACCATAAAAACTTGATCTGGGTTGATGGTGATCTGCAGAATGACGCTGCGCTAGCGCAATTGGTCGGTGGGGTCGATACCGTCCTTCACATTGCAGGGGTCATCAAGGCTGTATCGCGGTCAGGATTTTTCACGGGCAATGTTGACGGCACGCGTCACCTCCTGGACGCAATCAATAATGCCGATATGCCTCGTTACATTCACCTGTCTTCATTGGCCGCGCGAGAACCGGCAGTATCAGCCTATGCCGCCAGCAAGGCCGAGGCAGAACAATTGGTCATGGAGAGTCCGCTCGAAAAGATGGCAACCATCCTTCGCCCCCCTGCAGTGTACGGCCCCGGCGACATGGAAACACTGTTCTATTTCAAGGCTGCAACCAGCATGCTCGCAACAGTCCCAGGCAAACCTGACCATCGCACGTCCATGATCCATGTTCAGGATCTAGCGGCAGCGATCGTCCATTTAGTAGAAAACAAGAAGCCAGACCCGGTGCTGATCGACATCCATGATGGCCAACCCAATGGGTATACGATCCAGGGTGTCATGGAAAATGTGGCGCCTGGTCGGCGCACCCGGACCAATACGCTGTATTTGCCTCGATGGATCTTGCGCCTTGTCGGCGGCATCAGCACCCTTGTTGGGCGGATATTCGGGACCAACCCAATGTTGACTCCAGGCAAAGCCAACGAATTAAGTCATCCAGACTGGGTCTGTCACGGTACGTCATTGGCCGATGTCAGCGCCTGGCAACCCAAAATCAGCGGGGAACAAGGCATGCGGGAAACCCTGCATTGGTATCGCGAACATGGTTTTCTTCGATAGATTGCCGGGGCACAGAATGCTATGAGTGGCCTTGATATTGCCCCGCACGTAACAAGGATCAATCCAACATATGACTAGTGTATCGACGCTCCTGGACGCCATCATAAAGTTGTTGGAGCCATTCAACAGCAAGAGCATCACCATTTCGGGCGACACCTCTTTTGCCCATGACCTAGAACTGGACTCGCTGGCTGTGATGGATTTTGTGGCTGAAATGGAAGATCACTTCGACATCATGATCCCTTTGAATATTTTGCCCGATCTGGAAAATGTCGGGCAGATCGTCGCGGCCGTCGAGAAAATCGTCGAGCAAGCGCATGGCTGACTTGTTTGACAAATTCGAAGGCCTGACCAATCTGCGCAACACGCTGGTCTTTGAAAAGACAGACCCCTACAAAATTGTCATGGAAGATGTCATCTCGCCCACCGAGGCGATCATTGATGGCAAGCACACCATTTTGGCTGGTACCAATAATTATATGGGCCTGACCTTTGACCAACGATGCATAGACGCGGCCCAAAATGCCCTGACGATGTCGGGCACAGGCACCACAGGGTCCCGGGTATTGAATGGCACCTACGCGGCGCACCGGGAACTGGAAGCGGCAATTGCCGATCTTTACTGCATGGAACACGCCATGGTCTTCAGCACGGGGTTTTTGGCCAATCTAGGCATGATTTCGGCCCTCGCCGGTAAAAATGACATCATCATGATCGACGCTGATAGTCATGCGAGTATCTATGATGGTTGCGGCCTGTCTGACGCGACCATCACCCGCTTTCGCCACAATGACGCCGCTGACCTCGACAAGCGGCTAGGTCGATTAAATGCAGGACGGCGCGTGTTGGTGATTGTCGAGGGCCTGTACAGCATGTTGGGTGACAAAGCCCCACTGGCAGATATTGTTGCTGCGTGCAAAAAGCACGACGCCTATCTGATGGTCGATGAAGCGCATTCTTTGGGGCCCTATGGTGCCAATGGTCAGGGCGTTGCCGCTGCTGATGGCGTGTTAGACCAAGTCGATTTTATCGTCGGCACCTTTTCCAAAAGCGTCGGCACCGTCGGCGGATTTTGCGCATCGAACCATCCTGATTTTGAAATCCTGCGGCTGGCGTCACGGCCCTATATGTTTTCGGCTTCGTTACCGCCATCTGTTGTGGCCTCTGCAACGGCTGCCATCAAGATCATCAAAGAAGATCGAACGCCGCAACAGAACTTGTGGCGCAATGCCAAGCAGTTGCACGCTGGTCTGACCGAAATGGGTTTTCAACTGGGTGCCGATTGCAGCCCCGTGATTGCTGTGTTGATCGATGATCGCGATGTTGCGGTGCGGTCGTGGGAACAACTACTGGATGAAGGCATCTACGTAAACCTGGCTCTGCCGCCAGCAACACCGCAGAACACCAACTTGTTGCGGTGCAGCCTGAGTGCGGCCCATACGCCCGACCAGATCGACCAGATTTTGGCCGCCTTTGACAAGGTTAAAAACAGCAACAGCGTCAACCAATCTTAGCGAAAACCGCCGCGCAGCCAGGTCTGAACAAACAGACTGATCCCCCCGATCAACTGAAAACGTCGTTGCCAGGGTTTAACATTCACGCTTACACCAGAATGTCGCCCGATCTTCCAGGCCAGATAGTCGACAGCACCCGTGAACGTAAAGGCACCCTTGATCAGGCGCAGGAAGCTCAGCGCCTTGCCCTGTAATGTCCGCAACTTCCACTTCAGCCTGGCCATCCGGCGCTTGACCGGCGTTGTCGTCGGGATCAACCGTCCGCCACCAATCCGCGGCGCCAATCCAGCTGCCGTGAGTGCCGGCAACATCAACGCGTCAAACCGACTTTGGTTTTGCTGGTAGATCTGCCGCCCACGCTGCTCGGAATTTTCGGCCCGTAGTTCAGCCTTATAGGTCATGCGAAAACCCTTGCTCCACAAAGTTTCGGACGTCACATGCCATGAAAAAGTCGGCATCACCTCGCCAACAAATGTAACAACCGCCTGTGTAATGGATTTAGTGATGACAGTGCGCGTTTCTTGGTCCCGGCAATAAGCCAATGCGCAGGGTTGTGCGAAACGTGCCCAAAAGGACGGATTTAACCGGCTCCTATCCATGGCATTGGCAAAACCGCTAATGCTCATGACCGCATATTTGCTGCGGATGGTGCGCCCATCCAGCTCAAGCTCGCGATAGTAAACATTGGGCGGAATCATGACATTCAGCATGCCCAAAATTCGGCTGCCATTGGCTTTACTGCAGCTGTCGACCAGTACATAGAAGTCCAGCACCTTGTCTTCATCAGTACTTTGTTGCAGGCACGACCCATAAAAGAGAATGGCGGCCACAGTATCGCCATGGCCGTCGGCGATGTCACTGGCAGCCGCGCTTGCCGAGGCCAGAATCTGTTGCTCCAGCTCGCCTGCTATCAGGTGTTCAACAACTTCTCGATCATCACGAATATCCATACTCAGGTACAAACACGCACAAATTTTAAGGGGTCAGACGCGGTCAACTCGATGGGTTGTCCCGGTGTAGGGTCAAACATTTCGCCGTCAAGGGTCACAGGACAGGCACAGTTAATCGTCAGGCGAGACATTTTCCGGCGCACAAAGCCTTTGACCAATTTGCCCCTGGGTTCGCCAAAAATCAACGTGCGCAACGCCCGAAACAAATTGAGCCCACCATAGTCCACACTGAGAAATCGAAGCGCCCCCTCGCCCACATCCGTATTCGCCGCCATACCCAGCACCAGTTTGTTCAGGGTCGTCACCAACACTATAAAATAAGGGCGTTTTTCATGGTTTTCAGTATCAAACCGCATCGTAACATCTTCACGCCGCATCGGCGATTTGTCTGTCTTGAACGGATTGATAGAACTGCACAGTAAATAACCAAGGGTCAAAATGTGTGTCAGCCAGCTTGGTAGTTTCATGGGGTGGAATTTTTCCCGGCAGGTATAGATGCCCCGAACAATCGCCGCTGTTCCAAAAAAGGCACCATAAATTGTTTCATCCTGCGGCGTCAGGCGCATCCCAACGAAGGGCATCTCGACTGTCTGAGTATCAAGGGCGCCAGAAGCCCATTTCCTACCGATCAGATCGATCAGGTCGCTTGGCGCGCCGTGAATGCCCAGCGCCCCGGCAGTCATATTAGTTTGGCCAGCCGGCAACACCGTCAGATACGGTAGTTCGCCGTAGGGCTGGTCATTCAATAATTTGGTAACTGCCAGTTGTAGCGAGCCATCGCCGCCATTAATGGCGATCAGGTCGACACCCTGCTCTGAATAGGATTGCAGGATCGGCAACATGTCGTCAATGGTGTCCAATTCGCGGTGTAAAATGGCAGGATAACGAGAGATCACGTCACGAAATTGTGGCATTTCGTGCCTTAACCTTGTGCTGTCAGGGTTAGAGATCACCCCAATTTTGGAAAATTTCATCCATTTGTCCTGACGCCCAGAGAGGGCCATAATATGGCAGAAAGACAGCCAGGATCAAACCAATCAATACCGCATATAGATGGTCATTTGCGTACGCCCCTCCTGGGCCTGGAAAGCAGCTTTCTTGAAACTGGGTTTGGACAAAAACCCTCGCTTACCATTGTTCGATACGCCATAGCCTTCGGACCAAAAGTCAAAGTCCGTGTTTGCGTTCTCGTCGTGATAGGTTCCCACCCCATAGGTGCCTGGCCCAAAGGGCAATGGCATGCAGATGGTCATATTGGTCCCCGTCACGGCGACATCAAACCGAACAAGCTTTTTGCCCCTTGCCAGCCAGTCCTTTTTTTCACTGCCATAGAGGCTCATTCGGATGTTACCTTTTACCGCGCGAAGGCCCCTAACACGCACACTGATATAGTCATAGCCCGCAGCGGGGTCGCACCACCCAAGCGGATGGTCAGTGCTCAGCAGTCCCCTGACCTTTTCCGCCTCGAGCCCAGATATAAAATTGCTGAAAGAAGCGTCACTATTCGTCTGCGCTGGCGCTAATGTTGACACAAAGAGCGCCATCAAAAAACTCCAAACCCAGACATGCCCGGAAATCGACGTCATCAACATCCCTATTTTCATTGAAACATTTGGGAAATTTTCCATGTCTTTCCTTGCCACTAAACACAATGAGCAATCGATGATGCATGGCGTATAGACTATATTGTTGGTATTAAAAGCATGTTTTCAATGAACCTGAGATGAAGATTCCAGAAAGGGCCGTGACGCACTGATGCTTAGCCGGATCGATCTCTATATCCTGCGACAGGTTGTAACGCCGCTTTTGGCAACATTGGGCGTGGCTGCAATGTTGTTGTTGTTAGAGCGCATGTTGCGGCTTTTTGACATCGTCGCAAACCAGGGCGGCCCTGTTGGCGTTGTCTTCAGAATGTTGGGCAATCTGATTCCGCAATATCTTGGCATGGCCCTGCCCATCGGTATTTTCCTGGGCATTTTTCTGGCCTTCAGAAAATTGTCGTCCAACTCTGAATTGGAATCACTGCAGGCAAGCGGCCTTAGTCTGACAAGACTTATGCGCGCGCCGATGGTTCTGTGTCTTGTGTTGACCATCTTCAGTTTTGGTCTGTTGGGGTATATCCAGCCGACAAGCTATTACGCCTTCCAGAACCTGCAATTCGAGTTGTCCTCCGGCGCATTTGGCGCCTCGATCAAGCCCGGAGAATACAATGACTTGGGTGACGGCTTGGTCCTGCGTATTGGTCAGTCGCATGATGGCGGCCAAAAATTGACAGAAATTTTTGCGCAGAAAGTTCGTCCGAACGGCCATACCACGACTATTACCGCCCGCGAGGGTCAATTTTTAGCCACTACAGATGGCAGCACCATACTGCTGAGACTGCAAGATGGTGTCATTCTGGACGAGCGGGTCAATGAAGGCCCCCCGCGCACTTTCAAATTCAAGAAATATGATTGGCAAGTCAGCCTGCCTGAGATTGCAAAGTTTCGCAGCAGAGGCGGCAAAGAACGTGAACAGACGCTTCACGAGCTGATTCTGAAGCCCGATGGAAGCTTGCGAGATATGAGTGAAACCGCCGCATGGGGCGCCTTCTTTGATCGCATTATCAGGTCGATCACCATTCTGTTTCTCCCCTTCCTGGCCATTGGGTTGGGTGTGGTTTCCAAGCGACAACAAAGGTCTTTGGGGATGGTGGTTGGCTTGGTCATGTTGTTAACCCTACATAAAACCGTCGAATTTGCTGTGGCCAGCGCCAATTTGGGATCAACCAATGCCATCATGTCTATGGCAGGACCATTCTTTGTCTTTTTGGTACTTACATTCTGGTTTTATCACGTGACGGCCCATGTCGTTGGCGGATCTCCTCTCGCATGGCTTGAGCGAGGCATGGACAGCCTCGGGGGCCTGCTGAGCCGATTTTCAACCAGTAAAGGCGACGAAGCCACACCTGCAGGTGGCGCATCATGACCCAATTGCGCGCGCGCAGCTTTTCGCCACCGATTTTGTTGGAATACATCGCCAAGACATTCTTGATGCGCTTCATCTTTTTGCTGGCGGGCTTGGCCATCATTATGCAAGCCCTAGACCTGTTGGCAGAAAGCGCTGATTTGTTGGCCGCGGACGGCGCATCAACAGCGTCTCTGTGGCGTTATACCAGCCTGCGGTTACCCATGATGATTGCCCAAGTTGTGTCGTTCGCAGCGCTGTTGGCATCGTTGCTGACATTTGCCAGCCTTGCCCAACACAGCGAAATCGTTGTGATGCAGTCCACTGGTCTATCAGCCTTCCGCATCGTTTTGCCCATGATGGGGACTTGTGTGGTCATCGCCCTGTTTCACTTTATTTTTCATGAGGCCATTGTCGTGGAAAGTAATGAAGAGTTTCAACGCTGGAAAGTTGCCGATTTCAGTATGAATGAAAACCTGCTGCCACCTGCCCCGTCAAGCGCCTGGGCGGTCGAAGACAACAAGCGCATTCATGTCGAGGCTGTTCGGCGCGATGGGACGCTTTTAGACCACGTCACCATCTATTCTATTGGCGACGATATGACAGTCAAAAGCACGACCGTTGCCGACTTTGTCATCTGGGATGATGGCAAGTGGAAAATGTATGATGTCACCCATTTCGAAACCGGCACCAATTTTGATGTGGCCGTTGAACGAGAGATCTGGGATACCAATATCCCGCCCGAACGGTTTCGGGCCCTGTCTATCGATCCTGAAACCGTCTCCTACGGTGTTCTTAGCGACAATATTGACCAACTGCGCAGCGAGGGCTTAACGACGACGCGCCTCGTGGCCTGGCTTCACCAGAAAATCGTTGGACCACTGGGCACCATTTTGATGCCTTTGCTGGCCTCATTGGCGGGCTTTGGCGTCATGCGCTCTGGCACGCTGTTTTTACGTGTTGCTTTGGGTATGGCCTTTGGGTTTTCTTATTTCGTGGTCGATAATCTGTTGCTTGCAGTCGGTCAATTCGGGACACTACCCCCTGTCGTCGCTGCCTGGGCACCGTTTGTCTTGTATTTGTGCCTTGGGACATCGGTCCTGTTTCACACTGAGGAATAAATGTAGACCATATGTCATCAGACCCCTCTTCATCTTCACAATCCGGCTCTCGATCGGCCTTCATGGTTCGCGGGGCTCGGTTGGCCTTGATGGGGCGCGCTGGGGCGCTGGTCGAAGTGCTGTCACTTTTCCTGTTTGCGCAAATGTACGGGTCAGAAACCTACGGTCTGTTTCTGGTGCTGTGGTTCATCGTCCAGACGCTTTCGATATTCTCGGACTTTGGCATGACGCTGGCATTGCAAAGGTTTGTGCCAGCCGATGAAGACAAGGTAAACGCAGGGCGCATTCTCAAATATGCCCTCAGTATCTCGCTTGGGATCAGCTGTGTTGTCGCGCTGATCATGACTTTGTCCGCCCCTGCGCTCGCTTCATTGCTGAATGCCAATGAGCGGGATTCACTGCAACTGGTGGGGATCATCAGGATATACGCCTGGGCCATCCCCGTTTGGTGCCTAATTGACGTGACGACAGCGGCTATCCGCGCACGACGGGTCTTTGGCCCAGAAATCAAAGTCCGTGTCTTTTATGAACAGGGTTTTCGACTGCTGTTTGGCGTGGTTTTCTATTATCTGGGATATTTATCGTATGGGCTGTTCATTTCGCACCTGATTGGACTGATCTTCACGGCAGGCTTCGCCCTACGACTGATCGACCGTTACTATGGGCTCTATCATCTTTTCACGAAGACCGGCCGCGACAAGGCACTTGTCCGACAAATGCTGACATTTGCATCGTCCATGGTGCTGCCAAACTTGGCGCGCAAATGGCATTCTGGCCTGCCGCTGCTGGTCCTTAACATCATGATCCCAGGGGCCCAAGGTGCCGAGGCTGCTGGTATTTATGGTGTTGCCAGAAAGCTTGCCAGTTTCATCAATGTGTTCCGCGAAAGTCTGGAATATGTGTTGGCCCCGCTTGCCTCTGAGAAAAACAGTTCGCACGACAAGGGATCGCTATTATCCATGTTCCAATTGGCAACAAGACTGTCGGTTTCACTCGTAATTCCCGCGGCAACGCTGATCATCTTTTACAGGTCCGAGTTGATGCGGCAAAGCGGATCAGAGTTTTTGGCGGGCAGTCTGGCTGTCATGATCCTCGCTTCAGGCCGCATGTTTGAGGCAGCGTCCGGTCCCTGCACATCTATTTTGGCTATGATTGGTAAATACCGTCTGCCCCTGATCAATGCGATCATCGGCATTTCATTGACCGCAACACTGGCTATCTGGCTGGTGCCACAACCAGAACTATTCGGCGGTGGAATTGCCGGACACATGGCTGGTGCCGCACTTGCCGCAGTCATCGGTATCAATGCAACGTCTATCTTGGCACATCTTGAGGTCCGCTTTTTGCATGATTTGCAGCCCTATTCTCGCAGCATTTTGCAGCCGTGGTTTGTATCCATACTAATATCTGCACTGTTGGCCATCGTGATCACACTGGCAGCCGATTTGTGGCGCCCTCTTCACTTTGCAATCGGGCTCACAGGCTTTATCGCGTCCCTTGCGCTTTTAGTGCGCTTTGGCTTTCAGCGCGATGATGCTGAAATGATCTTGCCGAATAAATTGAAAAACAAATATCCTTTCTTACTTCCACCCGAGACCACATCAGACTAGATTGGCCGCCAAGTTGCGTGGAAAACTGTTTCCTGATGGCCGCTCGTGATAGGGTGGCACTGCTGGACAATTTAAGGAAAGCCCCTGTGAGTACCAAAGCTGGTTTCTGGAAGGCACGTAAATACCATCTCGACAAGATGACTCTTGGCGAACTGAACAAGGCGTATTTTCAGTATTACGCGATCCAGATTTATATCGTGGTTGGTATTGCCTGCATCTATTTGGCCCTGACCAGTGGTGCCCCGCTGATGGCCATGATTGGTGCTGCAGCCTTCGGTGTCTTTTCTTTCCCGCTCTTTTGGTACCTAATCCATCGTCTTGTTTTGCATGGGACCTGGCTGGCAAAGTCACCCTTCACGGCGACATTGTGGAAGCGCATTCACTTTGATCACCACCAGGACCCGCACGATCTCTACATCCTGTTTGGCGCGGTCTACACAACGTTGCCATCTATTGCGCTGGCCACAGTGCCGGTCGGTTATTGGATCGCAGGCTGGGGTGGCGCCTTTGCAGGGATGGCTGCGGGATCCTTGACGTATTGTTTCTACGAATTCTGCCATTGCTTGGAGCACCTGTCCTACAAACCCAAGAACAAGTTTCTGCAGCGCATGAAGCAGTTGCACATGGCCCATCATTTTCACAATGAACAAGGCAATTACGGCATCACAAACTTCATGTGGGACCGCATTTTTGGTACTTACTATCACAACAAGAAACGCCCGCCCAAAAGCGCAACCGTCTTCAACCTGGGCTATAATCAGGAAATGGCCGCGAAATATCCATGGGTTGCTGACCTGTCAGGCGGCGTATCCGATGATTCACCGCGTGATCGCCGCAAACAGTTTCAGGCCTGAAGTATGAACAGTGCTGCTTTGGGTGACCTCCGAATTGAACAGGTCACCACCAAAAAGGGTTTGAACCAGTTCATCGACATGCCTGCCCGTATTTATCGGGACGATCCAGCCTGGATTGCGCCCCTGAAGTTTGAACGTATGGGTGTCTTGGACAAAAACAAAAACCCCTATTTCGAACACGCCAGAGCCGAATATTGGATTGCCTGGCGCGGCGACACTGCCGTCGGTCGGATCAGCGCACAAGTCGATGATTTGGCGCAGGACTGGCAAGGCAAAGGCACAGGCCATTTTGGTTTCATCGAAGCTGAAGATGACCCCGAGGTCTTTGCCGCGCTCTTCAAAACCGCCGAAGACTGGCTGCGCGAACATGGCATGACCCGTGTATTGGGACCCTTCAATCTGTCGGTCAACGAAGAAACCGGTCTTTTGGTCGACGGGTTTGAACACCCGCCTCGCCTGCTGATGGGGCATGCCCGCCCCTATTATGACGCCCAGTTGAAGGCGCAATCTTATACAGGCGCCAAAGAACTACTGGCCTATGACTTTGATGCCCTGCGGGATCTTCCCGAAAAAGCGCAGCGCATTATCAAAAAGGGCCGCGCCAACAAGCGCATGAAGATACGGGCGCTCGACAAAAAGAACCTAGTCAATGAATTGAAGCTCTTTATCGAGATATTTAATGACGCCTGGTCAGACAATTGGGGTTTCGTGCCCATGACCGAGAATGAAATTGTCAAAATGGCGGACGACCTCAAGCTTATCCTGCGGCCCCATATGTGCCGTATTGCCTATTGGGATGGTGAACCCGCCGCCTTTATGATTACCCTGCCGGATCTGAACCAGGCCATCGCACCGATGAAGGGGAAACTGTTCCCCTTTGGATGGATACACCTTGTTAAGAACATCCTTTTAAGTACGCCGTCCCAGGTGCGTGTTCCCCTGATGGGCGTCAAAAAGAAGTATCAGTCACACCTTTCTGGCGCACTGATGTCCATAAGCCTCATTGAGGAATGCCGCATAGAGGGCCGCAAGCGCTATGGTCTCGAACGCGGAGAGCTGTCCTGGATTCTCGAAGATAACAAAGCCATGCGCGGCATGCTCGTAGCCTTTGGTGCCAAAGAATATAAAAGATACCGCGTCTACGAAAAGTCCCTGGTCTGACGCCTAGCCAGACCCCAGGAACTTAATCGCCTCATCCCGTTGAAACAGATACAGCAACGTCCTGATTGCCTGGCCGCGTTCGCTCTGCAGGTCGGCATCCTTGTTTAGGATAATGGCGGCATCATCATGGGCCATGAGTAACAGGTCCTGATGGGCCTCCAGGTCCACAAGACGAAATTCTGGCAGGCCGCTCTGCTTGGTGCCCAATACTTCACCTGCCCCCCGCAAGCGCAAATCCTCCTCAGCAATCACAAATCCGTCTTCGGTATCGCGAATGACCTTAAGGCGTGCCTTCGCTGTTTCCGACGCATCAGGGGCATACAGCAACAAACAGGTCGACTTTTCAGCGCCGCGACCAATTCGGCCCCGCAACTGATGCAATTGCGCCAGGCCAAATCTTTCGGCATGCTCGATGACCATAATACTGGCATTGGGGACATCAACGCCAACTTCTACCACCGTGGTTGCCACGAGTATTTGTGACTTTCCTTCGATGAAAGCCTCCATATTGGCGTCTTTCTCGGCAGCCTTCATGCGCCCATGAACCAGCCCCACTTTGTCTGCGCCAAAGCGGCTAACCAGATCCTTGTGCCTGTCTTCCGCCGCTGTCACGGGCAACAATTCGGATTCTTCCACCAAAGGACATATCCAGAATATCTGCGCTCCTTCAGACAGAGCCCGCGTAACAGCTGTTACGACATCACCGAGACGCGAATTGGGCAACGCCCTCGTATCGACCGGTTTGCGGCCCGGCGGCTTTTCGTCCAGGCGCGACACTTCCATATCACCATAGGCAGTCAGGGTCAGTGTCCGGGGTATGGGCGTTGCTGTCATCACCAGAATATCCACCGGACCCGGCCCTTTGGCCGCCAGCATCAGGCGCTGGTTGACGCCAAACCGATGTTGTTCATCAATGACAGCCAGGGCCATGTCTTTGTATTCAACATCACCCTCAAGGACTGCGTGGGTGCCAATCAGCAAATCAATGTCACCACTGGCCAAATCATCCAGCAGCGCCTGACGCGACTTGCCCTTGTCCCGGCCAGTCAACAAGCGAACCCTTACCCCCAATTGACCTGTCAGATCTTCGATGGTCGCGAAATGTTGCCGGGCCAATATTTCTGTCGGTGCCAGCAAAACCGCCTGCGCGCCACTTTCGATCGCCTGCAGCATCACGACCAGTGCCACGACCGTCTTGCCACTGCCAACATCACCTTGCAGCAGCCGCAACATGCGCTGTGGCAGTGCCATATCCTTCAAGATTTCCTTAATTGAGCGCTGCTGTGCACCCGTCAGTTCGTAGGGCAGCACTTCCAACAAGCGACCACGCAAGGCGCCCTTTGCATCGATCTGTCTTCCTTTGCCTCGTCGCATCCTGCGGCGCACCAGACCCAGAGCAACCTGATTGGCCAATAATTCGTCATAGGCCAGCCGTGTTCGAGCTGGCGAAGTGGACTCCATATCGTCCCACGAATCCGGGCTGTGGACCTCGCGCAGCGACGCCTCCCAAGACTGCCATTTGCGTTGTTTCACAAGCGGTCCGTCAAGCCACTCTGGCAGCGCCGGGGTCAGGCCCAGCGCGCCTCTGATGGCTTTGATCAATATCTTGGACGAGAGCCCGGTTGTCAGCGGATATACCGGTTCGACAATTTGCACAGAATCGCGTTCATCTTCGGGGACAACATAATCCGGATGCGTCATCTGTTTATTGCCCTGGTATGATTCGATCCTACCGCTGACAATACGGGTCTGTCCCTCGGGTAATAAGCGGTGCAGATAATCATCACGGGCACTGAAGAAGACCAGGGTCACAAAACCCGTATCATCGCTGCACAACACCTTGTAGGGCGACCGGTTGTTTTGGGGTTTTTCGTGTTTGTCGACCCGCAGCGTCAACGTCACGATGGTGTCTTCGGGCGCATCCTCAACCGTGGGTGCAAAACGGCGATCTATAATGGCTGTCGGCAAATGCCAGCACAGATCGATGACCTGGGGGCCTGTGACTTTTTCCAGCAACTTTGCGATCCGCGGGCCGATACCCTTCAAGGTCGTCGCCAAGGCAAAGAGGGGAAAAAGAATTTCTGGTCGCATGAACGTAAAAACCTTCGGCAGTGCTGACACAGCGATCGTAAGCGATTATACCCTTGTCCGCCCGACAAGGAAGAAACTATGGCCGTTAAACCAATGGATGATCTGGAAAAGATGCGACGCAAACTAAAGTTTCGCGCCTGGCACCGTGGTACACGCGAGGCCGACCTCATTATGGGGCAGTTCGGCGATGCCAATCTGGCCACTATGAGCCAAGACGAACTGGACCAATTCGATGCCTTGTTGGAAGCCCAAGACCTGGATGTTTACAATTGGATTATCGGCAAAGAACCCGTGCCACAAGAATTTGACAATGACGTCATGAAGCAACTTCTGGCGTTTGACTTCGTACTGCCTGGGAGCGGTTTTTGAATCCCAAGATCCTGGAATATGCGGGGCGACTGACAATCTGCGGCATGCCAGAAGGCGCGGATGCGCTTTTGCTTGCCGAATTGGCAGGCACACAGACACGCACCTTCCTGCATATCACCCGTGATGACGCCCGCCTGTTTGCCCTTAAGGACGCCTTGTCTTTCTTTGCACCAGATTGCGAAGTCATCGTCTTTCCCGCCTGGGATTGTTTGCCTTACGACCGAATTTCACCCAACACCACGCTGACGGCCCAACGTATGCAGGCGCTGTCTCAGCTATTGGCAAACAATGGCAAGAAAAGCCATATCGTCCTGACGACCGTCAACGCCATTTCACAACGCGTGCCCAGCCGCGCGACAATGGAAACAACCAGCCTGAGCACCCGGGTGGGCGACCAGTTGGATACCGAAAAGTTGATCCACTATCTTAGCAATAATGGCTATATCCGATCGGCCACGGTGATGGACCCGGGCGAATTTGCCGTCCGTGGGGGCATTATTGATATCTTCCCACCAGGTGCTGATGAACCCGTGCGACTGGATTTCTTTGGCGATACCTTGGACGCCCTCCGCGGCTTTGACCCACTGACTCAGGTCAGCACAGGCAAACACCAATATCTCGAGCTTGTGCCAGCCAGCGAAGTGTCCCTGCGCGAAGAGACAATCACTGCGTTCCGTCAGGGATACCGCGAATTGTTTGGTGCAGTCGTCGGGACAGACCCCTTGTACGAAGCCATATCTGAAGGGCGAAAATATCAAGGGATGGAGCACTGGCTGCCCCTGTTTCACAATGGCCTCGAAACATTGTTCGACTATATCCCTGGTGCTTTCATCTCGTTGGATGCGTTGGCAGAAGATGCCTTCAAGGCCCGGTTAGAGGCAGTAGAAGATCATTACCAGGCGCGCGAAGACCACCGCACGCTAGAAAAAGATTCACCCTACAAGCCCCTGCCCCACGCATTGCTGTATCTGTCGCAGGCAGAGTGGCAGACGCATTTGGAACAATCTGACGCACGGGCCTTCAACCCTTACCAATTACCCGATGCAGATCACGTCGTCGACTATGGGGCCCATCAGGGCCGCGATTTTGCGCCGGAGCGCGCACAACAAAATACCAACGTTTATGATGCCCTTCGTGATCATCTGATCGACACGGTCGAAAATGGTCGCCGGGTGATGATTGCGGCCTACAGCCAAGGCGCGCGTGAACGTCTGCAGATTGTCCTTGGTGACCACGATATCAGGGCCACAGCATTGTTAGATCAATGGGCCGAGCTGGAATCCTTGCCCAAAAACGTGGTGGGGCTGACGGTTTCGCGCCTGGAGCACGGATTCGAGACATCAGATTTTGCGATCATCACCGAACAGGATCTATTGGGTGACCGACTTGTTCGCAAGTCCAGCCGCACCCGTCGTGCCGACAATTTTATCGAAGAGGCCTCTAGCCTGACCGAAGGCGACTACGTCACCCATATGGAACATGGCATCGGTCGCTATGATGGTCTGCAGACCATCGACGTGTCGGGTGCCCCCCATGATTGCGTGATTATCACCTATTTTGGCGATGATCGGCTTTTCGTGCCGGTTGAAAATATTGAAGTGCTGTCGCGCTATGGGTCCCATGACACCGTGGTACAGCTTGACCGGCTGGGTGGCCAAGCCTGGCAACATCGAAAGGCTGGCCTTAAAAAACGGCTAAAAGAAATGGCCGATGAGTTGATCAAACTCGCCGCAGCCCGTCAGTTGAAGAAAGCACCCACACTGGCCAGGCAAGATGGCCTGTATGCCGAATTCTGTTCGCGTTTTCCCTATCATGAAACCGATGATCAACTACAGGCCATCGAAGATGTGGCCGCTGACCTGATCAAAGGCCAACCCATGGACCGCCTGATCTGTGGTGATGTCGGATTTGGTAAAACCGAAGTGGCGCTGCGCAGCGCCTTTATCGCGACCATGGAAGGCAAACAGGTTGCAGTGATTGCACCGACAACCCTTTTGGTTCGCCAGCATTTCAAGACTTTCAAAGACCGCTTTGCTGATCTGCCTGTCCGGATCGAACAATTGTCACGGCTGGTACCAACAGCCAAAGCCAAAGGCGTGCGCGAAGGGCTGACGGATGGGCAGGTCGACATCATCATCGGCACCCATGCGCTATTGTCTAAAAACATCAAGTTCAGTGATCTCGGTCTGTTGATCGTTGATGAAGAACAACATTTTGGTGTGCGTCACAAAGAACGCCTCAAACAACTACGTGATAATGTCCACGTCCTGACCCTGACGGCCACACCAATCCCAAGAACCTTGCAGCTGGCCATGACGGGTTTACGGGGCCTAAGTCTGATTGCCACACCCCCTGTCGACCGACTTGCTGTCAGAACCTTTGTCATGCCAATGGATCGCCTGTCGATCCGCGAGGCGTTGTTGCGCGAATTGTATCGGGGCGGTCAGTCCTATTATGTTTGTCCCCGCATCGTTGATCTGGCGGAAATCGAGGCCTTTTTGAGAGAAGAAGTGCCCGAGGTCAAATTCGCCATCGCTCATGGTCAGATGCCATCGCAACAGCTTGAAGACGTCATGAACGCCTATTACGACGGGTCTTACGACGTGTTGCTGTCGACGACTATTATCGAATCGGGTCTCGATATCCCCACCGCCAACACCATGATTATTCATCGGGCCGATATGTTTGGCCTGGCGCAATTGTATCAGCTGCGGGGTCGTGTCGGTCGGTCCAAACTACGCGCCTATGCCTATCTGACGACCAAGCCCGGCAGAACATTGACCAAAAGCGCCGAAAAACGCCTGAAGGTGCTGCACTCCTTGGATAAGCTGGGGGCCGGCTTCAGCCTCGCCAGTCATGACCTTGATATCCGGGGTGCGGGTAATCTGTTGGGTGAGGAACAGTCTGGCCACATCAAAGAGGTCGGCGTCGAGCTGTATCAACACATGTTGGAAGAAGCCGTCGCCCGCGCGCGCCATGACGCCGAGGGCACAGACTATGCCGGGGACGAAGACTGGTCACCGCAGGTTACTGTGGGTGCCTCTGTCTTGATCCCAGAACATTACGTGGCCGATTTGGGTGTGCGTCTTGGTCTGTATCGCCGCATCGCTCAATTGCAGACCCTTGAAGAAATTGACTCCTTTGCGGTCGAGATGATCGATCGGTTCGGGTCTCTGCCTTCCGAAGTCAACAGCCTGTTAAAGATTGTGGCGATCAAGCAGCATTGCCGCATGGCTGGCATCTCGAAACTGGATGCAGGGCCCCGCGGTGGTGTCGTCACCTTCCGCAATGATGATTACGCGAACCCGGCTGGCCTGGTCGCTTTCCTGTCCGGAGAAAATGGTATGGCCAAACTGCGCCCAGACCATACATTGTTCGTCAAACGCGGCTGGGATGAAGAATCACGCCGCATCAAAGGCGCCAATGATCTGGCCAAGAACCTGGCCCGAATTGCCGCAGAGGCTGCCTAGTCAATGAAAAGCATGTGAATCGACGGGTTCGCTTGCTATATACTCGACATGGGTAATCCTATCCCTGCCCGCTGATGGAGTAAGACCGTGATTGACCCTTTTGGTCGGACAATCAAATATTTACGCGTTTCGGTAACCGATCGCTGTGACTTCCGCTGTGAATATTGCATGTCCGAAAACATGACGTTTTTGCCCAAGTCCGAAGTCCTCAGCCTTGAAGAGCTTGACCGGCTGTGCACTGCCTTTATCAACAAAGGCGTCGACAAATTGCGCATCACCGGCGGTGAACCCCTGGTACGACGCGACATCATGTCTTTGCTGCGCAATCTGAGCCGGCATCTGAAAACGGGTGCGTTGCAGGAACTGACATTGACAACCAATGGCAGCCAATTGACCCGGTTTGCGGATGAGCTGGTCGACATCGGCGTCAAGCGTATCAATGTCTCGCTCGACACCCTGGACGCCGACCAATTTGCCCGGATCACTCGTTGGGGGCGGTTGGACCAAGTCCTTGACGGCATCGAGGCCGCCAAAAAGGCAGGTCTGCAGGTCAAGATCAACACGGTGGCCATGCGCGGCGTCAATGATAACGAAGCCAATGATCTGGTCGAATGGTGTGCGGAACATGGCCATGACCTGACCTTCATCGAAACCATGCCTTTGGGTGAAATCGATGGCGACCGCGCCGAGGTATACCTGCCGCTTTCAATTTTACGGGCGCAGCTGTCGCAGCATTATACCCTTGTGGACAGCGACTATGCGACGGGCGGCCCTGCCCGCTATGTCACCGTTAAAGAAACAGGCCAACGTATTGGCTTCATCACACCGCTGACCCACAATTTCTGCGAGAGCTGCAATCGGGTTCGCATAACGTGCACAGGCATGTTGTACATGTGCCTCGGCCAGGATGATTCTGCCGATTTACGCAAGGCGCTACGGGCAGATGAAGACAATACAACGCTGAATGCTGCGATTGACGAGGCTATCGGACGCAAACCGGAAGGTCATGATTTTGTGATCAACAGGCGCCAAAATGCGCCCGCAGTATCTCGCCATATGAGTGTCACTGGCGGATAATGGGCACCCCAGCATGAGTAATCCTTCCATCGCGTTCACCGCGAGCAAAAGCCCGAAGGCGCGCCAAACCCTGGCGGACATGCAAAAAAGGTACGAAACCGTGCCCGTGGAAGAAGCCGATATCATTGTCGCCCTGGGTGGCGATGGTCTGATGTTGCGATCTCTGCATGCCACCATAGACCGACAGGTGCCGGTATTTGGCATGAATGCCGGGTCCGTGGGGTTTTTGATGAACTCATTTCGTGAAGATGACCTGCTACAGCGCCTTGCAGACGCAGAAGAAGTCACCCTGCACCCCTTGCGGATGAAGGCACAGACCCGCAGTGGCGAGGTCATTGAAAAACTGGCCATCAACGAAGTGTCTTTGCTGCGCCAAACCAACCAGGCCGCCAAGTTACGCATCACCGTCGATGACAAAGTGCGTTTGGATGAAATGGTCTGCGATGGCGTGTTGGTCGCCACGCCTGCTGGCAGCACGGCCTATAATCTTTCGGCCCATGGCCCGATTGTGCCCATGGATGCTGACATCTTGTGCCTGACGCCTATCAGTGCCTTTCGGCCTCGTCGCTGGCGCGGGGCGCTGTTACCCCATGATGCTATTGTACGGTTTGATGTGTTGGAAGACGAACACCGGCCCGTCAATGCCACAGCCGATACGTCTGAAGTGCATTCTGTCACCAGTGTCGAGATTGCCGAAGATCGGTCGATTGCGTTGCGGCTGCTGTATGATCGCGGGCACAATCTGGCAGACCGAATTATTGCCGAACAATTCTTGGTCTAACGGCTCTTTGGCACAATCCACAAGGCGGGCAGCAACCAAACGACTC
>SMXS01000006.1 GCA_004356955.1 Alphaproteobacteria bacterium | reverse complement strand
GGTCAAACGACCAGGCCAACCCCAGTGTGTTTACATTGTCGGCATTAACCTGGGTGAGGGGGGAATGCCGCTGTTCATCATAAGTGCGGCCATAGGACATCCAGTTGGCCCCGTCGCTTGCCGCCTGGGTCAGGCGTTCAGCATCAACAGCCGCCGCTGTTGGGCTATTAGGCGCAACGTCCTCGGCAGGCACAGCCTCCTCGGCTGTTTTTTCGGGCGCTTGCGAGCACGCGGCCAGCGCTAACATAATGATACTGGCAAGACCTAAGTTTATTGAAAAACGCATCGTGATTATCCCCCGATAAAGTGTTCCCAATTCGTCATAGTCTAGCCAAAGATGTTACCAATTGGAAACTGTTGGTTCCCTCACGATATCAGTTTCCCTTCGGCATCCGTGCGGCTAGAATGCCTCCCGCTTCAGAGTCGGCTATCAAGATGCCGCTACTGGGCAAATATATGGATCGACACTTAGGACCAGCACTATGGAAATGACCGGCGAATACCGGATCCCGGCCCCGATTGAAACAGTTTGGGAAGCCCTCAACAACCCGGAAATTCTCGCCCGGGCGGTTCCTGGCTGCGAAGAAATCGACAAACTGTCAGATACTGAAATGACGGCCACAGTTTCTGCCAAGGTTGGCCCGGTGAAAGCCAAGTTCAAAGGCACCGTAACCCTGTCAGACATCGATGCCCCCAATGGCTATACTCTGACCGGAGAAGGCAAGGGCGGCGTTGCAGGTTTTGCCAAAGGCACAGCCCGGGTAAGCCTGGTGGCAGATGGCGATGTTACAATCCTTTCCTATGAAGTTGAAGCCAAAGTCGGCGGTAAACTGGCCCAGATTGGGTCGCGTCTGATCGATAGCACCGCCAAAAAATTGGCCGGTGAGTTTTTTGGCACTTTTAGCGAAATTGTGGGGGCTGAACGGTTGGGAGAAGTCGCCCCGGCAGCGGCTGAAACAACCAGCGAACCAGGCCTTTTGCAAAAGCCAACCACCTGGATTGCAATTGGTGTGGTGATCGCTGCAATCGCCTATTCACTTTTGGCGTAAAACGGTTAAAACGGAACTAACAAAGCGTTCAACAAAGGGACTTATTGATGACAGTCAAAGTGGAGACGACGGTTAACGGCCAGTCAGTCAGCGGCGAGGTAGAAGCGAACACGCTCCTCGTTGAGTTTATTCGTGAAAATCTGGAACTGACCGGCACCCATGTCGGTTGTGATACGAGCCAGTGCGGTGCCTGCACCATCCATTTGGACGGCGTACCCGTGAAGTCTTGCACCATGTTGGCGGTCCAGGCCAATGGTTGCGAGGTTCTAACCATCGAAGGCATTGGCACCGAGGACAATCTGCACCCCATGCAGGCAGCGTTTCAGGAAAATCATGGCCTGCAATGTGGCTTTTGCACCCCGGGGATGATCATGGCCAGCATCGGCATTGTCGACCGCAATAAAGGCAGTCTGGATGAAGCGACGATCCGTGCAGAACTTGAAGGCAATATTTGCCGCTGCACCGGTTACCACAACATCGTGAAGTCCGTCGCGGCTGCCGCACAGGATATGTAAGCGCGCCACTCGCTAAGAAGACAAGGCGCACAGAGGATAAGAGACCATGTACAATTTCAACTATGTAAAAGCCGATAGTGTTCAGGGCGCAGCCGATGCGCTGAGCGCTGCCGATGACGGCAAATATCTGGCGGGTGGCATGACCCTGCTGCCGACCATGAAACAACGCCTGGCCGCCCCGACTGATCTGATTGATTTGGGTGGTATTGGCGATCTGGCTGGTATCAGTGTCGATGGCGGTACCGTGACCATTGGTGCCACGACTACCCACGCGACTGTGGCGGCCTCGGCAGAAATAGCCGGCGCGATCCCCGCTTTGGCCAAACTTGCCAGCGAAATTGGTGACCCACAGGTCCGCAATCGCGGCACCATTGGCGGGTCTGTTGCCAATAGTGACCCGTCTGCCGACTATCCAGCAGCGATTGTCGCCCTGGGTGCAACCATTGTGACAAACAAGCGTGAAATCGCGGGCGATGACTACTTCCTCGATATCTTCGAGACTGCGCTGGAAGAAGACGAAATCATCACAGCCGTGAAGTTCCCGGTCCCTGAAAAGGCCGCCTATATCAAGTTCCCGAACCCGGCTAGCCGTTATGCGGTTGTGGGCGTGTTCATCTGCACGGGCGGTGGCGACGTGCGTGTCGGTGTCACAGGCGCTGGACCCTGTGCCTACCGCGCAACAGATTTGGAAGATGCCCTGAAGGCTGATTTCTCGGAAGCCGCTGTCGATGGTGTGACCATTGACGGGTCGTCGTTTAATGCAGACATGCATGCATCTGCAGAGTTTCGCGCCAATCTGGTAAGCGTCGGTGCAAAGCGCGCGGTGGTTCAACTCAGCTAGGCGCTGCAACACAGATTTTGAGAAGGCGGTGCACCAGCATCGCCTTTTTTTATTTCAACCCATTCTATTTGAGTGTGGCAAGGCTCTCAGGCGTATCGAAATCCTGCAGGATGGTGGCGTCGTCCATCGCCACTTCAAAGACGCGGTCACCGTGATGGTGCAACAGGTCACGAGCCCCCTTGTCGCCACTGATGGCGCGAATTTCGTCAAAGTAAGTCGCCGACCACAAGACGGGATTGCCCCATTTTCCTTGATGGGTGGGCACGCAAATGCCCCGACCTTCGACGGGGTCAAAGGCAGCGGCCAGGGCCTTCATTTGATCAGCGGTCACCAGGGGCATATCGCCCAGGCAAATCAGCGCCCCATCAATGTCAGCAGGCAGGGCATTGATCCCGGTACGCAGGCTGCTGGCCATGCCGTTTTCATAGTCGGGATTATGCGTGATGGTCGCCCCTGTACCGTCGATGGCGGCTTTAATATCGGTGGCATCGCGGCCCGTCACCACAATCGTGGGCCCGATATCGGCGCCTATAACCTGTTGTAGTGTATGGGCTATCATTGATTTTCCGCTGAATTCGGCCAATAATTTATTGGCTCCACCCATGCGGCTGGATTTGCCTGCTGCCAACACAATGGTTGCCAATTTGTGATGGCTGATGTCGTCGCTCATGTCGTCAACCAATGCGTGCCCCCGAGGTTGTGGCCGTGACCCGATTTCTTTTAACAAGCCACCCGCACCCATCTTCATAATATCTGTGCTGGTCACCCGCAGGCCACAGGCGATGCGTTCCAATACCCAGTCAAAACCATTCAGTTTGGGCGATTTCGCACAACCCGGCAGGCCGATGATCGGTGTATCGCCGTGATGGCCCAGCACCAATAAATTGCCAGGGTCTACGGGCATGCCAAAATGGTCGACCGTACCGCCCGAAGCCGTTATGGCCGTTGGCACTACATCGCGTCGATCCGTCGTGGCGCTGGCGCCCGATATCAAAATCAGGTCGGCAGACCCAGCCAGTTTGGGCAAGGCGACCTGTAATTCTTCGACCGAGTGATAGCAGTGATGGTGCTGAACAAGTGTGCCGCCCAGGGATCTGATCCGGGCTTCGGTAACAGTTCGTAATTTTGAAGATATCTTGTCATTGGGACCCAAAAGCCTGGTCTCGAAAAGCTGTACATTCATTGACCTGAAAGGGTGCAGGGTCGCCAGGCCGATCGCTTTATCAAGGCTGTCTTTTAACAGCGCTGTGGGTACGGCAAAGGGGATGATCTTGACGGTGCCCAACATTTGGCCCTGGCGAACCCGGCTGAACGGCGGCAGCATGGCCAGGGTGATGGATTCATCCAACAGGTTGAGGCTATGTAACCTGTCTTCGTCATAGACCAACAAGCCGTCTGCTTCGGCAATCAGGTTGCACCGGCCCGTAAAAGCTTTGCTTTTGGCGATATGGGGCGCGACCAGCCGATCTGCCAATTGATCGGCAGCTGAATTTTCGTCGACATCATCGGCTTCCATCACAAAGGCCGCCAGTGATTTAATACCAGCAGACGTCAGGTCTGCGATGTCGGTCGCGTCGATGACATGGCCTTTTTTGAAGCGCCGATTGCCTGCGGTCAGGCCATGTGCCAGCAACGAGCCCAGGCTGGCGGCAACAGGCATGTCTTTGAAAATCATGGAGTTTTAGTCATCAACGGGCGGTTCGCGCAACACGCCAATAATTTCGGCCATGATCGAGATGGCAATTTCGGCGGGCGATTGCGCGTTGATGTCCAGGCCGATGGGGCCATGGATCCGGCTAATTTGCTCTGGCGTAAAACCGGCCTCGGTCAGTCGGGCAACGCGCTTGGCCTGGGTTCTCTTGCTGCCTAACGCCCCGATGTAAAAGCTGTCGGACGGCAAGGCGACGTCAAGGGCTGGGTCGTCCAATTTGGGATCGTGGGTCAGGGTCACAATGGCGCTTCGACGATCTGGGGCAAACTTGCGCATGGCCTCATCCGGCCAGTCATGAGACAGGGTCACACCGGGAAAGCGTTCCTCGCTGGCAAAGGCCTCACGCGGGTCAATGACCGTGACATCGAACCCGGCTTTTTGGGCAATGGGGACAAGTTCTTGTGCGATATGAACTGCCCCGATCACCGCCAGTCGGCGTGGGGTATTAAAGACCCGGACAAATTGATCGTCTTCCAGTGGGCGAGAGCGATCATCCCGCATGGCCTTGGCGATATCATCGGGCGCGTTGTTCGCATTGAATAATTGGTGGGCACCGTCGGCAAGATTGGTTGTCAGCGCAATGGAATGCCCCGCATCGCTCGCGGCCAATATGTCAGGTAATTCTGCCGGCGCGGGTTCGACAAAAATGTTGATGGTGCCACCGCAAGCCAGGCCAACCTCCCAGGCGTCTTCGTTGGAGACACTGAATTCCAGATTGCGGATTTTGCCATCCTTGATGGCACCACGAGCCTCAGCAATCACCGCACCTTCGATGCAGCCGCCTGAAACCGAGCCCATGAAATTGCCCTGGTCGTCGGCGGCCAACTGGCTGCCGACGGGGAAGGGGGCAGACCCCCATGTTCTTGAGACCGTGGCCAGGGCGACCTGGCGGCCTTCGTCTTGCCAGTCCTTGGCCGTCTGAAGAATCTCAATAGACATGAGGACTTACCATCTATTTATTCAGCGGCCTGACGACTGCCATCCTGGATTGCCTGCCAGATCTTCAGTGGTGTGGCGGGCATATCAATGGCCGTGACACCATATCCACTGAGCGCATCGATGACGGCATTGATGGATGATGGGCACGCCCCGATGGTCCCCGCTTCACCACAACCTTTGATCCCGTATGGGTTGGTGGTGCACAGCACTTCATTGGTCTGGAAGCTGATATTCGGCATATCGTCCGCACGAGGCATGCAATAATCCATGAAAGACCCGGTCAACAACTGGCCGGTATCTGGTTCATAAACGCAATGTTCGGTTAGTGCCTGGCCGATGCCCTGTACGACACCACCATGAACCTGCCCTGCAACCAGGATTGGGTTGATGATTTTGCCAAAGTCATCGACGACCGTGTAGGCGACGATATCGGTATTGCCTGTTTCTGGGTCAATTTCGATTTCGCAGATATGACAGCCATTCGGGAAGGTCGAGGTCTCATAGGCATAGGTGGCCTGGGAGTTCAGACCATCGACGAACATTTCCTGAAAATCACCAGGCAATTCGTCAACCTTACGGGCCTTGGCTGCCACGTCCATAATGCCAACCGTACGGTTCGTACCCCGGGCCGCGAACAGGCCTTCATCAAAGTCGATTTCGTCCTTGTCGGCGTCCAACATCAACGAGGCAATGATTTTGCCCTTGTCGACAACCTTTTCAGAGGTGCCCTTAAAAGCACCAGCAGCCATATACAGTGAATGCGAGCCGCCTGTACCAGCGCCGGTGGCCACGCGGTCGGTGTCGCCCTGCACCAGCTTGATGTTTTCAAACGGCACACCCAATTGTTCCGCCACAAGCTGGGCCCAGGCTGTTTCATGGCCCTGGCCGTTGGACATGGTGCCGGTGATGATCTCGACCGTGTCATCTTCCAGGAAGTTGATCACGGCATCTTCTGATGGCCCACCCAGCGTACATTCGATGTAATAGGCCATGCCGATGCCCCGCAATTTGCCATTGGCGGCAGAGTCTGCCTTGCGCGCCTCAAAGCCGGCCCAATCAGCATTCTTCATGGCGTCATCAAGGTTGGTATTGTAGTCGCCACTATCAAAGACAAAGCCAAAGGGATGCTGGTAAGGCATTTCTTCCTTGCCGATGAAGTTGATGCGGCGGAATTCGTCTTGGGTCATGCCGACTTCGATAGCGGCCTGATTGACGGCGCGTTCGATAATATAGGCAGCCTCGGGCCGACCGGCACCACGATAGGCATCCACGGGCACTGCATTCGTGAAGACACCAATGCAATGATAATGGATCGCCGGGATTTTATACACACCACCAAGGATGCGACCGGCGGAAATTGACGGCACGAACGTGGCAAACTGAGACAGATAAGCCCCCATGGCCACGCGGTTTTTGATGCGCAGGCCAATGATGTGGTTGCTTTCGTCAAGGGCCAGTTCGGTTTCGGTAATCCAGTCACGGCCATGGCTGTCAGACTGGAAGGAATCAGAGCGTTCGCCGGTCCATTTGACCGGGCGACCCAGCTTTTTGGCCGCATACAGCACCAATATCTGTTCTGGATAGACAAAGGTCTTCATGCCAAAACCCCCGCCAACATCGGGGGTGATGATGCGGAGCTTTTCTGGGCCGACACCCAGGATCATGCCAGCAAGGATGTCGCGCATGCCGTTGGCACCCTGTGTCGATGTCCGCAGCACATAGCGGTCTTCCGCCACATTCCATTCGCCCAACGCGGCGCGGGTTTCTATGGCATGGGGGATAACGCGGTTGTGGATCACATCGCATTTGCTGATACGCGCAGCACCCGCAAAGACTTTGTCAACCGCAGCGGCGTCGCCCATATCCCAGTCAAAGCAGACATTATCAGGGGCCGCTTCATGAATAACGGGAGCGCCATCGGCTTCGGCGGTCTCAATAGTGGCGGCTGCCGGCAGATCTTCCCAATCGATGTCGATCAGCTCGGCGGCGTCTTTGGCCTGGTTCAGCGTCTCGGCAATCACAAAAGCCACGCCGTCACCCAAGTAGCGGGCGGTATCGATTACCAGGGCAGGATGGTCAGGTGCCGTGATGGGCGTGCCATCGCGGTTCTGGATCACACCTGCCGTGACACAGGGCAGCGTGCCCACACCGTCGGCGGCAAGGTCGGCGCCGGTGATGACGGCAATGACGCCAGGGGCGGCCAGCGCATCACTTGTATTGATTGAATTGATACGGGCATGGCCGTATGGCGACCGAAGCATATAAGCGATGGTCTGACCGGGCAGGTTCAGGTCATCGGTAAAGGCGCCTGCGCCAGTAATAAAACGTACATCTTCGACGCGCCGGACAGGCTGCCCAATGCCAAATTTTTGCATATTTTGTTCTCCGCAAAATGCTGTGAATCACTCAAGATTTGGCGGACAGTTTGCACCAGATAGGGGACCCGTGGCCAGCATTACTGGTGCCCAAAAATCAAATAATCAGCCTAAATTCGTGGATTTGGTAACGGTAATGTGTTTAACGTGCTGCGGCCTTAAAAAATGGGGTCTGGGAAGGGCCGTTTGCGGTCATATGGAACGTCAGGATCGAAGGAAAAATATGCGCCATCGAAATCTCTCTGGACTGGTGATGTTGGCCAGTATCATCGCCACAATTCCGGCTATTGCGGCAGAGCCAACGCCCGTCAACGGTCAGATTACTGACAGTGTTACCGTGACCGCCACGCGCGAAGAAGCGCGACGGTTTGATATGCCAGAAAGCACAGGCGTTTTGGACGCGGCGCTGATCGAAGACGTTCGCCCAACGCATCCATCCGACATTATGGAACGTATTGCCGGGGTGCATCTGGTTTGGCTGGCCGGCGACCATCATACGACGGTCATTCGCCAGCCCATCAATTTTAACCCAGTTTATTTGTATCTGGAAAATGGCGTGCCGACCCGATCGACAGGGTTCTTCGAGACCAACGCGCTGTTTGACGTGAATATACCCCAGGCCTCGCGTATCGAAATTACCAAGGGCCCCGGCACAGCCTTGTATGGCTCTGACGCTATTGGTGGCATTATTAATGTGCTGACGCCCCTGCCCACTGCCGAGCCTGAAGGCTATATTTCGATCGAAGGTAGTACGCGGGAATATTATCGGCTGTTGGCGTCGGTCAGTGGCACGACGGGCAAACATGGCCTGCGCGCAGATCTAAACCTGGCCTATGATGATGGTTGGCGCGACCTGACGGCGTCTGACCGCCAACTTGCCAATCTGACCTGGACCATCGACGCGTCAGACCGGGTGTCGATCCAGAATGTGCTGCTGTTGGCCCAAGTTGATCAAGACTCGTCTGGGTCCAACCTGAGCCGTGATGACTGGCAGAATAACCCGACCTTGAACAAAGCACCTATTGCTGCCCGAAATACTGAATCCATTCGGTTTCACAGTCTCATAGACATCAAACTAGATGATGAAACCCTGCTGAGCCTGACGCCCTATTTTCGGTATAATCGCGTGCAATTGCTGCCCGCTTTTGCCTTGGGCTTTGACCCGCACCAATATGATGTTAACGGCCAGTCTGTGGGCCTGCTGGCCAAGTACCGCAAGGATATCAGCCCGTCATTCCGCCTGATCTTTGGTGTTGATATTGACTATAGCTGGGGCCATCGCGACGATCAGTCCATTGATCCCCTGCGCGTGGATGGCATCTATGAATCCTTCGCCATTATCGACACGGTCTATGACTTCAACGTCAAGGCCATCACGATTTCGCCTTATGTGCATGGCGAATGGCAGATAACCGAACGTTTGCGCCTGACGACGGGCCTGCGCTTTGACTATTCCGATTATGACTATACGAACAACCTCAGCACGGTCATTGACCCCTCTGCCCAGCATAACCGCCCGGCAGATCAAAAAGTCGACTTTGCCCACTTCACGCCCAAGGTGGGCCTGACTTACGATTTCACCGACAAGCTGAATGGCTTTGTATCCTATCGCCAGGGCTTTCGGACGCCAACGATCACCCAGCTGTTCCGGCCTGGCCGGTCCGCCCTGTCGACAGAGCTGGATCCTGTGAAGTCGGAATCGTTCGAAATTGGTTTGCGTGGCATGGTCGGCGAAAAAATATCGTTCGAGCTGGCCGGTTATTACATGACCAATCGCGACGACATTCTGGTGTTCACCGATGATGATACAGGGGTGCGTCAGATCGAAAACTCGGGCAAGACCCGCCACAAGGGCATCGAGTTCTCTGTCGATATTGCAGTCACACCGGTGCTGTTGTTCTCGGTCGCCTATGCCTACAACCATCACAGTTTTATCGAGTGGATGCCTCGGTCTGGCACCGACCTGTCGGGCCACAAGATCAACCGCGCGCCCAGAGACGTTGCCAATGTACGCCTGGCGTGGCGCCCCGATTGGCTGAATGGTGGCCGGTTGGAAGTCGAATACCAGCATCTGGGGTCGTATTATCTGGATGATAACAACACGCATACCTATGGCGGGCACGATCTGCTGCATCTGCGTGGCAATATCAGATTCGACAATGGTCTGGATATTTACCTGCGACTGCACAATGTGTTGAATACCCGCTATGCGACAAATGGCCGGTTCAACGGCTTTGTCGGCGAGGAATTGAAGCCAGGCCAACCTCGGACCCTTTATGCCGGCGTGACGGCCAGCTTCTAAGCCTTGCTGCCATCGGCTTGAATCATGGCCGCCCCGCATGATATGACAGATTGCTAGGGCGGCAGTAATGCGTTGGCCGTCAGGTTCAGTGGGGGAAATTCGTGAGCACAAAAGGCTCTGCTAATTCTGCTAAACGGCGGCGCAGCCTCGCTACTCGTCAAGATATTGTCGAGGCCACAATTGCCTGTTTCATCGAAATTGGCTATTTCCGGACGACCACAACTGAAATTGCCAAAAAAGCTGCGGTCACGCGCGGCGCTGTGCAGCACTATTTTCCGACAACGAACCATGTGTTGGAAGCGTCGATAGAGTATCTGCAGGACACTTGGCTGAAGGCCTATTTTGACGCCATCAAGAATACGCCACCCGGGCGCGATTCAATCGATTTTGCAGTCGATAATCTGTGGAAGTTTGTCAACGACCCGCTCTATGTCGCCTGGCAGGAACTGGTTGCAGCATCGCGCACCAACGTCGAGCTACGCGAAATCATCGAACCCGCGGCTGCCCGTTATGAACAAGCCCGGCGTGAGGTTGTCCGAACATCATATCCAGAATTTCGTGAAGCCGACCAGGCCAAGTTCTCTCGTAACCGCGAGATGCTGCAGTTCTTGCTGGAAGGTATGTCCTTCAGCATTCTGACGTATGATGCTGAAAAGCGGGTTCAGTCCCAGCTGGAAGGTCTAAAGGAAGTTCTGCATCAGTCTTGGGAGCCCGAGACTTCCGAGCACAAGATCGAGTTGAAATCCAAATAGACTATTAAACTGCGTCGGAGCGAATTTCGGTCCAGGCCTTGGCTTTTTCAAGCGCAACCCGATAGTGCTTGAGACACAGATACAGACAAATTGCAGCACCGCCATAGGTAAAGATAGACATTAAGGCAAGGGATATACCCTTCACTTCAGGGCTGTCGAAAACGTAATCTGATACGATTGGCGGAACAAGTGGCGCAAATGTATAGGCCAGGAAGTTCACCGATATCAGATAGAAGGCGATGATCTGCCCGCGCAACTCATTGGGACAGATTGACTGCAATGTCGTCATAATCAATCCCGATGGCATGGCCATCAGCCAAGTCACAGGCACCAGAATTGCGATGCCCATCCAGCCATCTGGGACAGTCCACAACAGAATGCCCAGCGGGATCAGCGCGCAAGTGCCCCACATAACAATCCGGATCGGGGCATCAACTTTACCCCGGCCGACCATCCAACCTGCAACAGCGCCCGACGTTACGGCACCAAGGATGCCGATGAACATGGCGATGGAGCCATAGGTCAAGCCGATTTCGGTTTTAGTCCAGTGATGCTCGCGGATATAGAACTCCACAAACCAGGTGAACAGGCCCCACCCCTGAATGGATAGTCCCAAATAGGCTGCGAAGATCAGGAAGAAGAATAGTTTCCGCTCAAGAACAAAGGCCTTCAGAACAGAAAACGGTGCACCAACTGAGTCCTGGTTTAGCCGACCCTGCCTTGCCGGTTCTCTGAGGTTTAGGACAAGCAGCCCGATAATGACGCCCGGAATTCCCAGGGAAATAAAGACCATCTGCCAGGAATATACTTCGCCAATCAAAGGCAAAACGACGTTGGGTACAGATTCCAGATAATCGACCATCGGCGCCCCGATGATATTGGTGAGACCCTGGCCGACAAAAGGCGCGGAAGAAACGATGGCTATGGCCAGGGGAAGGCGCCCTGGTTTGAAGTAATCTGCCAGCGTAGAATTTGCGGCTGGACCCAGTGTCGCTTCGCCAACGCCGACACCCATGCGGGCAAAGAACAGGGCCCAAAAAGACCCGGCCATGCCGCAGAGGAAGGTCATGACGCTCCATGCCATGATGCCACCAGCCATCAGGTTGCGACGGTTATAGCGGTCGGCTATCCAGCCAGCTGGATAGGATAATATGGTGTAGAACATGGTGAACGCGATACCGGCGATCAATGCGAACTGGGTGTCCGTCAGTCCGCCTAAATCTCTCTTGATCGGCTCGATCATCACGTTAAGCGCAAGTCGATCAACCATCGACAGGGTCGACGCCAATGTCAGAAGAATGATGACATACCAAAGATAGCTGTTGCTGCCATATCCATGGATGCTTTGGGCCTTACCGGCCTCTGTTGTTGTACTCACGCTTTGTTTCCCTGTTCCCGTGTAGGCGGACTATAGGGGCGGTTTGATGTGGCGTATAGACCTCGCAACATAAATGCATAAGATGGCGCCCCTAACCAATAGAGGAACCGGTAAATGGTAAAGGCAGTGATCTGGGATTTTGGTGGGGTGCTAACGACAAGCCCGTTTGAGGCGTTCAACGTCTATGAGGCCGAACGTGGTCTGCCCAAGGACCTGATCCGCACAATCAACGCCACCAATGGCGACACCAACGCCTGGGCCCAGTTTGAAAGCAACGCCGTTACGCTGGATGAATTTGATGGCCTGTTCGCGGCCGAAGCCAAGGAACGCGGTTATAATGTGCCTGGCAAAGATATCATCGCGTTACTATCGGGCGATCTGCGGCCCAAAATGGTCGAGGCCCTGCGTCGGATTTCCGAGCGGCTGATCACTGGCTGCATCACCAACAATGTCAAGGCAGGCGAGGGCGCTGGCATGGCTCGATCTGCCGACAAAGTGGCCGCCAATGATGCCGTGATGGACATGTTCCAGGTGGTGATCCAGTCTTCCAAAGTAGGCTTGCGCAAACCCGATCCAAAGATTTACCAGATGGCGCTAAAGGCCCTTGATATTGCGCCGGAAGACGCGGTTTATATCGATGACCTTGGCATTAATCTAAAGCCTGCACGGGCCATGGGCATGCAGACAATCAAAGTTGTCAATGCCGATGTCGCCCTCGCCGAACTCGAAGACGCCGTTGGCTTTGCACTGCAATAAAGGCCTGCTAGGCTGCGCCCATGGATAGCCAGCTAAAGCCTGAATTTTTCCAGCGACAAGACAACGAGCCCGACGAGGTGTTTTACCGACCACCGCGCCTGGTCAAGCATATTGACGAGCCTGCCTGTCAGGCTCTGTCAGAATTCTACGCGACCATCATCCCCAAAAGGAGCGCCGTGTTGGACCTGATGTCCAGCTGGGTGTCGCATTTGCCACAGGGCCAGGACTACGATCAGGTTGTTATTCAGGGCATGAATGTCACGGAGGTTGCGGCCAATGAACAGGCGACGTCCGGGCTGATATTCAACCTCAACACGCATCCAGCATTACCCTTTATTGATGGGGTTTTTGACGCCTGCGTTATTGCGGTGTCTATTCAGTACCTGACCCAGCCCTGGAGTGTGTTTGCGGAGGTTGGTCGCGTGCTGAAACCCGGCGCGCCTTTTGTGCTGTCTTATTCCAATCGCTGTTTCCCGACCAAGGCTGTGGCCATCTGGCAGTCGATCCGGGATGAACAAAAGGCGGCGCTGATCAATCATTACTTCGAGCAGACCGGCCTGTTCGACGACCGTAAATTCCAAGACATCTCGCCCAACCCGGGCCAGACCGACCCATTATATGTGGTTGTGGGGCACCGGTCAGCATAGACGGGGCATCTCGGGGCTGGCTAACAGTCACGCGTGATGGTAAGACTTCGGCAATCAACACTACCAGAGACCAAGATATGCCAAAGACCAATATATGCCAGAGATCCAAATATGAATGAGCTGCCCAAATTCACGTTTACGCCCATGGACAAAGCGCCTGACCCAGACCTGGGGACTGCACGTATCCCTGTGGATCGGTACACCGACCCTAAGTTCATGGCGCTGGAAGACCAACATATCTGGTCAAAGACCTGGTTGTTGGCGGGCGCTGTCTGCGACGTGGCCGAAGCTGGCGACTATTTTGTGTTCGAGAACTTGCGGGAATCTATCTTGGTGACGCGTGCCAGTGATGGCGAGATCCGCGCCTTTTATAATGTGTG
>SMXS01000085.1 GCA_004356955.1 Alphaproteobacteria bacterium | reverse complement strand
CTGTTTGATGCCGAGCACTTCTTTGACGGGTTCAAGGCCAACCCGGAATACGCCATGCAATGCCTGCGTGCTGCCGCCGATAATGGCGCACGCTGGTTGGTGCTGTGCGACACGAATGGTGGCACATTGCCGCACGAAATTGAAAGCATCATCAAGTCGGTGACGCAGGAAATCCCAGGTGATCGTTTGGGCATTCATGCCCACAATGATACAGAAAATGCCGTGGCCAACAGTTTGGTGGCCATACGTGCGGGCGTGCGGCAGGTCCAGGGGACGCTGAATGGCCTGGGCGAACGCTGTGGCAATGCCAATCTGATCTCGTTGATCCCGACTTTGTTGTTGAAGCCTGATTTTGCCGAGCAATTTGAGACAGGCATCGACCCGGATGTCCTGCCAAAGCTTAAGGCCGTGTCGTTGTCGCTGGACGATATCTTGAACCGCCCGCCCAATCGGCATCAGGCCTATGTCGGCGACAATGCTTTTGCCCATAAGGGGGGGCTGCACGCGTCTGCTGTGGTCAAGGACCCAAATACCTATGAGCATGTACCGCCAGAATCTATCGGCAATAAGCGCAAAATATTGATATCCAACCAGGCGGGACGCGCCAATATTCTGGAGCGTCTGCGCGAAGTTGGCATGGAGATTGCGCCTGACCATCCGAAAATTGGCCATCTGCTGGATGAAGTCAAAGATGCCGAGGCCCAGGGCCTGTCCTATGATGGCGCCGAGGCCAGCTTTGAGTTGATGGTACGGCGCGTGCTGGGCACCCTACCCAAATATTTTGAGACCGAAAGCTATCGTGTGATGGTGGAGCGTCGCCACAATGTGCGCGGCGAATTGGTCACCACTGCCGAGGCCACCGTCAAAATCAACGTTGATGGCGAATTGCTGATGTCCGTAAGCGAAGGCAACGGCCCCGTCAACGCGCTGGATGAGGCCTTGCGCAAGGACCTTGGCAAGTATTCCAGCTATATCGAAGATTTGCAGCTGGTGGATTATAAGGTCCGTATCCTGAATACCGATGGGACCGAGGCTGTGACCCGTGTGTTGGTCGAAAGTCGCGATTCAAAAGGCGATAGTTGGTTCACAGTTGGAGTGTCGCCCAATATCGTCGATGCGTCCTATCAGGCGCTTTACGACAGTTTGGTATACAAACTGCATCGCGACGGGGCCCCGCCCCAACGATAATGGCTCAATTCCGGGCACAGGGTCCCGTCATAAAAATGTCATATCCCATTCATCATACCGTCATCAATCTCGCCTAGACATGGCGCTGGAAAGCGGTGGTCGCACCGAGTGGTCTGGAACGGAGTATTGCAGATGAAAACGAACCCCATTTTGAGAGTGGGTATTTTGGGTCTGGTGTTTGTGGGGGCTTTAGTCGTCAGCAACCCTGGCTTTGCCCAGACCAATGAAGAATTGATCGAGCTGATCCAACAACAGGCAAAGATGATCGAGAGCCTGCAGAACAGGTTGGATCGTCTGGAACAGGCGTCGGCGCAAACGGCGGAAAAAGCCGCCCGCGCTGAACGCCAGGCCATCAGTGCCAGCGAGCAAGTCACTCAGGTGGAAAAGCAGGTTGCCAGGGTTGAAGAGAACACGGGCACTTCGGATGTAGAATTTTCATGGGGACCAGGACCGAAATTCAAAAGCAAAGACGGCAATTTCAGCGCCCATATCCGGGGGCGGATGGCCATCGATTACGGGTCTGTAAAAGATTCCGACGCTGTTGGCAGCCAGGACCGCAGTGCGACAGAGCTGCGCAATGTCCGATTTGGTATTGCTGGTACGGCGTTCCGAGACTTCAAATACAAGCTGTCGATTGATTTTGTGAACAACGACGTCACGCTGACCGACGCCTATGTCGAATATCAAGGCTGGAAAGCGCTGAACATCAGGATTGGCCAGTCCAAAGAAGGCGTGTCGTTGGAGGAAGAAACCAGCGGGCGCTTCGTATCAATGATGGAACGGGCCAGTTTCACCGACGCATTTGGGTATCAGCGTCGACTGGGCATTCGACTGCTGGCCGGGGGCGACAATTGGATCGCCAATGCGGGCCTGTATGGTGGGTCTACCTTGACAGCGGATGTCGACAAAGAGGGCCACGCCATTACCGCGCGCGTCGCGTTTTTCCCAAAGATCGGAAATGCTGGTCGCCTGCATATTGGTGGGTCGTTCATGTCGCGCGGGTTTGACAAAGACCTGAACCTGTTGACCAAGCGCTATCGTCAGCGCCCCTTTGCCCACGTATCTGATCTGCGTTATGTCGACACGGGATTGTTGCCGGGGCTGAAGGGCGATCAGATCGTCGGCGTCGAACTGGCGGGTATATTCGGGTCATTCTATGCCGAGGCAGAGTGGGCCTGGCTGAAGGCTGACATTGCTGACGAATTCACCGGTTTTTACAACGGCAAGTCCAGCTTTGACATGCAAGGCGGGTATTTCGGCATCGGCTGGTTTGTCACTGGTGAAACCCGGGGCTACAAGAAAGGCGCCTTTGCCCGCACCAAAGTCATCAATTCAGTATTTGATGGTGGTTTTGGTGCTGTGGCCCTGGTCGCCCGGATTGATTACATAGATTTGGTGGACAAGGCTGCAGATGTGCTTGGCGGCGAACAACTGATCTATGTGTTTGGGGTGAATTGGCATTTGAACAGTCATACGATCATGAAGTTCAACTATGCGCACGCTGAGGTTAACGGGTCATTCGGTGGTGCTTTCAAAGCGGGACTGGTCGACGAAAATGGTGAAAACTCCATCGATTCGTTCACGGCCCGCATGCAGTTCGACTGGTAGCGGTCAAATTCCGCTCCGAATTGAAGATTGAAGAGCCCTTTTTTAAGTTCCGGTAAGGGGTTTGTTTTCCTATATAATTGGTCTTGATGATTAAACTTCGCCCCGCATTGGAATCTGACCAGCCTGATATTGAAGCGTTGCTGCACAAGGCATTGGGCCCGGATCGACAGACCAAGACAGCCTATAAGTTCCGCGATGGCGTACCGCCCGTGGCCGAATTGGGCAGGGTGGCGCTGGTGGATGGCCAATTGCGTGGCACGATATCGTATTGGCCGGTTCGTTTTCGCAAGTTGGGTGCACAGAAAACGGTACCTGTCCTGTTGCTGGGGCCGCTGGCGGTTGACCCTGATCACCGTGGGGAAGGGGTTGGCATCGAGCTGATGGTAAAAACCCTGGAGGTTGCACGTCAATTAGGGCACAGATTGGTGATATTGGTTGGTGATTTAGAGTATTATGAACGGGTCGGTTTTCACCGCGATGGAACCGCAAAATTACGCCTACCCGGGCCGGTTGATCAGGACCGCGTCTTGATGATCAACCTGCAGGGCGAAGACTTCGGCACATTGGACGGTAAGCTGGAATCTATACGCGACGAATTGGAGCATGGGACATGAGCGAAGACACTGCCCAAAGTAATGAATTACCTAATCTGGCGGACATCATGTCTCGTCTGCAGGATAAGTCTTTGCCGCCGGTCCATCTGTGGAATCCCGACTTCTGCGGTGATATCGACATACGGATTGCCCGCGACGGCACCTGGTTCTATATGGGCACACCCATCGGCCGCAAGCGCATGGTCAAATTGTTCTCAACGGTCCTGCGCTATGATGATGACGGCAAATATTATCTCGTAACGCCGGTCGAGAAAATTGGGATCATTGTTGATGACGCCCCCTTTGTTGCGGTCGAGGCCAATGTCTTCGACAAAGGCGAGGGCCAGACGATCGTCTTTCGAACCAATGTGGATGACGAAGTCATTGCAGGCCCCGACAATCCCATCCGGGTTGAAATAGACCCCGTTACACTGGAGCCCGCGCCCTATGTCATGGTGCGCGATGGGCTAGAGGCCCTGATTGCGCGTTCGGTGTTTTATCAACTCGTCGATATGGGTGAAGAGCGTCAGGAAAATGGCGAAACGATTTTGGGCATCCGGAGCGGCGGTCAGTTTTTCACCATTGGTGCTTTGGAAGAACCCACCCATGCGTGAGCGGTTGAAATCGCGGCTGCTGGACATTCCCGACCATGCCAGCCTGTCGGCGACCTGGGGCGACCACTATGCGCCGCCCAATGATCTGGCAAAATTGCCCAAGGGCCAGACGTTGAAAGCCGCCGCAGTCCTGGTGCCAATTGTCGATCATCCAACGGGCCAAACGGTGTTGTTAACCCAACGAGCTGACCATTTGCGCACCCATTCTGGCCAGGTCAGCTTCCCCGGTGGCAAAGTTGAAAAAGAAGACAAAGGGCCCGTCGACACGGCCTTACGCGAAACGGAAGAAGAAATTGGCCTGCATCGATCCCATATCGAGATCATAGGCGCACTGGACGTCTATGAAACCGGCACGGGCTTTGCGATCACGCCCATTGTGGGCATCGTGACGCCGGGGTTTACGCTTGTGTTGGACGAATATGAAGTGGCGGAGGCCTTCGAGGTGCCGCTTGACTTTTTTTTGGACCCGGCCAATCACACCATGGACAGTGCCGAATGGCAGGGGGCCGTGCGCCACTATTATGACATGCCCTATAACGGGTATCGTATCTGGGGTGCGACAGCCGGCATGTTGGTGAATCTCCACGACCTATTGGCAGACTGATGCAACCCACCAACATCCAGATCGACCAGGATTGGCTGGTACAGCCTGGTGTGCAGGATGTGATACAGGCGCTGACCAATGATGGGGGCATCGCCAGATTTGTGGGTGGGTGTGTTCGCGATGCCATGTTCCATCGGCCCATCCGTGATATTGATATTGCAACGGATCAAACCCCAGATCAGGTGATTGCCCTGTTAGATAAGGCGGGTTTAAAGCATGCGCCGACCGGCCTGGCCCATGGCACAGTGACGGCCATTGCGGCGGGGCAGGGCTTTGAGGTAACGACGCTGCGCGTTGACGAGGAGACAGATGGGCGGCGCGCCAAAGTGTCCTTCACCGACGACTGGTTGGTCGACGCCCAGCGTCGGGATTTTACAATGAATGCGCTGTATTGCGACGCCGATGGCACGGTCTATGACCCGGTTGGTGGCATCGACGACATCGCCACACATCGTGTGCGCTTTATCGGCGATGCGGATGCGCGCATTAAAGAAGACTATTTGCGAATCCTGCGGTTTTTTCGGTTTCATGCCTGGTATGGCCAGGGCACTATTCTGGACCCCCAGGGTCTTGCTGCCTGTGGCGACCACAAAGACGGGATGGAGATCCTTTCCATTGAGCGCATCCGGTCCGAGTTTTTGCGCCTGCTGGAATCGTCTGACCCAGCTGCAGCGTTGTGGCCAATGCAAAAAGTCGGCATTTTGTCGCTGATACTGCCGGTTGAGCCTGATTTGATAGCGTTAGAGAAATTGGTCGCCAGAGAGCAGGCCGCCGATATGCTGTCGGCCCATCGTCGCCTGGCAATCTTGTTCAGTGCCAACCTGCAATCGCTTGGCCGTCACGCATCAAACTGGAAGATGTCGAACGCCAAAAAGAAACGGCTGCGGTCCATGGCAAAGAATTGTGATGTCAGTGCAATGGATGCCGCATCGGCGCGCGCAGCCATCTATCGCAAGGGGAAACAGGTTTTTGTCGATGATTTGATCCTGTGGTCTGACCAAATTAACCTGGATTTGTTGAGGCTGTCCCAAGACTGGGCAGTGCCGACTTTCCCGATAGCCGGAGACGACGTCATGACGCTGGGCGTGGCGGCAGGGCGCGAAGTCGGTGACTTGTTGCAATCCCTTGAAGATTATTGGGTCGACCAGGATTTTGGTCCTGACAGGGATGCATTATTGGGGCGCTTACCAGGCATGTTGGCCCGGCAATAGGCCTATGGCCACTTTGCCTCGGGCGGCAAGGTCATCAAAATGGCCTCGGTATTGCCGCCTGTCTTCAGGCCAAACTTGGTGCCGCGATCAATGGCCAGGTTAAATTCGGCATAACGACCGCGCTTGATCAACTGGTGTTCCCGTTGTTCGTCGTTCCAGCTTTCGTCAATATGGCGGGCGGCAATTTGCGGGTAGATGTCGAGAAAAGCCCGACCCACGTCTTGGGTGAAGGCAAAGTCTGCCGCCCAATCGCCGGTATTCAACGAATCATAAAAAATGCCGCCAACGCCTCGGGGTTCATTGCGATGGGTGATGAAGAAGTATTCGTCGCACCACTTTTTGAACTTGGGGTAATAGTCCGGGTCGTGCTTGTCGCAGGCTTGCTTGAACGACGCATGAAAGTCTGCCGTGTCCTGTTCGACCTCGAACATCGGGTTCAGGTCGGCCCCGCCGCCGAACCAGCCCTTGGTGGTGGTGATGTGGCGGGTATTCATGTGCACGGCTGGGACCAAAGGGGAATGCATGTGGGCCACAAGGGATATGCCGCTGGCCCAAAATCGGCGGTCTTCTTCGGCCCCTTGGATATTGGGGCCAAAATCTTCGGAAAATTCACCCATCACGGTCGAGATATTGACGCCAACCTTTTCGAATACCCGGCCCCGCATGATTGACATCACGCCACCCCCCCCGTCGGGTCGGTCCCAGGCCTTTTGTTCAAAGCGTCCTGGTTCACGGTCTGAATAGGTGCCGGTTAGGTCATCTTCCAATTGCTCGAAAGACGCGCAAATCTTGTCGCGCAGATCGGTGAACCATGCCGTGGCCTGTTCTCTTTTTTCCGGGCTGCTATAGCTCATGGTCGGGTCTTTCTACTGAAGGGAATTGGTTGGTTTGTCTGAGTGCCTCACCCAGTACCATGGCGGCGGCCACCGCGACATTGAGCGAACGCAATTCGGGCATCATAGGGATGCAAAGCCGGGCATCGGCGCTGTCGTGCACATCATTGGGCACGCCCGCGCTTTCCTGCCCGAACAGCAAGATGTCTGACGGGGCGAATTTGAACGCCGTATAGGGCGTCTCCGACTTGGTACTCAGCAAGACGATTCGGCTTTTTTGGCGTTGAGCCAGAAAGTCGGCCCAGCTGCTGTGTCGGGTAAATTGCGCACGATCAATGTAATCCATGCCGGCGCGCTTTAATGAACGCTCACTAAACGGGAAGCCGCAGGGTTCGATGATGTCCAAAGGGACGTTCTCACAGGCACATAGCCGCAGGATTGTTCCGACATTAGGCGGAATTTCAGGTTGGTAGAGTGCCAGTCTCATGGTTAGTATCAGCTGTCCGGTCGTTGCTGGGTGATGTGCTTTTAATGTGCATATACCAGCATTGCAAAATCAGCGCATCATTGCTGGACAATTATAGGCGATGATGCCAAAAGGCGCTCACTAAACCGGACGTGAGCTAGGTTGAGGGATAATTAATAACAGGTGTTTGTGAATGTCCACGATGGAACAAACAACCGAACATGAAGAAACCGGCGCCCGTCGCCGCGACTTCCTGTTCGTCGCTGCAGGCGGCTTTGGTGTCGTCGCTGCCGGGGCTGCTGTATGGCCTTTGGTCGACCAGATGAACCCGTCGGCCGATGTGCTGGCGCTTTCGTCCATAGAAGTTGATCTGGCGCCGATCGCAGTTGGTCAGGCTATCAAGGTCAAATGGCGTGGCAAGCCAGTTTATATTCGGCGCCGCACGCCAGCAGAAATTGCTGCTGCCCGCGACTTCCCGACAGCAGATTTGCCAGATGCCCAAAGTGATGAAGAACGCGTCAAGGCAGGCCATGATGAATGGCTGGTGGTGATTGGCGTTTGCACCCATCTGGGCTGTATTCCTATTGATTATCAGGGTGATTATGACGGCTGGTACTGCCCCTGTCATGGCTCACATTATGATACATCTGGTCGTATTCGGAAGGGGCCAGCCCCCAAGAACCTCGCGGTTCCCGAATATACCTTCATCAACGATTTCCGAATTAAAATCGGCTAGCAGGAGGACCGAGAATGACTGCACCGTCACGGCCGTTCGAGCCGAAAAATGGATTTGTAAAATGGTTTGATCAGCAATTGCCGATCTTTACCCTGCTTCATGGCGCCCTTGTTGCATATCCAACACCTAAAAATCTGAACTATTGGTGGAGCTTCGGCTTCCTGGCCGGAATATTGCTCTTCGTCCAGATCATCACCGGCGTTGTGTTGGCGATGCATTACACACCGCATGCGCTGATGGCCTTTGATTCAGTCGAACACATCATGCGCGACGTCAATTACGGTTGGCTGTTGCGCTATGTTCACTCCAATGGCGCGGCGTTCTTCTTTATCGTCGTGTACATTCATATGTTCCGTGGTTTGTATTATGGGTCCTACAAGGGCCCCCGTGAAGTGTTGTGGATGCTGGGTCTTGTCATCTTCCTGTTGATGATGGCCACAGCCTTTATGGGTTATGTATTGCCCTGGGGTCAGATGAGCTTTTGGGCCGCAACTGTGATTACCAACCTGTTTGGCGCTATACCGCTGGTTGGTGATGCGATTGTCAGCCTGCTGTGGGGTGGTTTTGCCGTTGATAACCCAACGCTTAATCGGTTCTTCAGCCTGCACTATGTGCTGCCATTTGTGATCTTCGGTGTGGTGATCCTGCATATATGGGCGCTTCACATCCCTGGGTCTAACAACCCGCTGGGGATTGATGTCAAAGGCCCTCAGGATCAGGTCGACTTCCACCCTTATCACGTCGTCAAAGACACTTTCATGACCTCTGTCATGGCGATCATATTCTTTGCCTTTGTGTTTTATGCGCCGAATTATATGGGCCATCCGGACAACTACATCCCGGCTGATCCGATGGTCACGCCTGCACACATTGTGCCTGATTGGTACTTCTTGCCGTTCTACGCGATCTTGCGGTCTGTTCCAGACGTTACCATCTTCGGCTTTACGCTGATCGAGGCAAAGCTGGCGGGTATTATGGCGATGGCGGCATCCTTGTTGCTGTTGTTTGCTCTGCCCTGGTTGGACCGGTCGCCCGTTCGATCTGGTACGTTCCGCCCTATCTTCAAGTTGTTGTTCTGGGTGTTGGTCGTCGATGTCGTAATTTTGGGTATTGTCGGGGCCAAAGTGCCTGACGATATTGCCATCACCATCGGTGAGGGCGGCATTTCCTGGTTGATCGTCGGTCAGTTGACCACGATTTACTATTTCGGGTTCTTCCTGGTGGCGCTTCCGCTGCTTGCTAAATTTGAAAAGACCAAGCCTCTGCCTGAGAGTATTTCGGAGGCTATCCTGTCCCGAAATGCCAAAGCGTAGGGGAGGACAGAACATGAAAAAGTCACTTTTTGCATTTGTTGCTATCGCATTTGTTGCCCTGGCTTCTATTGGCTTGTCTTCTATTGGTATGTCTGGTCAAGCCTTTGCAGCGGGCAACGCCATCGACCACATCGAGGCGCCCGAGCAGGGTTGGCAG
>SMXS01000084.1 GCA_004356955.1 Alphaproteobacteria bacterium | reverse complement strand
TCTGGCAAAAAAGTTGCCGTCATTGGTACAGGGTCTTCTGGCATTCAGACGATCCCGCCTATTGCACAGCAGGCGGGCGAATTGACCGTCTTCCAGCGCACCGCGGCCTATTCCATCCCCGCGCAAAACCGCCCGCTAACCGATGAAAAACAAAACAGTATCAAGGCAAACTATGACGAATTCCGGGCGCGCGGTGCCATGTCGCCAGCAGCCTTTGGTGCCGATTTTGCCTTCAATATGGGGTCGGTGCTGGACGCCACGCCAGAAGAACGGCAGGCGACTTTCGAGGAATTCTGGAACTATGGCGGCTTTAACTTTTTGGCGTCCTTCGGCGACCTGTCATCCAGCCTGGAGGCCAACGAGTTTGCCTGCGAATTTGTCCGTGGCAAGATCCGCGAAATTGTCAAAGATCCGGCCACCGCCGAAATGTTGATGCCCGACACAGTCCTTGGCTGCAAGCGTCTGTGTTCCGACGACGGTTATTACGAAACCTTCAATTCGCCACATGTACACTTGGTCGATGTCTCGGAACACCCGATCGAGCGGCTGACCGATAAGGGCCTTGTGACCAATGGCACCGAGTACAAATTTGACATCATCGTCTTCGCCACAGGCTATGACGCCCTCACCGGGTCAATCCTGAAGTGTAATATTGTCGGTTCCAAGGGACTGGCGCTGAAAGACAAATGGGCCGCGGGACCAAGTAACTATCTGGGACTGATGACCACGGGGTTTCCCAACATGTTCACGATCACCGGCCCTGGCAGCCCTTCGGCATTGGCCAATCTGATCACCGGCATCGAACAACATGCCGAGTTCATCACCACCCTGATTAAATGGTCAGACGCCAAAGGCCACACGACAATTCAGGCCGATCAATTGCAGGAAGATCAATGGATCGAGACGGTTAATACCCGTGCCAGCCATACGCTGTACCCAACCTGTAACTCGTGGTATCTGGGGGCCAATGTCCCCGGTAAGCCACGGGTATTTATGCCCTATGTCGGCTTTCCGGATTACTCGAAAAAATTAAAGCAGGTTGTCGCTGACGACTATGCGGAATTTACGTTCGCCTAACGTCGCGCGGGTGCCTAAGGTCGCATTATCCGATTATTCTCTACCATTTGGCCAGTCGGCTTTTGCTGCCTTCGCGCAGCATGCTGATCTCGATGATCGACGCCTTTCTCAGCACGGAAAACTGGCCGTCTTCACTTCTGAAAGGCAGAAACTTTCGGTCGTCATTCAAGATATCGACCAGGCGTTCATCTTCTGCCAGAAATAAAAACCCTTCTCTGAATTTATCTTCCTCGAGGATAATCTTGACATGACATTCGCTTTTTTCAGTTACATTGCCTGACAAAGCACTTCCCAATCTTATTGACTAAAAAACCTGCTCGTTGCCAGCCTAACCACTAACGCCTCTCATGCGAGGTAAAATTGTCATCATTATGCATTTGGCTGCGCTATGTTGGCGACAATGTGATTGTCTCTGTCAAGGAACCAGATGCCGCGCACGTTGCGGGAATAGGTGCTAGGCTCTCGCCCTGATTATTGGGGAGAGAGCAATGGCATTTACAGGACCGGTAGATGATCGGTTGGCGATCCACGAATTGGTCGCCAGTTATGCAGACGCCGTGTCGCGTCGCGATGCCAAAGACTGGGGCGATCTGTGGGCATCCAATGGTGTGTGGTGTGTGCCATCCTTCCCCAGCCTGGAACGGGTTGAAGGGCGCGAGACCATCCGCAACGCTTGGCAGGCTGCAATGGATAATTTTTCCATGAACATCATGATCCAGACACTGGGGGCTGTCGATGTGCAAGGCGACACCGCCACCGGTCGGGCCTATCACAATGAATTGGTCACCGATCTGGAAGGCAATACCCACACGGCCATGGGCCTGTATGAAGACGATTATGTCCGCAATGATGGTATCTGGCAGTTCGCCAAGCGCACGTTCACGCCCATACACAGTGGTGACTAAGAGGGATTAGCTCTCTTCTGCCAAGCCTTGGCGGATGCATTCATTGATACGGTCGTGGAATTGCTGGACGCGGCTTTCCTGCCCGGTCAGATAGGCGCCTTCAAACCCACGGGATTGAAAACCCAATTGCTGGCCCGAGGCGACCCGCAAATCCTGATCGGGGATAAACCCAAGCGATGCTTCGCCATAAATGACCTCATGCCGTTCGGCCTCGACCACCGGTCGGGGGTCGCCGGGGGTGTTGGGAACCCGGACAACGCCATCGCCGACAGCGACCATGCTCCAATTTTCATAGATGCATTTATTGGGGTCGGTCGGGTGCGGTTCTGCCCGTTGCAGACCAACGACTGTGGCCTGAGCCGTAATTGAGGTGCCGGGGAACAGGTTGCAGTGAAACGGATCTGTTAGCTGTTCATCCAGTAATTTGGGGAAATAGTCATATTTGCGCTCTGGCCCCAGAGCCCGCTTGGCTGCCTGTAATTCAACACGGGCTTCCCCTGCCCGGCCTTCAAAATCGGCTGGGTCCAAGCCCCATTCCGCAAGCTCGGCTGCCAGTGGTTCATTCACATGGTCGGGGGCATCGTCGCGCTTGGACGGCACGGCCCCCTTCATGCGCATGAGGTTATGGCCTGTGTCGTATAGCTCGAAAATCGTGTTCTTGTAGTCGTCGTCAAAGAATTCTGACAATTCAGGATGGGTTGTCGGAAGGTGGTAGGACTCGCAAAAATTGTCGTGGATCGACTTCCAGTTGCACGGAATTTCAGCAATTTGATAACCAACGCGGACCATCTTATCCATGTCATAACGATCAAATATCTCTTTGACCTCGCCCAGGAAGTCGTCGAGTGGCTCGCAGCCCACATCCATATTGTACCACACGAACCCAGCCCATAATTCGCAACGAATTTCGGCCAGGTTGCGGACGCCGCACGGGTTGCCTAACGGGAAGTCATCCGCATCCTGCACATACGACAATGTGCCATCGAGCTCGTATTGCCAACCGTGATAGGAACAGGCGAATTTCTCAGTCGTGCCATTTTCACCGTAGACCAGCCGATTACCGCGATGGGTGCACACATTGTGGAACGCCTTCACACCCCCATCGGTCTGGCGCACCATCAGGATGGAATCCTTGCCCAATTGATGCACCACATAGTCGCCAATGCCCGGGATCTCGGCCGCCCAGGCGCCAATGTTCCAGACCTTGGCCCAGACATAGTCAGCCTCTAACTGCATGAAGTCAGGGGAAATATAGCGATCACGCGTAATATCTGCGGACGACGCGATGGCCCCCGCAATCAGATTGTTCTGGCCCTTGATGGCCGGAATATTGGTGTGTTCAGTCATGTTATAATCCCCGGTACACTTGGTGCAAAACGGTATGCATTGGGAATAGGCCTGTCAACTTGGCCTTAGGGGTAAAGGGCAGCCCGCACCGCGTCGGCGGCCATAGTGTAGATACGGTCCATGCGGTCAGGCGATCCCATGAAGCCGTGGACCGACCCGGGTTCCCGGTGCAGCGTCGTCGGCACTCCCGCAGCGATAAGCGCGTGGGCAAAGGCTTCGCCCTGATCACGCAACGGATCGAACTGAGCTGTCACAATCAGCGCTGGCGGCAGACCAGATAGGTCGTCATCCAACAAGGGACTGACTGTCGGCAATAGCCGGTCTTCCTTGATGGGTACATAGGCGTCGATCATCACATCAATGCCAGAAACCTTGAGGGCGTAATCGTCGCCCATTTCCTCAAACGACTGCCACTTGGTCTGATTGCTGAGGTCCGTTACCGGCACGTTCAGGAACTGAAAGGCAATATCAGGCCCGCCTTCGTCGCGCATCTTGATGGCAAGACCTGCGGCCAAATTGGCCCCTGCACTGCCACCACCCACGGCGATACGGGTCGGGTCACCACCGATAGAGGCGGCATTGTCGACGAACCACCGAAGGGCGGTCTCGCAATCGTCCAGCTGGGCCGGGTATACATATTCCGGCACCAGGCGATATTCTACCGAGATGACAATCGCCCCAGCGCGCGCAGAAAAGTGAGTGTTCTTTGCATGCAGGGGATAGCCGTCTCCCATCCACCAGCCGCCACCATGGATGTCGAGATACATGGGCAGCGGGCCGTCACCTTCTGGCCAGTAAATGCGAATGGGCAACATGGTCCCGTCGGCACGGGGGATTTCACGATCTTCAAAACGAACATCTTCAGCCACTGGTTCCGACGTCACAAAAGAGGCCATCATCTCCCGCGTCTGTTCGCGGGCTTGCGCAGAAATGACGAGCGGTTCGGTATTCCATGAAGACAGCTTCGACATCAGCGCGGCATTGTAATCCAGCCGCCCCAGCGGCGTGAAAGTCCAGCTATAGGTAACGCCACCAACAATAACGACCAGCAACAAGACAGTACCGACTGCAATTTTCAGGGTCTTGCGGACCCAACCACCTTTGGCCATACGCATTCCTTCTCGACTGATGCCTAAGTGTTTTGGTCGCCTAAGTGGTCTGATCGATGGTTGATCGTTTGACGATGGCCTTGGGGCGTGTCAACTGGTCGACGTCACGCACCGCACCGCGGGCTGCACTGGTGGTCAGGGCGGCATAGGCCCAAAGGGCCTGCGATACTTGACGCTCGCGCACTTCTGTTGGCTTCCAGGCATCGTTGCCTCTGGCCAGCATAGCGTCAAAGCGACGGTCCAGCTCTTCCGGTGGGACTGCCAGATTAATCTTGCGGTTCGGGATGTCGATCTCGATCAGATCACCTTCCTCGACCAGGGCGATCAGGCCACCTTCTGCAGCTTCTGGCGAGGCATGGCCGATGGAAAGGCCGGACGTACCGCCCGAAAAACGCCCATCCGTAACCAGGGCACAGGTCTTGCCCAAGCCTTTGGCCTTTAGATAGCTGGTCGGGTACAACATTTCCTGCATGCCGGGGCCACCTTTGGGGCCTTCATAACGAATGACAACCACATCGCCTTCAACAATTTTGTCAGAAATAATGGCTTTCACGGCAGAATCCTGGCTTTCGAATATCCGGGCTGGACCACTAAATACCAGGCTATTGTCGTCGACACCGGCAGTTTTGACGATGCAGCCATGTTCTGCAATGTTGCCATATAGAACGGCCAATCCACCATCTTTGCTGAAGGCGTGCTCGACATTGCGGAGAATGCCGCCGTCCCGGTCCAACTCCAGACTTGCAAAGCGACGACTTTGGCTGAAGGCGGTTTGGGTGGGGATGCCGCCAGGGGCTGCGCGGAAGAAAGTCTGGACTTCCTCCGACGGGTTGCGGGCGATATCCCATTCATCCAGCGCGTCCCCCAGGGTCGCACTGTGCACCGTTGGCAGATCGGTGTGGATCAGACCACCCCGGTCAAGCTCGCCCAAGATGGCCATGACGCCACCAGCGCGGTGAATATCCTCCATATGCACATTGACGGTGTTGGGCGCAACCTTGCAAACGCAGGGCACCTGGCGTGACAACCGGTCGATATCGGCCATGGTAAAGCCCACCTTCGCCTCAAAGGCAGCGGCCAACAGATGCAGCACCGTGTTGGTGGACCCGCCCATGGCAATATCCAGGGTCATGGCGTTCTCAAAGCTTTCGAACTGGGCGATAGAGCGCGGCAGGACGCTTTCATCATCGTCCCCATAATAGCG
>SMXS01000083.1 GCA_004356955.1 Alphaproteobacteria bacterium | reverse complement strand
CACTGACTTTTTTGTGCCTAAGGCACAATGCCTTCCATGCTCGACACGGTGTTGTCGACGACCATTTCTGCGCCGTTGGTGTACTTGCTTTCGTCTGAGGCCAGATACAGCACCATATAGCCAATGTCATTGGGTTCTCCCGGCGTGGTGCCAGACATTGGTGCCTTATAGCGCTCGTCGGCGTCCAGGGCTGCCTGTACTACGGGCCCGATGCTTGTGGTCATGGGGGTGATGATGCCGCCGGGATGCACAGAATTCACCCGGATCTTGTCGCCGTTCTGGGCGCAATGGACGGCGGCGGCCTTGCTCATCAGGCGCACGGCGCCCTTTGCTGCGGCATAGGCGAATACATAGGGCACGCCCACCACACCGGCGATCGACGACATGTTGATGATCGAACACAACTCGTCGCTGGCCCGCATGGCAGGAATGGCGTGTTTCATGCCAAAAAAGGTGGAATCTTCGGACACAGCCTTGACCTTGCGCCATTCTTCTTCGGTGCAGGTTTCAACATTGCCGGGCAGTACGATGCCGGCATTGTTCACCAGCACATTCAGCTTGCCGTATTTGTCGACAACATGGGCGATCAATTCGATCCACGGGGCCTCGGCTGTGACATCCATATGATAAAATTCGCCACCAATTTCGTCGGCCAGTTCCTGGCCTTTTTCGTCGGCGATGTCGACGATGATGACCTTGCCGCCCTCTTTTGCCAGTAGCCGACTATCGGCTTCGCCCAATCCCATGGCACCGCCGGTGACGATGCACACTTTTCCCTCTACGCGTCCTGTCATAATCTTCCCTCCCAGAAATGTTATCTATACGCCCGGATTGCGGGGGTCCCACAACCGTCGGTCGGTCTCCTTCTCGTAGCCTTTGCCGTTATGGAAGCTTATCAGCTCCATCTGCATGTCCCATGGTGTTAAAAAATAGCACGACCGCAGGCCTGCTTCTGGCCCCTCGGTGCCAGCAGGGCCGCCGCCCTTCATCAGGCGCACCCCGTGGGCTTTCAGATGGTCCATGGCCGCGTCGATATCGTCGACATAAAGCGTGATGTGGTGCCCGCCCCAATCGCTGTTTTTGGGCATTTCCCGGCGTTGGTCGGGCGCTGAGTATTCAAACAATTCGATGTTGGGCCCATGACCAGCGCGGAAGATCTGTACCTTTTCGATCACCGCACGTGGATGCACATTCAGCATGTCTTGCATCCAGTTATTGTCCTCGGATCCGTAGGGACCATGACGGTAAAATTCCTCGAATCCCAGTACATCCAGCAGGAAGCTGCGTGCTTCTTCAAAATTGGGCACAGTGATGCCGATATGGTCGACGCCGCGCAGACCCGGCAGGCCAGAAGATGTGCTCATGTTTTATCCTACTTCGGTTTGTGCCACAGCGCCTTTTTCGACCAAACGTAGGGCCTCGCCATTTGATTCGATAATGGTGATGGAACAATTATCAGGCGCAAAGCCGACCACCAAATCGTCATGGATGACCTGCCCAACAATGGCGTTGATTGCCACGAAGTGCGACGTGATCACGGTCGCCTCTGTCAGCTCCAACAGGGTTTCAACGGTCTCGCGCCGCCAGGCGGGTAGGTCGTGTGGATCAGTGGCCAGGGCGGGCGGGTCGGTCCATTTGCCGACCATGATGGCCTGCAACCATTCGCGGCGGTCTTCCAGGGCCATGGATGGGGACGGGATTTCAGAAATGCGAGGCTCGATACTGGCTTTGGTGCCCCAGATTTTCTCGAATGCAGCGGCTGTTTCCTGGGTCCGGCGCATGGGGCTGGTGATAAGGGGCATGGGCCCCAGATCGGCCAGGGAAGCTGCGGCCTCAGCAGACTGGTCATGGCCGGTCGGACTCAGGCCCGGGTCTGTATCTTCGTCCCAACTGGCGGCGGCCAATCCGTGTCGCACAAGGTAAATACGGTGCCAGGTGGTCATAGAAAGTCTTTCTGCTTGGTTTTGTTATTCGGCAGCTTGCAGAACTTGAGGCTGCGTGTCTATGGGCTCGTTGTCCGCCAATGCTTGTCGCATTTTCCAAGCCCGTTTGATGGCCTTGGTGGTGCCGCCTTGGAAATCTGGCCTTAACAGCGTGATTTCAAGGAGCAATTCCTTGCCAGCGGGTCCTGTGGGGATCATAATTTCGGTCGGAAAGTTACATTGGCAGCGGAGATTGCGATGAATGGTGTTGAAACAGCAGGGCCGAATGCCGAGCAAATTAAGTTCTGGAACAGCGATGGCGGTGCCAATTTTGTCCGCCACCAGACCGCCCTCGATGGCATGCTGGGACCATATGGCCGCAAGGCAATGGCAGCAGGCGGTCTGAAAAACGGTGACGTCGTGTTGGACATTGGTTGTGGTTGTGGCGATTCATCCATCGAAATGTCGCGCCGTGTCGGCACAACAGGCGAGGTTGTCGGCGTTGATATTTCAGAAGTGATGTTGCAGCGGGCAGAAGACCTGGCCGCCCATCAAGAACTCACCAACGTGTTTTTCGAGCTGGCGGATGTTGAAGTAGACTCCATGCACCGCGACAGCTTTGACCTGGCGTTTTCGCGTTTCGGCATCATGTTCTTTAATGATCCCGTGGTGGCGCTGCGCAATGTGCACAAAGTGCTGCATGATGAAGGTCGGCTTGCTTTTACCTGCTGGCAGACCCTCGATAAAAGCCCCTGGATCGCTCTGCAAATGCAATCGGTCCTTCCCCTGTTGGCCGAAGAAGACCGCCCGGCCCCTGCAGACCCGAACGCGCCCGGTCCCTTTTCGTTTGGGAACCCAGACCGGCTAAATAAGATCCTGACCGAGGCCGGGTTCTGCAATATCCAGATGGAACCCTATGCCCCGTCTGTTGCCTTGTTTGGATTGAAGGATATGGAAGAGGTGCTGGACTTCGCGCTTGAGGTTGGTCCTGCGAAAGCCTTCTTTGCAGAGATGGATAAAAAAACCACGGCCACAGCGCGCGACGCTGTGCGCGCGGCCTATCAACCCTATCTAACCGACGAAGGGGTGGTGATGGAAGCCGCCGCCTGGATTGTGACGGCCGACAAGACCTAGGGCCCTGACCCTAGGGTCAGGGCCCTAGCATTATTGATCAGGACGCTGGTCATCCCCGTCAATCTTTGCCACAGTCCCTTCCAATAGAAGGCATTAGGGCCTTAAAGAAGAACTTAGGGGAGGAAATCCATGGCGGCTTCACCGCAGATGCAAGAAATCATTGACCAGCTGACACCTGACCCGGACGCGCCGGTTGAGGCACCCACCGTGCAGGGCATTCGGGACATGATGTCTAATGTGCTTTTACGTCCAGCAGAATTTAGTGACGTGACGGTCATCCCTGTCAGTGCCGCCGGCGTTGCTGCTGAATGGTTGGTCCATAAAGATGCCGACCCCGACAAACGCCTGGCCTATGTCCATGGTGGGGGCTATGTCGCTGGCGACATCAATGGCTATCGGACCTTTGCCAGCGATCTGTCACAGACTGCCGGTGTTGCGGTGCTGAACATCGATTATCGCTTGGCACCAGAACATACGGGGTCTGCCGCTTTTGATGACGCGCTGGCTGCCTATGGCTGGATGTTGGAAAATGGCCCCAACGGTGCGGGTGCACCGACGCATTGTTTTATGGGCGGTGATTCTGCGGGTGGCGGTCTGGCCCTGGCAACCATGATGGGCGCACGCGATGCTGGCCTGCCGGTGCCAACAGCCGGGATTTTACTGTCGCCGTGGGCGGACATGTTGGCCTCTGGCGAAAGTTTCCAGTCGAATGCGGCCACCGATCCGATGGTGCAAAAGGGCGCGTTGGAATGGATGTCGAGCCTGTTTCTACCCCAAGAGGACGATCTGAAGGACCCACGATGGTCGCCTTTGTATGGGAATTTTGACGGCCTGCCACCATTGCTTATCCAGGTCAGCGCCATCGAGACCCTGTTGGACGATGCCAACGGCATCGCGGAGCGGGCACGCGCAGCAGGGGTGGACGTGACCTTTGAAGCCTATCCTGATGTGGTGCATGTCTGGCAGACGCTGGGTCGGGATATTCCGGAATCATCAAAAGGGATAGACCGGATCTGCGACTATATCCGAGAAAAGTGCTAGGGTCCTGACCCTGGCCAGCTGATAATAGGAGCCCGCCATGCCGTCTAAAGCCTTTGTAAAAATACGACGTTTGCTGAAGGTTGCGCGCTTTATGGACAAGGTGATGCGGCGTCAGGTCACGCCGTTGGGTCTGCGCGAAAACATGCAGAAAAACATCGCGGCCACCGAGCCTGACGACGTTGCTTACAGGGAAGTAGACGCAGGCGGCGTCCCGTCAGCCTGGCTTGTGCCTGAAAATTATGATGGTCGCATCCGTGTGCTGCATCTGCATGGCGGCGGCTATACGGCGGGCAATATCGACACACATCGGGGATATGCGGGCCATTTGGCCAAAGCCTCGGGCGCGGCTGTGTTGGTGGCAGATTACCGCCTTGCGCCAGAAGATGTCTTCCCGGCGGCTCTTGAAGACGGCCTGACGGCCTATCGCTATATGCGCGGCAACGGCCCGGATGGCGCTGGTGAGGCTGAACGCCTGATCATTGGCGGTGATTCTGCCGGCGGTGGCTTGACGCTAGCGGTGTTGATGGCGTTGCGAGACGCTGGAGAGGCCATGCCAGATGGGGGGTCACTCTTGTCCCCGTGGGCGGATCTTGTGGCGGAGAACGAAACCATGAAGACTCGCGCCAAGACAGATTTGCTGGTTGCACAGAAATGGCTGAAGGTATGTGCCGGGGCTTATGACGGTGGTGTTGATCGGGCGGATCCACGATTGTCCCCTATCTTCGGCGATTTTTCGGGGTTGCCACCGCTGGACATCCATGTTGGCGATGCCGAAGTATTGCTGGGGGACAGTTTAGGTGTGGCCGAAAAAGCAAAAGCTGCGGGGGTATCGGTCACCTTGGAAGTTTGGCCAGAAATGCAGCATATCTGGCAGGTGCTATGGCCCTTCCTGCCCGAAGGGGCCGCTGCCGTGCAAAAGGCCGCTGCCTTTGTTCGGGGCGACTGATCTGCTTGCCAAGCGGTTATGCTTTGGTCATAAGTCGCCTCGTAATCAGTCAATCATGATCGGAAACCGTTAATGGTGCTTATTCTGGCCCTCGCTGCGTTGCTGGCCGGGCCTTTGGCCTGGCAATTGCTGCAACGCTGGACCGGCATTCACAAGGCGTTGGGTCTTGTGATGGGGGTTGTGATGGCTGGCCTCGTCACCTTGATTATCACCCATACGGTGCAAGAGGGCGGCTTGGTTGCCCTGGTGTTTGCTCTCTTTGGCTTTGTCTTGCCCTTGGGGGCGGAACGCGCCTTGCGCCGCAGCGAATGGACCATCCACCGGGTGACGCTGGCTTTGGGGATTGCCGGGCTATTGCTTCACAATCTGAGTGATGGGGCAGCCCTGGCGGCCGCGTCTCTGAGCGCGGATGGCGGTACGGCATTACTGATGGCCGTGATTTTGCATCGCTTGCCAGCAGGCCTGGCTGTCTGGTGGCTTGTTTCTAATGATTTTGGGACACGCCTGGCCATCGGCTCCATCGCGGCGATGGCCCTGGCAACAATCGCTGGCTATTTTGTCGGCGAACTGGTCCTGGGCGGGCTGGATGAAGCAGGCCGGGCCTGGTTTATCGCTTTTGTCGCCGGGTCACTGGCCCATTTGGCCGTGCATCGCCTGGGCGGCGGGCACGAGAGGCACCACCACTAGGCAACCTAATTTTGCCATTTGGGTGGTATGGCCCCACATTCTTGTTTTCGTTGACCACATTCTTGTTTCCGTCGAAGAGAACAATGCTCTAGCGTGAAACGCATATTCTCATCCCTGTCAGAAAGGACCTGTCCATGGGTCGTCCCCTTCTTCGTCTTGCTATCGCAACTGCCCTGATGGTGGGGATTTCGGCCTGCGATCAGATGCAGTCGTCCACACCAGTAGCCAACGAAATCAATGGCCAAGCGGCCACCGAAATCAGCGGCGATGTGGTTGCCACAGTCAATGGTCGGGATCTTCACGAATCAGAGTTGCAGGCGGTCTATGATGGATTGCCAGCGGAGGCCCGGCAGTTGCCCTTTGGGTTTTTGCATGACCAATTGCTCCCCGTGCTGGTAAACTGGACGCTGATGAGCGAAGCCGCCGATGCGGCGCGGTATGGTGACAAGCCCAAGGTCCAACAGGATATTGCAATCGCGTCAGCCGATATTATCCGGGACGCCTGGATGTTTGACCGAATCGAGGCTGAGACTACTGATGAACGCCTGCGCGCCATCTATGATGAACGCATCGCGGAACTGTTAGCCGATGGGGAGTTTGAGCGACATGCCCGGCATATTCTGGTGGAAGATCAAGAGCTAGCGATTGATCTGATCAAGCAACTTGACGACGGTGGCGACTTTGTTGTGCTGGCCAATGCGCATTCCATCGATACGGCCAGCGTTGATGGAGATTTGGGCTATTTTGGTCGCGGTGCCATGGTGCCAGAATTTGAAGAAGCGACCTTTGCCATGGAAGTCGGTCGCTATTCGACCGAGCCCGTGAAGTCAAATTTTGGCTACCACATCATTTTGGTAGAGGACGAACGGCCGGTCATTCCGCCCAGCTTTGAATCCATGCGCAAAGAGTTGGCGCAAAGCCAGGTACGGGCGATTTACGAAGAAATTATCGAAGGATTGCGCGCAAGCGCGACCATCGATATCCCATCTGCCGACGTAGAAGAAACAGCGTTGGAACCATTACCGGCTGAATGAAGCCTAGCGGCTGCGGCGGCGGTCCTTGCGCGGCTGGGGTGCCTGGTAGGCCATGGCACCGTGGAACGTGCAATAGGGCTGGCTGGGTACTGATTTGCTGCCACAAAACTGGAAATCCTCATCCCCAGGATGGCCCAAGGGCCACTTGCAGGTACGGTCTGTCAGTTCAAGAATTGTGACCTTACCAGACTTGTCCAGGGGTTCAGGTGCATGGGGCGCCGCGGCGGCTGCGGGCGCAATCTTTTTAGGGATGGCTGTTTTGCGTTTTGCCTGTGCAGGCTTTTTCACCGGCGATGGGCGAGAGGACAGGCCAAGGCGATGCGCCTTGCCAATAACAGCGTTGCGGGTGATGTTTTCACCAAGTTCTTCAGCAATTTGGCTGGCGCTAAGGCCTTTTTTCCAAAGAGCTTTCAACTTGTCGACGCGGTCTTCCGTCCAAGCCATGCGGGTCATCCTGTTTAGTTGCGAGGCCCAGTGATTAGAATCTCTTGAGCGTCAAGGCGGCGGGCACCATACTGAAATCAGCCCGTCAGGTCAAATAGCGCCAGTGCAGGGCCAGTGCAGGGGGTGGTGCAGGGCCAGCTTATCACGCAGCTTGCACGGGATGAAAGGCTTCGTTAGAACCATGGCCATGAACCAAATGGACCATAAGCCACTCTTTGATGTCGAGGGCGCTCGCCTCGCTTATGTCGAACGTCACATCGGTGCTATCAACTGGTTGGGCGTCTGGACGCTTTATACCAAAGAGGTGCAGCGCTTTCTCAAAGTCGTATTGCAGACCGTCTTGGCCCCGGCCGTCACGGCTATTTTATTCTTTGCGATCTTTACGGTGGCCTTTGGAGGGTCAAACCGGACAGTGGGCGACGTTCCTTTCAGCCAGTTTCTGGTGCCGGGTTTGATTATGATGGCGATTGTTCAGAACAGTTTTGCCAATACGTCGTCTTCGTTGCTGATTGCCAAGGTTCAGGGCACTATTGTGGACGTGTTGATGCCACCAATCAGCGCTGGCGAGCTAACAACCGCCATTGCCATGGGCGGGCTGTCACGTGGGATACTTGTGGCCTGTTCGGTGGCTATCCCCTTGATACCATTCGTTGAAATTACCGTCTATCATCCCTTTGTTGCGCTCTATTTTGGGATCAGCGCGAGCCTTTTATTGTCGCTGATGGGCATGCTGGCGGGCATTTGGGCCGACAAGTTCGACCACATGGCGGCGATTACGAATTTTGTCATTATGCCGCTGTCGTTCCTGTCCGGCACATTCTATTCGATCACCAAATTGCCTGAAACGTGGCAGACGATTTGCCAGTTTAATCCGTTCTTTTATATGATTGACGGTTTCCGTTATGCGTTCATCGACCACGCTGACGGTTCTATCCTGCAGGGGATGATTGTCCTGTTCGCGCTGAACGTGACGCTGTGGTTAATCTGTCACCGCGTGTTCAAAATGGGCTATCGCATCAAACCATAGCCCCTAGTTGGCGTCCCCGTAAGGGCTTTGCCATTGACACAGGGCGGTCTTTTCACGATACTCGTCGGCTTTTTCAGGGCACAAAGATGGCCAGAGGAGCAATCGTGACGAATCCAGTAATGCCAACATATGGTCGGTTTGATCTTGCGTTTGAGCGGGGCGAGGGCGTGTATCTGTTTACCGAGGATGGCACGCGATATCTCGACTTCTGTGGCGGCGTCGCTGTGACCAGTCTGGGCCATGGGCATCCAAAGTTAGTGCAGGCCATTCAAGACCAAGCTGCAAAGCTGATGCATACATCCAATTTGTACCGGATCCCGCAGCAAGAGCGGCTGGCGCAACATCTTTGCGACTCAACATTTGCTGATATGGCCTTCTTCACCAATTCTGGCGCGGAGGCTATGGAATGTTCCATCAAAACCGCCCGGCGGTATCATTTCGTGAATGGTCAGCCGGACCGGTATCGGATCATCACCATGGAAGGCGCCTTTCATGGTCGTACCCTGGCGATGATCGCAGCCGGTGGGCAGGAAAAACATCTTGAAGGCTTTGGCCCGGCAGTTGATGGGTTTGACCAGGTTCCGTTCGGCGACATAGACGCGCTGCAGGCGGCCATCACGGATGAGACTGCAGCCATTTTGGTAGAGCCCGTGCAGGGCGAAGGCGGCGTCAAAGCCATCCCGTTCGACATATTGGAGCAGATGCGCACCATTGCTGACGACAACGGTTTGCTGCTGATTTTTGACGAGGTCCAGTGTGGTGTTGGTCGGACCGGTAAATTATTTGCCCATGAATGGACATCCATCACCCCCGACATCATGGCGGTGGCCAAAGGCATCGGTGGTGGCTTCCCGTTAGGGGTGTGTCTGACAACAGCAGAGGCTGGCAAAGGCATGACGGCGGGCACCCATGGGTCGACCTTTGGCGGCAATCCGCTGGCGGCTGCGGCGGGCAATGCTGTTATGGATGTCATCGATGATCCTGATTTTCTGGCCCATGTCGAAGATATGGGTGGGTATCTGGGACAAAAGCTTAGTGCCGTGATCGCCCGGCATCCCGATGTGGTTTCTGGTATGCGTGGTGTGGGCCTGATGCGCGCGATCGAGTGTGTGGTCACCAATCTGGACCTGGTTAATGCGTTGACCGACCAAAATATGTTGACGGTAGGCGCGGGCGGCAACGTTGTCCGACTATTGCCGCCACTGACTGTGACACAAGACGAAATTGATGAAGCTGTCGCTGCCATCGATGCAGCCTGCACAGCGATTGAAGAGAAGGGGTAGGCCCATGGGCTTGCATAGGGGCTTGCCAGTGGATAATGCTATGACAACACAGACAATTAGAAACTTCCTGGATCTTGATGCAATAGACCCGACCGAACTGCGCGGTATTCTGGACCACGCAAAAGAAATCAAGGCGGCCCGGGCGGGTCTGCCCAAGGGGACCAAGGACGCCGATGCGCCTTTGCAAGGCTATGTTCTGGCGGCGATATTTGAACAGGCCTCTACGCGTACGCGCGTGTCTTTTGATGTGGGCATGCGCCAGCTTGGCGGCGAAACATTGGTTCTGTCTGGCAAAGACATGCAGTTGGGGCGTGGCGAAACCATTACGGATACCGCCCAGGTCCTGTCGCGTTTTGTCGACATGATCGTCATTCGCACCCTTGCTCATGATTATCTTTTGGAATTGGCGCACTATGCCAGTGTGCCCGTGATCAATGGCCTGACCAACCGGTCTCACCCATGCCAGCTGATGGCCGATATGATGACGATCGAAGAACACCGCGGCCCCGTGGCGGGTAAAGTGATGGTCTGGTCTGGTGATGGCAACAATGTCGCGGCCAGTCTGGCGCACGCCGCCGTGCAGTTTGACTTTGAATTGCGGGTCGCCTCGCCCAAGGGGTACGAGCTGGACCCCTCTGTTGTTGCTTGGGCCAAGGCCAATGGCGGCAATGTCCATCTGACAGAGGACCCAGCCGAAGCCGTCGATGGGGCTGATTGCGTCTTTGCAGATACATGGGTTTCACTGGGCGATGATGACCGAGACGCCCGCTTGCAGGCGCTTGGGCCCTATCAGGTCAACCAGGCATTGATGGACAAGGCCAAGGATGATGCGCTGTTTTTGCATTGCCTGCCGGCCCATCGCGGCGAAGAAGTCACAGACGAAGTGATAGATGGACCGCAATCTGTTGTGTGGGACGAGGCAGAAAATCGCCTGCATGCGCAGAAGGCCATCCTGCGCTGGACCCTGGGCAAATAAATTGACGGACCAAACCCAAGCTCTGGACCCGATGACGTCGCATGTGCAGCCTTTTCAGTTGGACGGCAAGCCAGCGCGCGGTCGCATTGTGCGCATGCATAGTGTCGTCGACGAAATATTGGCGAAACATGATTATCCTGAAGGTATTGCCATATTGTTGGCCCATGCCCTTACCTTGGTGGCCATTTTGGGCAATACCCTGAAATTTGAGGGCAAATTGATCATGCAGGCCAAGGGTAATAGCGTGGTCACCTCGCTGGTTGCCGACTATAAAAGCCCAGGTGTTGAAGGCGCGCAGGGTGAAGTGCGGGGTTGGGTTAATTTTGACCCGGACCTCTATGACGCCGCTGTTGCAGATGGCCTCGACGTCGGCCGCGAAATTCCCCAATTACTGGGCGCAGGACACTTGGCCTTCACCATTGATCAAGGTCCCGATACAGACCGATACCAGGGCATTGTTGGCTTGGAAGGCGCGACCCTGGCAGAATGCGCCCAAATGTATTTTGACAATTCTGAACAACTGCCAACAGCCATTAAACTAAGCGCCGGCCGCGCGTCCGATGGCTGGCGGGCTGGTGGTATCATGTTGCAACACCTGGCCTTTACAGGCGGCATCGGTGAAATTGGTGGTGATGACGCCCTCTTTGATGCCACCATGGATCAGGAGGATCATCAGAATGAATTGTGGCGTGAAGGCGCAATCCTGATGGCCAGCGCCAGGGATGAGGAACTGCAATCGAATGAGCTAAGCCCGAAAGGCCTGCTGTTTCGGCTGTTTCATGAAAAAGGTGTTCGGGTGTTTGACCCGGTCGGCCTGGCTGTTCTTTGTCAGTGTAGCCGCGAGCGGATTGGCACCGTACTGGCCCAGTTCGACGACACAGAGCTTGTGGATATGGCCGTCGATGGCAATGTCATTGTAACGTGCGAGTTCTGCAACAAGGACTTCAAATTTGAAGCCCCTGTTGATTAGTTCGGCCCCCTGCTGCCTAGTTCGACCCCCTGCTGCCTAGTTCGATAGGGCGCTTACGAGGTTGCGGATGAACTGTTCGGCTTCATCAAGTTGTGACAGGGCTAAATACTCGTCGGGCCGGTGCGCCTGATCAATCGATCCTGGGCCACAGACTACGGCCGACATGCCCGCTTCCTGGAAGATGCCTGCCTCGGTCGCATAGGCGGCGACGTGGGTTTCATTCTGGCCGGTCAGGGCCAAGACCAGTTCTTCTGCTGACGAGTTTTCCTGGCGCATCAAGGCCGGTGCCCGGGCAATCAGTTCAGTGGTGATATCTGCGTCGGGAAAGTTTTCACGCATCTCGGCCAGGACGGTCTCGACGGCATAAGTGTTCAGACTGTCGAGCACATAGTCGATATCGTCGTCGGGCAGCGGCCGATATTCCCAGTCAAAGCTGCAATGGTTGGGGATGATATTAATGGCGCTGCCACCGTTCAGGGTGCCGACAGAAATGGACGTGTAGGGTGGCTCGAAGGGGTTGGCAGGGTCGGCATTGTCTTTCAATCCGCGACCAACCAATCGCAAATGTTCGATCAATCGCGCTGCTGCAAAAATGGCACTTTCACCAAATTCGGTATTGCTGGAATGGGATTCGCGCCCCGTGATCGTGGTCCGATAGGCGCATATGCCCTTGTGGGCATTGACCACCCGCATTTCTGTTGGCTCGCCAATAATGCAGATACGGGGCAGGGGGTCACGGGTCTGGACCTTTTCGATCATGCTCGCGACGCCGCGACAGCCAACTTCTTCGTCATAGGAAAAAGCCACATGGATGGGCTCTTTCAGGTTGGCTTTGGCGATCTCGGGTGCCATGGCCAGGCAGGCCGCGATAAAGCCTTTCATGTCGCACGTGCCCCGGCCATAGACCTTGCCATCGCGCTCTACCATGGTGAATGGGTCGCTGGTCCACTCCTGCCCATCAACCGGCACCACATCCGTATGCCCCGACAAAACAATGCCCGGTTTGTCAGCCGGCCCGCCAAGTGTTGCGAAAAGGTTGGCTTTTTCATGATTTATATCGTAAATGACATCGCAGTTGATCCCTATATCGGCAAGCGCCTCGGCGATATAGTTGATCATGGCCAGGTTGGAATTCCGACTGACTGTGTCAAAAGCGATCAATTGTGCCAATATGTCGCGAGTTTTTTGTGCATTTTTCCGCATGGTTCATGTATCTAGCACGTGTAAAGGCTGTACTTAAGAGGCGTTTTCAAGAGATCTGCATTTTGGTCTCATGTATATAGACAGTTTGTATGTTGACCCACAGGTCCGGCAGACAGGGCAAAAGAAAAGACAGTGAAACACGAAGATTTTGTGAAAAAGCCTGAATCCGGCGGGTCCCTCGCAAGCAGAATTGACTGGCGGGACTATCTGGCGCGGGGCACAGAGATGGCCTTGATGTTGGCTCGCAAAGTTCCCACGGGGGCGTGGGTGCTGTTTGGTGCCTATGTGATATACAAAGTCCTGGTGGCCACAGCGCCAACCATTGAGCCGGTTGAAGTGAATGAACGCTCGTGGCCGATCACGGTCATTACCGCAGAATATGGTGATGCGCAGCCCGAAATTATGCTGTTCGGCCAGATTGTCGCCGGCAGGGAAGTCGAAATGCGGGCGCTGGTGTCGGGCCAGCTTGTCGACGTTGGACCCAATTTCCATGAAGGCGGCCTGGTCGTCAAAGGCGAATTGTTGGTGCAAATCGACCCGTTCGAATATCAAGCAGCATTGGATGAAGCGATTGCCCGTCGCCGCGAAGCTCGAGCACGGTTGAAGAGCGAACAGGACAGCCTGGCAACGGAAGGTCTGCAGCTTGATCTGGGCCAGCGTGACTATGAACGCGCTATCCGGCTACACGAAAAAGGCACTGTCTCACGCAAATTCCTCGATGATTCCGAGCTGGCGCTGGCCCGGGCAAAACAATCTGCCACTTTGCTGGAAAACCGCATTGAAATGGAATCTGCGCGCCTGCAACAGCATGATGTCGCCGTCCGCCGAGCCAGGCGGGACCTGGAACAGGCGAGTTTACGAGCCCCCTTCGATGGCTTTGTCGGGCAAATTTCGGCCGAACTGGGCAAGCGTGTTGGCGTCAATGACCGTATTGCTATGGTCAGTGAATCCAAGCAGTTTGAGGCGAGATTCAATGTGACCGATGCCCAATATGGCCGCATCCTCGATTCTGGTGAAGACATGGTGGGCCGCAGGGTCTCCGTCACCTGGAAGGTGGGTGGCCGCCCGCTTGAATATACGGCGACAATCGAGCGCGTCGGTGCCCAGATCGACGCTCAAAGCGGTGGTATTGATGTGTACGCCATTCTGGACGACAAACCCGATGATCGGGCAATCCGCCCCGGGGCATTTGTTGAAATCCGCTTTCCTGATCGCAAATATATGAACGTTGTCCAGGTCCCTGAAGCAGCTCTTTTTGGCGGAAAAGTCGTTTACGCTGTGGTTGACGAGCGCCTGGTTGCTCGCCCAGTAAAAGTTGTCGGCTATGCGGGGGACAGTATATTTATCGACGGTGAAACCTTGGAAGAAGGTGAACCAATCTTGACAACACGCTTTGCCGAAATTGGCGAAGGTGTTTTGGTCACCATTCGTAATTAGTAAGGTAAACGACCTGTCATGATGAATTCATCAAACATTATCCGGACATTTGTGCAGCACCCCAATGCTGCCAATTTGTTGATGATATTGATCATTCTGATTGGTCTGTTTTCCGCCTTTCAGTTAAACCGGCAGGTCATGCCGACCTTTGGGTTGGATGCGGTGTCGATCAACATCATCTGGCCCGGTGCCAGCGCAGAAGATATCGAAACCAGCATCCTCGAGGTGATCGAGCCAGAAATCCGCTTCGTCGATGGCGTTCAGGAAATGAACGGCTTTGCATCGGAAAGCAGTGGTGGTTTTTGGGTGCTGTTTGACGAGGGCACGAATATGTCCCGCGCGTTTTCCGATATCGAGAACGGTGTCCGGCGGGTGGAATCGCAACTGCCCCAGGGTATTGAACGACCGCTGATTACCCAGTTCGAGATGATGGAGCCGGTATCACGTATCGCCTTGTCTGGGCCATTTTCAGAAGCGGCGCTGAAGACGATTGCCAGAGAAATCCGCGATGAGCTGCTGGCACGCGGCATCGATAAAATTTCGTTCATCGGAGATCGTGATCCGGAAATCCGTATCAATGTAGAACCAAGTGCACTGCGTCAGTTTGATCTTGAACTCAAAGATATTGCTGAACGTGTCCGGGACAGTTCCATCGACATTCCCTCTGGTTCCGTTGAAGGCCCGTTTGAGCGGCAGATACGGTCGCTCGGCCTGGCCAAGAGCGTCGATTCTATAGGCGACATTGAAATTCAGGCTCGGGGTACCGGCGCGAAAACCTATCTGCGTGATATCGCAGATATTGAAGATGGCTTCGACCAGGCACAACCTGAAGGTTATTTTAAGGGTAACCAAGCCATTACACTGCAAATTCAGCGCAGCCCCACCACCGATTCAATTGATGCGTCCGATATTGTTGAGGCCTATCTCGCAGAAAAGATCCCAACGCTGCCAGCGACGCTGAGTCTGTTCCACTATCAGGAGCGGTCCCAACTGGTGAATGATCGCGTCAAGTTGATGGTCAAGAATGGGATAGGTGGCTTGGCTATTGTGATGCTTATTCTCTACATCTTCCTCAATGGCCGTCTAGCTTTTTGGGTTGCCATGGGCATTCCCGTGGCCATGCTGGCAACCTTCGGAATTATGCTTTGGCTGGGCCAGTCGTTCAACATGATCAGTCTGATGGCCCTGATTATGACGTTGGGCATTATTGTGGACGATGCCATCGTCGTGGGCGAGCACGCGGCGTCGCGAAAAGAAATGGGGCTGCCCGCATCAGAAGCGGCAGAAAGCGGGGCGACGCGTATGTTTGCGCCCGTATTGGCATCTTCGTTGACGACCATGGTTGCTTTTTTGCCCGTACTGATGGTGTCGAACCGCATAGGGCAATTTATAGCGGTTCTGCCGATGGTGGTCGTGGCCGTTATAATGGCGAGCCTTGTTGAGTGTTTCCTGATTTTGCCGGGCCATCTGCGCAGTGCATTGCAACACACCACGGTCAAGACCACTGGGTTCAGGGCAAATTTCAATCGCGGATTCAACAATTTCAGAGATACCACGTTCAAGACCATTATCGAAAAGTGCTACAAGGCGCGCTACACGACAATTGCAGTGGCTGTTGCCGGGCTTTGGATTGGCATCGGCCTGATCAATGGTGGTCGCGTACCTTTCGAGTTTTTCCCGTCGGCCGAGACGGAGTATCTGATCGCCAACATCAAAATGAACCCCGGCACGCCGCGTGAAACCACTGGTAAAGCGTTGAGGGAACTTGATCGAGCCCTCTATGCCGCCGAAGAAGAGCTAACAGGTGGTGAAGGCGGTGTCATCCGAGCATCCTTTGGCACACTTGGTCGGTCTATGGCAGGCAGTGGCTGGCAAGAGATCAATGCAGACAATATGGCCGGCCTGTGGGTTGAGTTGACAACGGCCGATGACCGTGAGCACCGCAACCCGGTCGTGCTGGACGCCTGGCGCAATCAGATCAGGCCAATAGCGGGCGTTGAACGGATGACGATCACTGAAATGGCCGGTGGCCCAGGTGGCAAAGCCATTGATATCCGTATCTCTGGCGCAGAATTGAGCGTTCTAAAGCAAGCCGCACTCGATGTACGTCAATTGCTGAGGGGCTTCCCGGGCTTGATGGACATTGATGACAATCTTCCATACGGCAAGGAAGAAATGATTATCGAGTTAACCCCGAAGGGGCAGGCGCTAGGGTTTACAACTTCCAGTGTCAGTAATCAGGTGCGCGGTGCGTCAGAAGGGGTGATCGCCAAGCGGTTCCCCCGGAACGGTGAAGAGACGAAAATACGGATCCAGTATCCTGAAGGCAGCTTTGACGCCCAGACTTTCCGCGAATTATATTTGCGCAGTCCACAGGGCGTTGCAGTCCCGCTATTAGAAGTTGTGCGCGTGTATCCCAGCAGAGGGTTTGCCAGGCTGCAACGGTATAATGGTGAAACACAAGTGGCTGTCGAGGCAGATATTGACCGTAGCCAGACCAATCTGACATTGCTGCTTTCCACGCTTGGCGACAAGGGTCTCGATGCCATCGCCGAAAAATACGGCGTCAATATATTCTTCCAGGGTGAGGCCGAAGATCAGAGCCGTGCATTAAACGAATTGGTGCAGGGTGCCATGTTGGCGCTAGCCATGATCTATATCGTGCTGGCTTGGGTGCTGGGCAGTTACAGCCGGCCGATCGTTGTCATGTTGATCATCCCCTTCGGGTTGGTGGGTGCCGTGCTCGGGCATCTGGTTCTCGGGTTTAATTTATCGATGATGAGCCTGATCGGCTTGCTGGGATTGATGGGCATTCTGGTCAATGATTCGATTATTCTGGTGACGACGATTCAGGAACGCCACAAATTGGGTGGATCGTGGCAATCCGCTGTGGTGACTGGCAGCCAGGATCGTCTGCGCGCTGTTGTGCTGACCTCATTGACTACGATTGGCGGTCTGACACCGTTATTGTTTGAAGGGTCGTACCAGGCGCAGATGCTGAAGCCTATGGCCATCACGATGGTGTTTGGCATTGGTGTGGCCACCTTTATTGTGTTGATCGTGCTGCCATCATTGCTGGGCGTTCTGGATGATATTGCCAGGAACAAATCGAAGGTGATGCCCTGGATTGGCAAGTGGTTGGCCATTATCTGGGGCGAAGTGCGCCGCAGATTATCCCCGCCAAAAGGTCGGGCTTAGCAGCACCAGAATGCCGATGAGCTCTAGTCTGCCAAGCAACATTCCAATCATCAAAAACCATTTTGCCCCATCTGGCAGCGAGGCGTAGTTACCCGTCGGGCCAATAATTTCGCCCAGGCCCGGCCCGACATTGGCAAGGGCAGCCCCAGCCCCGGACGCAGCGGTGATAAAGTCCAGGCCAAAGGCACTAAGGCACAAGGCCAAGACGACAAAGCACCCAAAAAACAGGAAAAAGAAGTTCATCACTGCATCACGAACCGCGGGCGGGATCGGTTTGTCATTAAATTTTGGCGTGAAGATGCCATGGGGCTGCAACAGGTGCTGAATCTGGCGGCGTGCGGTTTCGAACAATACCTGGATGCGGAAAATCTTTACGCCGCACGACGTGGACCCGGCGCAGCCACCGACAAACATCACCAGGAAAAATAACCCGATCGCAAACCCGCCCCAGGAACCGTAATCGGTAGACGCATAGCCAGTGCCGGTCATGATCGAGACAATATTGAAACTGGTAAAGCGCAGGGCCTCCAAGATTGGGACATCACCGCCGACATAGCGATACAGGGTCATGACAAAAACCGCCAGTGTCGCCAGGGCAAAAAACCACTGGACCTGAGTATCCCGCCAAAGCATCAGGGGCCGTCCTCGCAGGGCTTGCAGGTACAGCACAAAGGGCAGGCTCCCCAAAACCATGAACACCGTTACAATGACGTCGATGGACGCGGAATCAAAGTGGCCGATGGACTGGTCAGAGGTTGAATAGCCGCCGGTTGCGACCGATGTCATGGCATGGGCCACGCTTTCAAAGATGGACATGCCGGCGGCCCACAGGCTGATGGCGCAAACAATGGTGATGCACAGGTACAACAGCGCCAGGGCACCCGCGATCTGGGCCGCGCGGGGCAATATCTTTTCTGAATTGTCAGACGATTCCATTCGGAACAATTGCATGCCACCAACTTGCAGCATGGGCATCACCGCCACCGCCATCACGATAATCCCGATGCCGCCCATCCACTGTAGCAATGATCGCCACATCAAGATGCCAGGGGGTGCTGTGTCCAGGCCGGTGATAATGGTTGACCCCGTGGTCGTGATCCCGGACATCGATTCAAACAACGCGTCGGTGACGCTGAGATCCATCTCGGCATAGATAAAGGGCAGGGATCCAAACAGGGCGATCATCACCCAGCTGAGAGCTGTCAGCAAAAACGCCTGGCGCAGGTCCAGATCCTGCGGGGCCCCACGCGTCGACAGAAACATGCCAATGCCAATAAAGAAGGTCGTAAGCGAAGCCGAGGCAAAAACCTGCCAGTCCTGACTGCCCGCAAAGACATCAACGGCCGCCGGGACCAACATGGCCAACCCAAGGGTGGCCAGCAACAGTCCAATCACATGAAGAACGGGGCGAAAGTCAAGCAATCACAAGTCCTCCGGGAAAGAGTTCAGTTGGATTTAGCGGAGGCCGCGGACGCTGTTACCGCCGATAACAGTCATGAATTCGGCCCGCGTGTCGTTGTTTGTTTTGAAGGCACCCAGCAGGGATGTCGTGACCATGGAAACCCCATGGGTGTGTACGCCCCGCGTGGTCATGCAGTGGTGCACAGCCTCGACCACCACACCTACGCCGTCTGGGTTGAGGGTTTCATTGATGCAATCAGCGATCTGGGCAGTCATTTTTTCTTGTACCTGCAGGCGGCGCGAAAAGGCGCCGACGACACGGGCAAGTTTGGAAATCCCGACAACCCGGTTCTTGGGCAGATAGGCCACATGGACCTTGCCAATGATGGGGGCCAGGTGATGTTCGCAATGCGATTCAAATGGAATATCGCGCAGCACGACCATTTCGTCATAGCCATGTACTTCCTCAAAGGTGCGTTCCAGATATTCGCGCGGGTCTTCCCGATAGCCCGAAAAATATTCCTCATAGGCGCGGACAACCCGTGCAGGCGTATCCAGTAATCCTTCGCGATTTGGGTCGTCGCCGGCCCATTTCAGCAGGGTTTTTACAGCTTCTTTGGCCTGTTCTTTGGTCGGACGGTCGATTTGTGCGTCCACATTACTCTCCAGATATCTTGTTAGTTGATGTTGGGTGCATCATAGGGGCTATCCAGCGAAAAGGCGGGGATCGCGATATCGAACGATTCTCCCTTTGTATTTTCCATCAGAT
>SMXS01000082.1 GCA_004356955.1 Alphaproteobacteria bacterium | reverse complement strand
GGTCCGCTTATGGCTAGAAGCGGACCTTCCACATAACCCGGTTAATTAAAGCAAACCCTGGCCAGTCACAGAAGACATCGCGTCAGCCAGAGCTTACCGGCATGTTCGATGTTCTGGCCATCGATGCCTCGTTCAGCCAGAAGATCCTCCACATCCCGATAGCTCAATGCGAAACGGAAGTAGAACCAAACCGCCTGCTTGATAATATCGGGGTGAAAACGGTATCGATCATAGGAAATGTTATTCATCGACCAAAATTAGCAGGTGCCGACCAGAAACACACAGTTAACGTGACGGTTCCAAACAATTACACCGTCCGTCCGGCCCTGTCCCCTTCACGAAAGGCCATCATCGCGTCACGCGGCGCAACAGCGTCGCCCACCAGTGTTGTCGGCGCATATTTACTTAGGACGTCGAACAGCTCGTCCTTGGGTTTGGGTGATATGCCCGCGACAATAAAGTCGAAGAATTCGGAAATATCCTCACCGGTTACGCGGCTGGCCAAATGCGCCCGCCCCTGGCTGGCGAGGCACAACCTCCGGGTGGTGACAAGGACCGGAAAAAGTTCAGCCAATCCTCGGGTGTTCCGGTTGACGCTTTTCAATATTCGGAGTTTATCAAATCTGGCCGATGGGGCGAAGTCGACGAAGTGCTTCGTGCCATCTACGAAGAGGCCAGCGAGGCGCTTGGCAGGGAGTTTCCGTACCCGGAGAACTAAGCCAGGCCAACCAGTCTAATTTAGTTGACGCGCCCTTCCTTTGGGAGGGGCGCTTTGCATTGATGAAGCTTCTGCGTTCTCCTTGGCATGATTGGGGAAGAAGAAAGCACTGTCGTTCTCCTTGTCTCTAACGTCCGCTTTGGGTCATAGGGAGACCTTTGGAAAACCTGGTCCACGCTATCACACCCCATGGGCCCCCTATCGCCGCCCCATTACGGCCCCTTACCTATTGGCGACCTTCTAAGGTCGCATGGGGAAAGCGCTCAGGCCCGGTGTCCTTAACGGCGCGGCCAGATTGGCGAATTCGCACAGGCGCGCCCGGGTTTCCCTGGGATCGATAATGTCTTCGATCAAGAAGGCCTCGGCCCCCCTAAAGGGCGATCGCACGCGGTTCAGGCGCTCGGTGATGTCGGCCAGCAGGGCCTCGGGGTCGTCGGACGCCGCCAGGTCTGATTTATACGCCGCCTCGATACCCCCTTCGATGGGCAATGATCCCCAATCCGCCGATGGCCAGGCAAAGCGATAGCGCAGGCGCTCAGGGTTCATGTGGGCGGCCCCCGCCACGCCAAAAGCCTTGCGGACAATGACCGAACACCACGGCACCGTCGCCTGGTACACCGTCGCCAGGGCGCGGGAGCCATGGCGAATATGGGCTGTTTTTTCATATTGCACGCCGACGGCAAAGCCGGGGTTATCGACCAGATGCACCACGGGCAGGTGGAACGTCTCGGCCAGCTCGGTAAAGCGGATGACCTTGTGCGACGTGTCTGTCGTCCAGCCGCCGCCATAGAAATACGGGTCCCCGGCCATGATGGCGACGGGCCAGCCATCGAGGCGGGCCAGCCCGGTGATCAGCGAGCGGCCAAAGTTTTTGCTCATCTCAAAAAACGAGCCTTCATCGACCACGGCCTTGATGATCGGGCGCATTTTATAGACCTTGCGTCGGTCCTCGGGGATGGCATTCAATAAAAAGTCTTCGACCCGGTCGACACTGTCATTTTGGGGGCCGCGTGGGGGCAATTCATGCACGCTTGATGGCAGGTACGACAGAAACTGCCGGGCGCGCTCGATGGCCCCGTCTTCGGTATTGACCTCGTCATCAATGGCACCGTTGCGCGTGTGCATCCACGACCCGCCCAATTCTTCCTTGGTGACGTCTTCGCCCAGACGCTTGGCCACAGGCGGCCCCGCGACAAAGAGTTGCGACAGTTCCTTGACCATGACCGAATAATGGCTGGTGACACAACGGGCCGCCCCAAGGCCCGCCACGGGCCCCAGCGCCAGGCCGACAACCGGCACTGTCGACATATTGGCGACCACCCAGTCCCAGCCGGGGTTGCGCGGAATATAAGTGCGACCGCCGGTTTCCAGCGTTTTGACCGACCCACCGCCGCCGGTGCCATCGATCAGGCGCACAAGCGGCAGGCGCAGCTCGTTAGCCATCTGTTCGGCCATGATTTGTTTTTGGGCAATTGCCGCGTCTGCAGCGCCACCGCGCACGGTAAAGTCATCGGCCTGCACCACGACAGTGCGGTCATTGATTTTGCCCCGGCCCAGGATTGTATTGGCGGCCACGAAGTCGGTTAAATTGCCATCGTCGTCATATTCCGCCTTGCCGGCCAGCGCGCCAATTTCGCGGAAGGTGCCATCGTCGAACAGGCGGTCGATGCGGTCGCGCACCGTCAGCTTGCCGCGCGATATCTGGCGTTCAACCTTTTCGGCCCCGCCCATTTTCAGCGACAGCGCCTCGCGCCGACGCAATTCCTCTATGGATTTTTCCCAGCCCATGTCTCTCTCCCTAAGTTGGCACCCCAAATCGGCCAAAGTATGGCGGGGAATGGTGCCGATGCAAAGGGATAGGTTTGGGGGGCTATCCCGGCCTTTTTTCACCCTTACCCAGACTGTCCACCCCAGCACCCCGCCCTCGCGGGCACAGGCTCCGGCTGGGGTCCACTATGCCTCAGGGGAAAGCCAGGACGACTGATATTCGAACCACAAATGGCTCTTCCCCGCAAACCGATGAGTGGATTCCAGCTTTCGCTGGAATGACGAAGGTGCTTGAGTGACGGCTTCCCTCGACAAGCCAATTTGCGCTATCCTACCCCTATCAATACAAACAATTATTTTGAGGGTTTGAGTATGAAGTCCCGTCAGTTAGCCACATTTATTGCACTCACACTTATCACCACCAGCGCTGCAGCTGCGCAACCCGACAGGCCAAAACTGATCCTGCAGATTACCGTCGACCAGCTGCGTGGCGATCTGCCGACACGCTATTACGACCGCCTGGGCCAGGGCGGCCTGCGTTATTTGCTGGATGAAGGCACGGTCTATACCAATGCCCACCACCAGCACGCCAATACCGAAACCATCGTTGGGCATACCACGCTGGCGACCGGGGCCGACCCGTCAGTGCACGGCATGGTCGGCAATGTCTGGTTGGATCGGGTCAGTGGAGAACTCACCTATAATATCGAAGATCCGCGTTTTCCGATTTTGTCAAAAGATGCCGGTGTCGACCAAAGCACCGAGATCGACCCGACCCAGCGCACCGCCCGGTCAGACGGACGATCACCGGCGCGCATTCTGGTATCGACTTTCAGCGACGAATTGATGCTGAACCAGGGCGGCCAGGCCAAGGTGTTTGGCGTGTCGGTCAAGGACCGGGGCGCGGTGTCCATGGCCGGGCACACAGGCAAGGCCTTCTGGTTTTCCAAGGCGGCGGGCGAATTCATCACCAGCAGCTTTTATTACGACGCGTACCCCCAATGGGTGGTCGACTGGAACAACCAAAACCCGACGGCGAAATATGCGGGCAAGGCCTGGACCCTGTTGCACGACCAAAGCACCTATATGTTTGGTGATGCCGATGACAGGCCGTATGAAACCGCCTTGCCCGGTTTTGGAAGAACTTTCCCCCACAATTTTGGCGACCCGGAAAACCGCTTTTTCACAACGCTCTTAACCCTCAGTCCGGCGGGAGACGAGATGACGCTTGAGTTTGCCAAAGCCCTGATCGATAACGAGGATATTGGCGATGACGATGTCACCGATTATCTGTCTATCAGCTTTTCATCGACCGATTATATCGGGCATATGTTTGGCCCTTCCAGCCTGGAAGCCGAAGACAATATCTTGCGCCTCGACCGCACGTTGGCCGATTTGTTTGCCTATATTGACGCCGAAATTGGCCTCGACAACACGTTGATTGTTCTGTCTGCCGATCATGGGGGGCCCGAGGCACCGGGCTATCTGGCAGAGCTGGGGTTTGAGGCCGATTATATCGACCCAGACACTTTCGACCGGGCCAGCGTCATCGCACGATTGAAAGAGCGCTTTGGCATTGGCGAGGAATTGATCACCACCTATTTCCACCCCTATCTGTACCTGAACCGCACCGCCATCGCCGATAAAGGCCTGGACCAGGCCGAGGTGGAACGTGCAGTGGCCGCAGAGCTTTCAAAGCTCGACGGCATAACCATGGCCATCTCCAGCAGCGCGCTGCAAGCCGGCATGGTCCCGGTCACGCCATTAACCGACGCGGTGTTGCGAAACTTTAACCCGCGTCGGTCGGGCGACATCTATGTGGTGTTCGACCCCAACCGCTTCATCAATGATTTTGACGGCCTGACGGTCGCGGCCAGCCACGGGTCGCCCTGGCGATACGACACCTATGTGCCCATCATCTTTGCGGGCAAGGGCATCACGGCCCGCTCTATCAGCCGCCTGGTCCACACCACCGACATTGCCCCCACCCTGTCGCAAATCATCGGCGCAAAACCGCCCACCGGATCGATGGGGCATGTGTTGTTAGAGGTGTTGTCGGAGTAACCCTCCTCCCACCAGGCCCTTCGATACAATTTGCCCCACCCCTATTTTGGCCTCTGGCCAAGGGGCGCGACAAATCACTCAGGACGAACCGGACCTTTTAGATTTCGGTGACAGTTTACTAATTAAACTGACAAATTTCCTTATAACCAATATCTTACATATCTAATTAGTAAACTGTCACCGAAATAGCCCCGTCCTGAGTGGTTTGCGAAGCAAATTGTATCGAAGGGCCCACCGCGCTAGCCTGCTCCCAATTGGCCAAAACCAAAGGGAGGACCCAATGCCAGGACTATATTTTGATGAACTCGAAGTGGGGCAAATATTCAAGCACCCCATCCGCCGCACGGTGACCGAGGCTGACAACGTCTTTTTTTCCGCGCTGACCCACAACCCGTCGCTGTTGCATCTGGACGAGGAATATTGCCGCAAACACACCGAATTCGGCCAACGGATTGTGAACAGCTGTTTTACGCTGGGGTTGATGGTCGGCATTTCGGTCAATGACACCACCCATGGCACGGCGGTGGCCAATCTGGGGTGGGACGAGGTGCGGTTCCCAAAACCCGTGTTCCACGGTGACACCTTGCGGATCGAGACCGAAGTCATCGGGTTGAAAGAAAGCAAATCGCGCCCAGACCAGGGCATTGTCACCTATCTGCACAAGGCGTTTAACCAGCATGGCGACCTGGTCGCCCATTGCAAACGGTCGGGCCTGCAGCTGAAAAAACCTGTCGATGAGGAAACAGACGCATGATCCTGCGGTCGATGCTGTTTGTCCCCGGTGACAGCGATAAGAAATTGGGCAAGGCCGACAGCTTCAAAGCCGATGCGCTGATCCTCGATCTGGAAGACGCGGTTGCGCCGGGTCGCAAGCCCATCGCCCGCGAAATGGTGCCTGACTTTCTGCGCGCCCGCCCCAAAGACGCTCGTAAAGTTCAGCTTTGGGTGCGCATCAACCCGCTGGGTACCCCCGATGCGGTGGAGGATTTACGTGCCATCGTGGCCGCCGACCCCGACGGCATCATCGTACCCAAGGTCTCTGGCCCGGCGGACCTGCAACGGCTTTCATACCTGCTGGATGCGTTTGAGGCAGCGGCTGGCTTGCCAAAGGGCAACATCCAGTTCATGCCGGTGGCCACCGAAGTCGCCCCGGCCCCCTTTGCGTTGGGGGACTATGCGGGCGCAAACCTGTCGCGCCTATACGGCCTGACCTGGGGGGCTGAGGATTTAAGCTCGGCCATCGGGGCCAGCACCAATTTGGGGCCGGACGGTGTTTGGACGCATACCTATCAGATGGTGCGCTCGCTGACGCTGTTGGGCGCGCACGCCGCGGGGGTAGAGGCCGTCGATACCGTCTATGTCAACATCGCCGATGAAGAAGGCCTGGCCGCATCGTGCCGTCAGGCGCGGTCCGAGGGCTTTACCGGTCGCATCGCCATCCACCCATCGCAAATCCCCATCATCAATGAAGGCTTCATGCCATCGGCAGATGACGTTGCCTTTGCCCAGCGCGTGGTCGATGCCTTTGCGGCAGAACCTGGTATCGGCGCGCTGCAGCTCGATGGCAAAATGCTGGATATGCCGCACCTGGTGCAGGCCAAAAAGACCCTGGCAGCGCATGCCGCTTTTGGGGAGGCATAAGCATTAAATGGGGACAGTGTATAATTAATAGCGCGATCACTCGCCAATTAGGCATTGCCAGAACAATTAATTATACACTGTCCCCATTTAATGCCCCCCCGTTTGACTGGAACTCATCCCTGACCGATACTCCGACCCACACAACCAACGGATAATATATGTCTTCTGCCAAGCTCATCAACAGAATGGAAAAACCCATCCGGCCCGCCAGCCTGGACGAAGCAGCGCTGGCCGATATCGAGGTGCTGGAGTGTCCCTACCCGACCTACGATCTGCTGCGCGAGATGGCGCCGGTGTGGCAGGACCCGTTGACGGGCCTGTATGTCATTACCCGGTACGATGATTTGCGCGTCATCCTGAAGGATACCGAGACCTATTCCAACCGCCGCCCGGAATATGACTTTGACACCCTCACCGGCCCGGCCTTGCGGGTGCACGAGTTGTTCAAGGAAAAAGGCTGGGTGACAGAGCCATCGCTGGCGGGGCGCGATGACCCGGACCACAAACTCATGCGCGCGGTGTTCGACAAGGCGTTCCGCGCCGGGCGGATCCGCGAGTTGGACCCGGTGGTGCGCGACCTGGCCTATGATCTGGTCGACAAGTTCATCGACGATGGCGCATGCGATTTCGTCCAGCAAATGGCCGTGCCCCTGCCCCTCATCCTGATCTGTCGCCAGATGGGCGCAAAGGATGAAGACATCTGGCAGATCAAAAAGTGGACCGATGCCTGGATCAAGGGCCGCGGATTTGGCCTGACCGAGGACGAGATGATGTGGTCTGCCGAAATGGAAATCGAGCAACAGCACTATTTCCAGCCGATCTTCGAGCAATTGCGCCGCGAGCCCAACGACACCCTTTTGTCAGACCTCGTCAACCATGTGATCCCTGAATGGGGCCGGACGTTGAGGGACGAGGAGTTGCACGCCCATATGACACAAGACACTTTTGTGGGCGGGTCCGAGACCACTACGAACGCCCTGTCGGCGGGCATCATGCTCTTGGCCTATAACAAGCCCGTGTGGGAAAAGCTGAAGGCCGACCCAGATAAATACCTCAAGACCTTTTGCGAAGAAGTCGTGCGGCTTGAGAGCCCGGTCCAGGGCCTGGGGCGTGTTACAACGCGGGATGTCGAGCTGCACGGTGTCAGCATCCCCAAAGGGTCTGGCATCATGCTGCGGTTCGCCGCCGGTAATCGCGACGCCGGGCAGTTCGAGTGCCCGAATGATATCGACCTGGAGCGCAAAAACGCGGGCTCGCATCTGGGCTTCAGCTCTGGCACCCACCACTGCCTGGGCGCACCGCTGGCCCGGCGAGAGCTCCATTGGGGCTTCAAGGCCTTCATCGACCGCATCGACGACTTCTGGCTGGCCGAAGGCAAAAACGACCTGCGCCACCTGCCAAATTATGGGTTACGGATATTGAAAGAACTGCATATCGAGTTCGTGAAGAAGTAAGAGAATTAAATGGGGACAGTGCATAATTAATTTCCTTCAACCATTTGATAATATTAAGATAAGTGTGAATTAATTATGCACTGTCCCCATTTAATGCGCGTCCTCCTCAACATCGTCACCCCAGCGGAAGCTGGAATCCAGGGATTCCAGAGCATCTATTTTTCGCTGGATCCCGGATCAGGGCTCTCCTGAGTTTATCGAAGCGTCCGGGATGACAAAGTTGAGTTCGGTGAATTAGCCCCCAACCCAGCCCGCATGAAACCCGTAGGGCACCCGGTGCGGGATCAATATCCGGGCCACGGGTTCGCCTTCAAAGTCCTTGGCGTCGATGATGATGCATTCGCTTTGGTTGTTGTTTTCGTCCTGAATGAAAGTGATCAGATAGCCGTCGTCTTCGTCGACCGCGCCGACTTTGGCGGCGAACACGCATTCGCCGGTATAGCGGCCTTCGCCCATGATGTGATGCTGGGTTTTGCCGGTTTTATTGTCGAATTTCATCAGGTTTTTAAAGGTGATAGCGCGGGTCTGGTCGAACTCAGCCGTGTAAGTATAGCGGTTCTGGACCCCCAGATAATCCTCGTTAATGCGCGAGAAATCAGAATAATACTCGTGCAGCGGGCCCTCAACAATATCACCTGTCTTGAGATTGATGCGCCATTGATACAGCTGGCCCAGCACGTCGGTGGGGTCGTCGGTGTCGACCTCGCCAGCGCCGATCACGTCAGATGTTTTGGACCGGCATGCCTGGAGGATCAAATCATCGCCCTCTTCCCATGCATTCGCCGTGTGGATGACCACGCCAACATCGACCGTGAACCATTGCACGTCAGCGTCGCTGCCCATGCGCGGGACGATGCCAATACGCGAGCCGTGGTCCTTGTCGAACCCCAGTGGCGACTTGCCTTCCATGGCCCGGGCAATATCAAAAGTCAGCGGGAAATCGAGGAAGATCGAATAATGTTCCGACACCGCAAAGTCATGCATCATCACGCCCTTGGGAATGGTGATCGGCGTGGTGTGAATGAGCGCGCCATCTTTATCGATGACCGAATAATTCACAAAAGGCGGGAACGGCATATAGCCAAAGGTCATCATCTCGCCGGTGCGCGGATCGACCTTGGGATGGGCGGTGAACGGGTGGTTCAACTTGCCATCAAAATTGGTGGTACCCACCGTTTCCAGCCCCGGCAGCGTGATGATATGCGGGTCGGAACTTTCGTGCAGCGCGTACAACACGCCGTTGTGATGCACAAAAGCCGTGTTGCCGACGTTCTTGACCATGGGCATGCCGGCTGGCACTTCGGCCGGGCCACCATCCATCATGGCGTTCAGGCCCTTCCAGATCCAGCTGCCCTTTTCGCGCTCTAATCGCAGGCATTCGGTGTCGATATAGCGGTTGCGATAGGTCGCCTTGCTGCCTGAAAGTTCGACCGCGTGCACCATGCCATCGCCATCAAACCAATGATGTTTTTCGACGCTGGATACATAGACCGGGTTGGGCCCAATGCGCAGGAAATTCCCCTGCAGATCAGCAGGAATTTCACCAATGATGGTCATATCGGTGGCAACGTGCTCTTTCCGCACCGGCCCATAATTGCCATCGAGGAAGTAATTGCCTTCAAAGATGACCTCGGGCGCCGGGTTTGCGGCTGGCTTTTCTGCTGTCGACATGACGAATTCCCTACTCTCTAAGATTTACTGTGTAAATAGTGTAACGCGGGGAATGGCGCACGGCAATCACTTTTCACCCCACACCCCGAAGCCGTCACCCCTGCGAAGGCAGGGGTCCACCAAGCTAAAGTCGGATATATCCGTCCTGGGTCTGGTGGACTCCTGCCTTCGCAGGAGTGACTGTTTTACCAGCAGCCGGCCTCTGTCAATAAAAGCCTTTGCCGGCCAGTTCTT
>SMXS01000081.1 GCA_004356955.1 Alphaproteobacteria bacterium | reverse complement strand
TACGATATGCGGAAACAAGGCGACGACCCAAAGGCGGCACCAAACACAACGGCGACGCCTTCAGTTTCCAACAGATAGCCTGCAACATCTTCGTCGGACCTCAGCACATTGCCGTCAGGCATTTTTTTGCCGATCATGCCGCTGCAATCTGGGTACACGTAAAATGCACCGCGTGGCGTTGGACATGTCAGGCCGGTCGCCTGGTTCAGCATGCTGACGACCAGGTCGCGACGGCCTTTGAAGGCTGCGTTGCGCTCAATGATAAAGTCCTGGGGGCCGTTCAGGGCTTCCTGTGCGGCCACCTGGCTGATGGACGACGGGTTGGACGTGCTCTGCGACTGAATTTTGGCAATACCTTTGATCAACTCAACCGGGCCACCAGCATAACCGATGCGCCAGCCGGTCATCGCGTAGGTCTTGGCCACACCATTCATTGTCAGCGTGCGGTCATACAGGCCGGGTTCCACCTGGGCCATGGTCGAAAACTCAAAGCCGTCATAGGTGATGTGTTCGTAAATATCGTCCGAAAACACCCAGACATGAGGGTGCCGCATCAGGACATCGGTCAGGCCCTTGATTTCAGTACGTGTATAGGCCACGCCAGAGGGGTTGGACGGCGAGTTAAAGATCAGCCATTTGGTGCGCGGTGTGATCGCAGCGTCCAATTGTTCTGGCGTGATCTTGAAGCCTGCCGCAATCGATGCCTCGACAATGACGGGCGTGCCCCCGGCCAGCAGCACGATATCGGGATATGACACCCAATAAGGTGCCGGGATGACGACTTCATCGCCCGGGTTAATGCTGGCCATCATGGCGTTATAGATTGTGTGCTTGCCACCACAGTTGACGGTAATCTGGTCAAGCGAATAGGTCAGGCCGTTTTCACGCAGGAACTTGCTGGCAACGGCTTCCTTCAAGGACGGCATGCCATCGACATTGGTGTACTTGGTGAAGCCGTCTCTGATGGCCTTGATGGCGGCTTCTTTGATGTGGTCTGGCGTGTCGAAATCGGGCTCGCCAGCGCCAAGGCCAATAACGTCCTGGCCAGCCGCGCGCAGCGCTGCTGCTTTGGCGGTGACGGCCATGGTTGGTGAGGGCTTGATACGCCCTAATGCATCAGACAGAAAAGTCATCCGGGAACACTCCGCAGGCTAGTAACGGTGGAACAAACGGCGCGCAGATTACGCCCGCTAAGGCCAAGGCACAAGCACCAATCCGCAATTCTAACAGACTCGCGTTGCAAGGCCTTTCCGGCCTATAAAAAGACCATGTCTGATATTCTGATGGCCGACAGTAATTACCCGATGAATCCCGATAAAAATATCAGGGTGAAATCCGAAGGTGGCATCCCTCTGGAGCTGGTCACAGACTTCTCTCCTGCGGGTGATCAGCCCAAGGCAATTGCTGACCTGGTGCAGGGCCTTGCCGACGGTGATGTCAGCCAGGTGCTGCTTGGCGTCACCGGGTCCGGTAAGACATTCACCATGGCCAAAGTGATCGAGGCAACCCAGCGACCAGCGCTGATATTGGCGCCGAACAAGACATTGGCGGCCCAGCTTTATGGGGAGATGAAAAACTTCTTCCCCAACAACGCTGTGGAATATTTTGTGTCCTATTACGACTATTACCAGCCAGAAGCCTATGTCGCACGCACCGACACATTTATCGAAAAGGAATCGCAGATCAACGCGCAGATTGACCGCATGCGGCATTCGGCGACGCGGTCTCTGCTGGAGCGGGACGACGTGATTATTGTGGCGTCGGTGTCGTGCATCTATGGCATCGGGTCGGTCGAGACCTATTCCAACATGACCATCGACATTAAGGTTGGCGACACGATTGAGCGATCTGCCCTGCTTAAAAGATTGGTCGAGCTGCAATACAAGCGCAACGACGCGGTGCTGGCCCGTGGGACATTCCGGGCGCGGGGCGACGTCATCGAGCTGTTCCCCAGTCATCACGACGACCGCGCCTGGCGTATTTCGCTGTTCGGAGATGAAGTGGAAAGCCTGACCGAGTTTGACCCGCTGACCGGTGAAAAGACCTCAAAACTGGAATCGATCAAGGCCTATGCCAGCTCGCATTATGTAACGCCGCGGCCGACCTTGGATCAGGCCATCAAACAGATTAAACGAGACCTCGAGAAGCAGTTGGAAGTCTTCCGTGGCGATGGCAAGTTGCTTGAGGCTGAGCGGTTGGAGCAGCGAGTATCCTTTGATATTGAGACGATGATGGCGACCGGGGTTTGTGCTGGCATCGAGAATTATTCCCGTTATCTGACCGGACGTAATCCGGGCGAACCGCCGCCGACCTTGTTTGAGTATCTACCGGACGACGCGCTTGTTTTTGTTGATGAAAGCCACGTCACCATTGGCCAGTTGAATGGCATGTATAATGGTGACTTCAAACGCAAGGGCACATTGGCGGAATTTGGCTTCCGCCTTCCCAGTTGCATCGACAATCGGCCGTTGAAGTTTGAAGAGTGGAACGCCATGCGGCCGCAGACGATGTTCATTTCGGCGACGCCTGGACCATGGGAACTACAGGAAACCGGTGGTGTTTTCGTCGAACAGGTTATCCGACCCACTGGGCTTGTGGACCCTCAATGCATTGTCCGGCCGGTCGAAAGCCAGGTCGATGATCTGATCCACGAATGTAAGGAAGTGGCGGCCAAGGGCCAGCGTGTTCTGGTGACAACCCTGACCAAGCGCATGGCTGAGGACCTGACAGAATATCTGCACGAAAATGGGGTGCGGGTGCGCTATATGCATTCCGACATAGACACGTTGGAGCGTATCGAGATTATCCGTGACCTGCGCCTTGGTGTCTTTGATGTGCTGATTGGCATCAATCTGCTGCGTGAAGGGTTGGATATACCCGAATGCGCCCTTGTGGCCATCCTGGACGCCGACAAGGAGGGCTTCTTGCGGTCGGAAACGTCGTTGGTGCAGACGATTGGTCGGGCAGCCCGAAATGTCGACGGTCGCGTAATTTTGTATGCCGACAAGATGACGGGCAGTCTGGAAAGGGCGCTGGCTGAAACCAAACGCCGGCAAATAAAGCAAATGGCCTATAACAAAGAACACGGCATCACGCCCGAGACCATCCGGAAAGAAGTCAGCGATATCCTGTCAGGCGTTGCCGACGGCGACTACGTTACTGTTGGTATCGGTGACAGCGAAGTCGACCATCTGGTGGGCGGCAATATGAAGACCCATATCGCCGATATGGAAGACCGCATGCGCAAGGCGGCGGGTGATCTGGAATTTGAGGAAGCAGCCCGCCTGCGCGACGAAATCCGTCGGCTGGAAGAAAACGAACTCGCAGTTGCCAATGACCCCCTGGCCAGAGCAACGGGCGGCAAAGCCGTTGCATTGCGACGCAAGGGCCGGTCAAAATCTGGCAAGCCCGGGACCCGTCAGATCAAAGCGAAATCACGCGCGACAAAAATGCGGTTCTAAGCCCGACAACATTTCCCCAAAGAAATTATGTAAATTGATTGGAGTCAAAGAAACTGGCGGCCATTCAGGCAAATATCATGGTGTTCCCCAAGCCAAAGGAGGCACCCATGAGTGAAATGATCCTTGTTGGACCCATTATCGTCTTTACCATATTGACCCCAATTGTGCTGGTCACAATTCTCAGCCGCTTTTTGCGCGCCCGAGAGAATGTACCGCTAGAGCACTAGACTTCGGGTCATATGGCGAGATGTAACGCCTGTTCAAATGGACTGATGCCAGTCCTTTTGGATGGGCGTTTTCCTTTCCCTTTGGATGGGCATTTTCCTTTGATTTTCTCCCAAAAAGAAAAAGCCAGGCGCCCTAGTTTTTTGTCGAATTGGTTGCTTGGATTGACCGCAGAAAAGAAAAAGACAGGCGCACTGGTTTTCGACAAATTGGTTGCTTTGGTTAACCGCAGAAAAGAAAAAGCCAGGCTCTTGGGGGAGAGCCTGGCAGTATCTTAGGGAAGACTTCACGTCTTGGGAGACAATGAAGGGAGGGCCCGTCAACGGGGAGGGAGTGGGCCGCTCCAGGAAACTTTCAATATGAGGAAAGCTACCGTGTCGTTTCGATGTTAATCATCGTGTCGACGGACCTTATGTAGCCTTGGGGTGCCACAATCACCAACGTGAAGAACTCAAATTAGGTATGCGTTTTATGCATACCTATAGGTTTATGCTGTAAGACCATAAAGGGCAATTATTTCAGCGATTTATCACGAAGTTCATGTGGCTGATATCTATCAGTTATTCTGAAAAATGGGCGCTTTCAACCTGCGCAATGAGGAAATCGCGGAACAGCGCAATACGTTTTACATTCCGCAACTCTTCGGGATAGACAAAATAGGTCTGGAATTGTGGCCCTTCGAGATCTGGCAGCACCCGAACGACCCGATCATTGGTCTGGGTGATGTAATCAGGCAAGGCCGCCAAGCCGACACCACATTCGACTGCCTGCAACAGACCATAAACATTATTCACCTGCAATACGGGGTCGCGGGGTGGTTCTGCCCCACCGGCATTGATAATCCAGTTCAAATCTCGCAAGGGGCGCGGTGCTTCGGGTCCATAACTGACGATGGCGTGATCATCAAGGTCGCGGACATCGGTCAGGTTGCCCTTTCGGTCGAGATATTCTTGCGAGGCATATATGTGGTAGTTCACCATGGCCAGGGGCCGTTGGATCAGGTCGGCCTGATGCGGGGCATGAAAGCGAATGGCCACATCTGATTCACGCATCGAAATGTCGATCTCGGTATCCGACAACAACAGATTGATCTTGATGGCCGGATGTTCTTCCATAAAGTCCCGCAGATGGGGCACCAGCCAGGTCGACCCAAAGGCCACCGTGGTTGTCACATTCAACTGCCCGGCCTCTTCAGACCGACTGTCCTTCAGGGCAGCCTCTGTGCGTTCCAGCTTGACGAAAACATCACTGACTGTTTTGTGCAGCGTCTCGCCCTGTTCCGTCAGGATCAACCCACGAGGATGCCGGTGAAACAAGGGGAAGCCCATGCTGTCTTCCAGCCCCTGCACCTGCCGGCTGATTGCCGATTGTGACAGGTTCAGCCGTTCACTCGCATGGGTGAAGCTGCCCGCTTCGGCGACGATGTAAAAGGTTCTCAGCTTGTCCCATTCCATCGTCGTCTCTTTCTGTTGTTATCGGTGTTGCAGTTATTCAGCGGCCTGTTTTTCCAGGGCTTTATTCTCGGCATTGAACTTCTCAGCCTCCAGCGCCGCCATGCAGCCCATGCCCGCCGCCGTTACGGCCTGACGGTAAATTTTGTCGGTCACATCACCGGCGGCAAACACGCCCGGCACTGATGTCTGGGTGCTGTCGGCGGCCTTGATGATGTAGCCGCCTTCATCAATATCCAATTGGCCCGTGAACAGCTCTGTCGATGGGGAATGACCAATGGCAATGAAGACGCCGTGGGCCGGGATGATCGATGTCTCGCCAGTCTTGACGTTCTTGACGCGTGCACCCGTAACGCCGAGTGGGTCTTTGTCGCCCAAAATTTCTTCGATGACATGGTCCCAGACCACCTCGATCTTTTCGTGCGCAAACAGGCGTTGTTCCAAAATCTTTTCCGACCGCAACGCATCGCGACGATGCACCAGCGTGACCTTGGACGCAAAATTTGTCAAAAACAAAGCTTCTTCCACCGCCGTGTTGCCACCGCCAACGACGATTACCTCTTTTTCGCGATAGAAAAAGCCATCGCACGTGGCGCAAGCCGACACGCCAAAACCCTGGAAGGTGTGTTCGCTGGGCAAGCCCAACCATTTGGCCTGGGCACCTGTGGTGATGATCACACTATCAGCAATATACTTCGTGCTAGAATCGCCGACCGCGATGAACGGGCGCTTGGACAGATCGACCGACACAATGATGTCAGAGATCATCTTGGTACCCACTTGTTCAGCCTGGGCTGACATCTGTTCCATTAGCCATGGGCCCTGGATGACATCGGCAAAGCCAGGGTAATTTTCTACATCAGTGGTAATGGTCAATTGCCCGCCAGGCTGCAGTCCCTGTACCAACACCGGGTCCAGGCATGCACGCGCAGCATAGATGGCGGCCGTATACCCGGCAGGGCCACTGCCAATGATCAAAACTTTGGTGTGGATATCATCTGTCATGCGTTGATGCTTTCTGGTCTCGGAAGCTAGAGTTTGTGTATCTGTGGGTGCAATGTAGTGACCTTCAGGCCGGTCAACAAGATGCCGTGTGCAAATGTATGCAATAATTGCACGGAATAATCGGACAGAGGGGGCCAATGGAGGGGAAAGCCACCCCTTAAAGTAGTCGAATATTTCTCTTCTTAGTAATTAAATTCCAAGGTATTGTTCGATTCGAAAGGTTTAGGACCTTTTCCCCTCATTATCGCGCTGTAAAACAGGTTGAACTCATGAAACTCGACGCAACAGATCTGAAGATTCTTGATTTACTGCAATCGAATGGCCGTATCACCAATGTTGAATTGTCGCGGCGTGTCGGCATATCGGCACCACCCTGTTTGCGGCGCGTCCGGGCGCTCGAGGAAAACGGCTATATTGTGGGCTACCACGCCCGGCTTGATCATGCAGAACTGGGCTATGGATTAACTGTCTTTGCCATGGTCGGGCTGCATTCTCAGGCAGAGGCCGACCTCGTTGCCTTTGAAACTTTGGTCGCTGGATGGCCGCTGGTGCGGGAATGCCATATGTTGAACGGCGAAATTGATTTTATGCTCAAGATCGTGGCCCACGATCTGAATGCCTTTCAGTCCTTCCTGACATCTGCGCTGACGCCGGCACCCAACGTGGCCAGCGTCAAGACGGCGCTGACAATCCGCAGCTCGAAGGTGCTGCCCATCGTCCCATTTGATCACACCAGCTGATGGGGCCACTGGCCCATAATCCGTTAGACTTTGACCCACAAGCTTTGGGGCTGGTAAAGGCCAGTGGATTGCAGCGCACGATCGGTGCCTCATTGGATCGGGTATGGGAAAATGTCGCCGATTGGGAACATCTGTCCTGGCTGCATAGCAGCAATTTTTCTGGCGCGGAACTGCAAGACGCAGGCGATTGGGGTTGGCGTATCGCATTGCAGTCCGGCGCATCTTCATCGACCATCGAATTGGTGATTGACAGACCGAACAACCACTATGTTGCCCGGACGCTGCAGGGTAGCCTGCAGGGCATGGAAATTTGGACGACGCTGGCGCCGAAAGGCGACCACCAAACGGATATCGATGTGGTCTTCCATGTCCCCGCCATGGCTGAGAGCACCTTGCAAAAAGTCGGCACCGCCCTGGTGTCCAGCTATCAGACCTTGTGGGACGAAGACGAAGCCATGATGGCCACACGTCAGGCCTATCTGGATGGCCTGCCTAGCCAAAATCTCACTGAAGCCCAAAATCTCAGTGAAACTCATAACTTAGGAACAGTTGAAAGCCTGCGACCTCAGCTGCCTATGCGGGTTCAGCACAATGGCCATGGGGTGCAAATTGCGGAAGTCGATGGGCAAATAGTGGCTTATGCTGCGTCTTGCCCGCACATGGGTGGTCCGATTGGCGATTGTGCAATTGAAGGCGGTATCATCACCTGCCCATGGCACGGCTATCAGTTCAACGTCACCAAAGGCACGTCGCCGAACTCTTCATGGTCATTGCCAAAGCGGGTTCACCTGCAGGTGGATGAGGCAACGGGGCAGGTTACCCTGTCGGGCCCCACGGGTTAGACTGGTTAGATATATTTGACAGAGAGAATTTCGTAGGATTTCTGGCCGCCTGGCGCGTTAAAGTCGACATCGTCGCCTTCGGCTTTACCGATCATGGCCCGCGCAAGGGGCGAAATGATCGACAGGCGACCTTCTTTCACATTGCTCTCAACTTCCCCAACGATCTGATAGGTACGCTCGTCATCTGTGTCGATATCGACAACGGTAACAGTCGCACCAAACTTGATGGTGTCACCAGACAGTTTGGAAACGTCGATGACTTCGGCACGGCCGATCAGGCTTTCAATTTCAGTGATCTGGCCTTCGACAAAGGACTGGCGTTCTTTGGCGGCGTGATATTCCGCATTTTCTGACAGGTCGCCATGGGCGCGTGCTTCAGCAATCGCCTGAATGATCGACGGGCGCTCATCCATCTTGTAGTGCTTCAAATCTGTTTCCAGTCGTACCAGACCGGCAACTGTCATCGGAACCTTTTCCATTTTCACCTCAGTTTGCCCGTCTCTAAACAAGGGGCAGATAATACAAAAATAGTGCCGGGCCTTTTCAACCCGGCATTATCAACACAGGACTAGCTAGAATAGGATTGCAGGCTGGCTACTTCAAGCGTTCCTGTGCTCAATGTTTTGATAGCTGCCGCCGCAGCAATAGAACCCGATGCCGTCGTGTAATACGGGATCCGGTCCAACAGCGCTGTGCGACGGATCGAAAAGCTGTCGACTATCGCCTGGGTGCCCGCCGTGGTGTTGAACACCAGGTCGATATCGCCATTTTTCATGGCGTCAACAATATGGGGCCGGCCTTCCAGCACCTTGTTAATACGTTCAACCTTGATCCCTTGTTTGATCAGGAACTCAGCCGTCCCGTCGGTGGCAACGATCTTGAAGCCCAGGTCTGCCAAAGTACGCACAGGTTCGACAAATTGTTCCTTGTCGCCTGGTTTAACCGACACAAACAGCGTGCCGCTTTGTGGCAAGATGGTGCCAGCCGCGATTTGCGACTTAGCGAAGGCGCGCTCGAAACTTGTGTCCAGGCCCATGACTTCACCGGTCGACCGCATTTCCGGCCCCAACAGCGTGTCGACGCCGGGGAAGCGGGCAAACGGGAAGACCGCCTCTTTGACCGCAACATGGTTCATGGGTTTTTGCTTCAGTTTGAACGAGTCGAGCGGCTCGCCGACCATAAGGCGGGCGGCGATTTTGGCCAAAGGCATGCCGATGGCCTTGGCCACAAAAGGCACGGTCCGGCTGGCGCGTGGATTGACTTCCAACAAGAAGATTTTGTCACCCTGAATGGCGAACTGGATGTTCATCAGGCCCACCACATTTAGGGCCAATGCCAGTGCCTCGGTCTGCTTGTGGATTTCGGCAATGATGTCGTCTGATAGCGAAAACGGCGGCAGCGAACAGGCCGAATCGCCGGAATGCACACCGGCTTCTTCAATATGTTCCATGATGCCGGCAACAAACACTGTTGTGCCGTCGGACAAGGCATCGACATCGACTTCGATGGCGTTGCGCAGGTAATAGTCGATCAGCACGGGGCTATCACCAGAAACCTGCACGGCCTCTTTCATATAGCGTTCCAGCTGGTTTTGGTCGTGGACGATTTCCATCGCGCGACCGCCCAATACGTATGATGGGCGGATCACGACCGGATAGGTGATTCTCTCAGCAATGGCGACGGCCTGTTCGGCAGATGTCGCGAGGCCATTGGGCGGCTGGCGCAACTTCAGATCATTGACCAGCGCCTGAAAGCGCTCGCGGTCTTCGGCCAGATCGATGGCGTCTGGCGACGTGCCCAGAATTGGCACGCCCGCCGCCTCCAGCGAACTGGCCAGGTTCAACGGCGTCTGCCCGCCAAATTGCACAATCACACCCAACACTTCGCCATTGCTTTGTTCCTTGCGGATCAACTCCAGCACATGTTCGGTCGTCAGGGGCTCAAAATACAGGCGGTCGGCGGTGTCATAATCGGTCGACACCGTTTCGGGGTTACAATTGACCATGATGGTCTCGTACCCAGCCTCGGTTAACGCATAGACCGCGTGCACGCAGCAATAGTCAAACTCGATGCCCTGGCCGATGCGGTTGGGGCCACCCCCCAGGATGATGACCTTTTTGCGGTCTGTCGGCTGGGATTCGCAGCCATCGTCATTCATGACATGTTCGTAGGACGAATACATGTACGGCGTCTTGGCCTTGAATTCCGCTGCGCAGGTATCGATGCGCTTGAAGGTCGTATGCACGCCGGCGTCGATCCGCTGTTGCGAAACCTCGGCGGTGGTCTGGCCGGTCAGCTCGGCCAGGCGCGCGTCGGAAAAGCCCATGCTTTTAAGATGCACCAATTCGTGCGGTGCGCTTGGCAGGCCGTTTGCGCGCACGCCGTTTTCGGTCTCGACGATCTGTTCCAGCTGTTCCAGAAACCACGGGTCGTATTTGGTGATGCTGTGAATGCGCTCCAGGCTCAACCCTTCACGAAACGCCTGCCCGATCACCAGCAGACGGTCTGGCGTGGGGCGGGCCAGCGCCGCATGGATTGGGGCAAATTCGCCACTGCCGGGCACGTAGCCGTCGATGGCGATTTCGTTCAGCCCAGTCAGGCCTGTTTCCAGCGAATAGAGCGCTTTTTGCAGACTTTCCTGGAACGACCGGCCAATGGCCATGGCCTCACCAACCGACTTCATGGACGTGGTTAACAGCGGCTCGCTCTTGGGGAATTTCTCAAATGTGAAGCGCGGGATCTTGGTGACAACATAGTCGATGGTCGGCTCGAACGACGCGGGTGTCACGCCGGTGATGTCGTTGTCCAATTCATCCAGCGTATAGCCGACGGCCAGCTTGGCAGCGATTTTGGCGATGGGAAAACCCGTGGCCTTTGACGCCAGGGCTGATGACCGCGACACGCGCGGGTTCATCTCGATGATGATCAGCTCGCCATCCTCTGGGTTCACGGCGAACTGCACGTTAGATCCGCCGGATTCAACGCCGATTTCGCGCAGGCAGGCAATCGAGGCGTTGCGCATGATCTGATATTCTTTGTCCGTCAGCGTCAGGGCAGGGGCCACCGTGATGGAATCGCCTGTGTGCACGCCCATGGGGTCGATATTTTCGATGGAACAGACGATGATGCAATTGTCCGCCTTGTCGCGGACAACTTCCATTTCATATTCCTTCCAGCCCAGGACCGACTGTTCGACCAGCACTTCGGTAATCGGCGAGGCGTCCAGGCCACCCCGAACGATGGTCTCAAATTCTTCGCGGTTATAGGCAATGCCGCCGCCGGTGCCACCCATGGTAAAACTGGGGCGGATGATGGCGGGCAGGCCAACGATGTCCAGCGCCTTGAAGCCTTCTTCCAGCGTGTGGACGACTTCGCTGGTCGGGCAGTTCAGGCCGATTTTACGCATGGCATCGCGGAACAACTGACGGTCTTCGGCCTTGTCGATGGCTTCCTTGTTGGCGCCGATCAACTCGACACCAAATTCTTCGATGGTGCCGTCTTTCACCAAAGACAGCGCCGTGTTCAACGCCGTCTGGCCACCCATGGTGGGCAACAGGGCGTCGGGCCGTTCCAACTCGATAATCTTGCGGACCATCTCGGGCGTGATGGGCTCGATGTAAGTCGCGTCGGCAACTTCGGGATCGGTCATGATCGTGGCCGGGTTCGAATTCACCAGAATAATCCGATAGCCCTCTTCGCGCAGCGCCCGACACGCCTGGGTGCCCGAATAATCAAACTCGCACGCCTGCCCAATAATAATCGGGCCAGCGCCAATGATCAGGATGCTTTTTATGTCTGTGCGCTTAGGCATGGTCGGCTACTGCCTTCATGAATTGGTCAAACAGGTAATGGCTGTCTTGCGGTCCGGGCGAGGCCTCGGGGTGGTGCTGGACCGAGAACACGGGGCGGTCGGTAAAGGCCAGGCCGCACAGGGTTTTGTCGAATAGGGACACATGGGTCATCTCGACATTGTCGGGCAGGCTGTCGATGTCGACGGTAAAGCCGTGGTTCATCGACGTGATCTCGACCTTGCCATTGCGCAAGTCCTGCACCGGGTGGTTAGCGCCGCGATGGCCCTGGTGCATTTTCGATGTGGTCGCGCCGGCGGCCAACGCCAGCATCTGGTGACCCAGGCAAATGCCAAAGATTGGAATGCCTGTCTCGACGAGTTCTTTGATCACTGGCACGGCATATTTGCCGGTCGCCGTCGGATCGCCCGGGCCGTTTGACAAAAAGATACCGTCGGGCTTGTGGGCCAACACGTCTTCGGCGCTGGTATTGGCGGGCACAATGGTGACCTTCGCGCCAGACGAGGCCAGGCAGCGGGCGATGTTGTTCTTCAGGCCATAATCAATGGCAACAATATGATGTGCCGGGTTGTCGGCGGTGCCATAGCCGTCTTCCAGCGTCCAACGTGTCTGGTCCCAACTATAGGTCTGGGTGCAGCTGACGCCGGCGGCAAGGTCCATGCCCTCCAGGCCGGGCCATTCCTGCGCCTGGGTCATGAGGGCAGGGATGTCAAATTTGCCATCGGGTGAATGACAGACCACACCATTGGGCGCGCCGCCTTCGCGGATGACATTCGTTAACAGCCGTGTGTCGACACCGGTGATGCCGATCAGGTTTTGGCCCTTCAGCCATTTATCCAGATGGCTGGTGGCGCGATAGTTTGATGGTTCCGTAATCGCCTGGCGCAAAACAAGACCGCGGGCAGCGGCTGTGTTTGTCTCCAGGTCTTCGGCGTTGGTGCCGACATTGCCGATATGGGGAAAAGTAAAAGTGATGATCTGCCCGGCATAGGATGGGTCGGTCAGAATTTCCTGATAGCCTGTCATCGATGTATTAAAGCAGACTTCGCCCACTGCATCGCCCGTAGCGCCGATACCGTGTCCCCAAAAAATGTCGCCACTCGCCAGTACCAATACGGCAGTAATCCCCCCATGGGGTGGTGTCGATTTGTCTGGCGACGAATTGGGCATGCATTCTCCAACCTGTAGGACCATCAAGGCGAACCAGTGTAGTTGGCTGCCATTGGCTGCAATTATCTGCAAAGGCTTGGCCCCTTGGGCAAATTGCACGGGACCATAAGCAAAAGATACCCTAAGGTCAAGTGATTCAAAGCTTTAATTAACTCAATAAAATCAATGGGTTATGATGGGCCAACTTGTTTGCCATCTGATAACATTTGGTATAGAGTCATCGACCTTTCCCCGAGTATGCGTTTGATGGGGTGATCCTGCCGAGTGTTGCACGTGTAAAAACTGCAGCAGGCGTTACTAAGGGGTGAAGCATGCTGCGTAAACAGCTTGCGGAATCTTTGGCCGATGCAATGCGTGCCAGGGACAAGTTAAAGACAGGGACTTTGCGGTTGATCCTGGCCGCCATCAAAGACCGAGACATTGCCAGCCGTGACGGTGACAACCACGATGGCGTAAGTGACGAAGAAATTTTGCAGATCCTGCAAAAGATGGTGCGTCAGCGCCGCGAGTCCATTGTCACCTACGAAGAAGCCGGCCGTGCCGAACTGGCCGAGCAGGAACTGGCTGAAATTGTCGTCATCGAAGATTTTTTGCCGCGCCAGATGGAACCGTCAGAAATTGACGAAGCCGTCAAAGCCACCGTTGCCGACCTGGGTTGCGAATCGATTCGCGACATGGGCAAGCTGATGAGTGCGCTGCGCGACAAATATAATGGGCAGATGGATTTCGGCAAAGCCTCAGGCCTAGCCAAGGAAATGCTGCAATAGCGACGCTTTTCGTTTCCTTGTGACATCATTCTACAAATTGACTTTGGTCCACCCTGCCAGGGGGGATAAACTGCGGCCATGCGATTCCAGCCAGACTTTTTAGATGAACTGCGAATGCGGCTTTCCCTGGCCGACTATATTGGCCGTCGCGTTCGGCTGACGCGCAAGGGGCGCGAACATACTGGCCTGTGCCCCTTCCACAGTGAAAAGACGCCGTCCTTTACGGTGAATGAAGAAAAGGGATTCTATCATTGTTTTGGTTGTGCGGCTCATGGCGACATCATCAAATTTGCAATGGAAACAGAATCCCTGTCCTTCCCAGAAGCCATAGAGCGACTGGCGGATGAAGCCGGGCTGGCCCTGCCCGTGCAAACCGAGGTTGACCGTCAGGAAACAGCAAAAAGGGGTGAGCTGCATGATGTGATGGAAGCGGCAACCCACTGGTTTGAAAGCCAGTTACAGTCGTCCAAGGGCCAACAGGCGCGGGATTATCTGCGCGATCGAGGGCTTAGTGCTGAGACAATTGCCAATTTTCGCCTGGGCGTGGCCGTGAGCGGTCGCACCCATATGCGTGATGCCCTGTTGGCTCGCAAATTTACAGAACAGCAATTGATCGACACGGGCCTGGTGATCAAGCCCGAAGATGGCGGCCAGGCCTATGACCGGTTTCGGGACCGGATCATGTTCCCCATCACGGATGCGCGTAACAAGATCGTCGCCTTTGGCGGTCGTGCGCTGGGCGACGCCAAGGCGAAATATCTGAACTCGCCCGAGACCAGCCTGTTCCATAAAGGGCACCTTTTGTACAATTTGCCCAAAGCGCGCGAGACGTCTCGTTCCAAAGATCGGCTGATCGTCGTCGAGGGCTATATGGATGTCATCGCTATTACCCAAGCGGGCTTTGGCGAATCGGTTGCGCCCTTGGGCACGGCGCTGAGCGAACAACAGATCCAGCAATTGTGGCGCCTGACACCAGAACCCATCCTGTGCTTTGACGGCGACAACGCAGGCGTGCGAGCATCCGAGCGGGCCATGGAACGCGTGCTGCCTTTGTTAAAACCGGCCCATTCGTTGCGATTTGCCTATCTGCCCAAGGGGGAGGATCCAGACAGCTTGGTGATGACAGCTGGTCCTGGTGCCTTTGAAAATATCCTTGGCCAGGCCAAGTCATTGATCGACGTGTTGTGGGATACAACCTTGGCGCAAGGGTCCATCGACACGCCAGAACGCCGTGCGGGCTTTCGGTCGCGCCTGATTGATGCGGCCAAGACCATCGGCGATGACGATGTCCGGCGTTTTTACCTGTCAGACCTGGGTGACCGGTTCAAAGATTTAGGTCGGCCTGGCAATAAATGGCTGGGCAATAATCGGCTGGGCAATGGCGGGTCCTTCGTGCCCCAGCGCGGCGGGCAATTTGGCCGCAATCGACAAGGTAAAGGTGGGTGGCATAATGGCGGTCGCGGCAACCGGTTCGAGCCTGCTGTCAGCCCCGAGCTGTTGCGGACCAATTTGGCGCAAAAAGAATCGTCCATGGCGCCTCGGCGTGAAAAGTTACTGATTCGCGCCATTCTTAACCATCCGGCTTTGCTGGAAACGCTCGAGGAAGACCTTATAAAGGTAGAGTTTTCCAGTGTAGAGCTTGACAAAATGCATGCAGCAATCATAGGTATTGCTGTAGAATCTAGGGCGAATAGTGTCGACCTTGAAAGCAGCACCCTTAAGAACCATCTAATGGAGCGTGGTTTTAGCGAAGAATTAGCGCGCCTTGAAGCGGACCGATCGCTGATTAGCGATGGTTTTGCCAGTGCCGATGCACCGTTGGAAACAGCAGCACAAGGAATTGCACAGCTGATCGAAGCATCCCAGTTGCACATGTTGCAGGGCGAATTGCAGCAGGCCGAACTGGATGCAGCGGACGGTCTGGCAGACACAGAATTAGAACGCGCAGCCTTGCGGATACGCAAACTGCGAGAACAGATAGTGGTCTTATCACAGCGAATTGCCGATGCAGGTGACGTCGCATTATAGGTCCAAACCAGGTAGGGAATTCTACCGCGAAGATATGTCAGCCTCGGTTGGCAATAAAGTTGGCGAAAGCCTGTGGAAGCGAGTGATCTATGGCGAAAAATACAGCTGAGGCCGTCAAAACCAATGACGAACCTGAAGAAACCGGTGGCAGCCCGCTAGTTGATGCTGGCCAAGAGGCCGTCAAAAAAATGGTGACTGCCGCGAAAGAACGCGGTTACGTCACCTATGACCAGGTCAACAAGGCCCTGCCACAGGACCAGCTGTCTTCTGAACAAATTGAAGACATTATGGCGATGATCTCTGAAATGGGGATCAACATCGTCGAAAATGATGAAACAGAAGAAGGTGCTGAAACCACACCTACTGCGGGTAAACCAGCCAAAGCTGAAGAAGTAGATCGGACGGATGACCCTGTGCGCATGTATCTGCGCGAAATGGGCAGTGTGGAGCTGTTGTCCCGACAGGGCGAGATTGCCATCGCCAAGCGTATTGAGGCGGGCCGCAACGCCATGATCGATGGCCTGTGCCAAAGCCCGATCACGTTTGAAGCCATGACCGACTGGCATGACCACTTGGCCGACGAAACAATGTTGCTGCGCGACATCATCGATCTGGACGCCACCTATGGCGGCGGCCCCAATGCCAAAAACCCAAACAAAACCCTGGGTGCTGTGTTGTCCGGACGCGGCCTCAGCATCGAAGAAAACGACAAGGCGCCAGCGACGGAAGAACAAGAACGCAAGGACGCTGAAACAAAAGCCAATGGCGGCGTCGAAAAAGAACCTGAAAAAGAAGACGAAGACAAGGATGACGAAGAAACCAACGTTTCGCTGTCCGTCATGGAAGAACGCCTGAAGCCCGAGGTCATCCAAAAATTCGAACAGATCGCCGGTATCTTCAAAAAGCTGAAGAAGCTGCAACACGACCGTATTGAAGCCCATGTGTCTGAAGTCACGTTTTCTTCAGCGCGCGAAAAACGCTATCAGGGCCTCAAACATGATCTGATTGCTCTGGTCGACAGCGTGCATTTGAACAACAACAAGGTCGAATCGCTGGTTGATCAGCTTTATGGCTATAACCGCCGCATCATGAACCTACAGGGCCAATTGTTACGTCTGGCCGAAGGCCACAAGGTCAACCGGATTGACTTCCTGACTGAATATCGCGGCCGTGAACTTGATCCAAGCTGGATTAATTATGTCGCTGGCCTGAGAAGCAAAGGCTGGAAGGCCTTCGCCTCCAAGGAAGTTGAAAAGATTGTCGATATTCGCCATTCTATTGCCGAGGTTTCCAAGCTGGCGGGTCTGCCGGTCGTCGAATTCCAGCGCATTGTCCGTGCTGTGCAAAAGGGTGAACGCGAAGCCCGCATCGCCAAAAAGGAAATGGTGGAAGCCAATCTGCGCCTGGTGATCTCGATTGCCAAAAAATACACCAATCGTGGCCTGCAATTCCTTGATCTGATTCAGGAAGGCAATATTGGCCTGATGAAAGCGGTTGATAAGTTTGAGTATCGCCGCGGTTACAAATTCTCGACCTATGCTACATGGTGGATCAGGCAGGCGATTACCCGGTCCATTGCCGACCAGGCCCGGACCATCCGTATTCCCGTGCATATGATCGAAACGATTAACAAGCTGGTGCGCACGTCGCGTCAGATGCTGCACGAAATTGGTCGTGAGCCGACGCCGGAAGAACTGGCTGAGAAGCTGTCCATGCCGCTCGACAAAGTGCGCAAGGTTCTCAAGATTGCCAAAGAGCCGATCTCACTCGAGACACCCATTGGTGATGAAGAAGACAGCCATCTGGGCGACTTCATCGAAGACAAGAATGCGATCCAGCCGGTGGATGCGGCTATTCAGGACAATCTGCGGTCGACCACGACCCGTGTTCTGGCCAGCCTGACCCCGCGTGAAGAACGCGTGTTGCGCATGCGATTTGGCATTGGTATGAATACCGACCACACGTTGGAAGAAGTTGGCCAGCAATTCTCGGTCACACGCGAACGTATTCGCCAGATCGAAGCCAAGGCTCTGCGCAAGCTCAAGCATCCAAGCCGGTCACGCAAACTGCGCAGCTTCCTCGACGTTTAATAATTCGCGGTCTATTCGGCACTAAAAAAGCCCGCTGGTGAGAGCCAGCGGGCTTTGTTTTTTCTGAGGGTCGCGACTGCGGCACATGGTACCGCGAGCGAAATGGACCTAGACCATCGAGCTCAGAGTGTCCCGCGTGCCGACCAGCTCGGCCATCATCAGTATTGTCTGTTCGTCCTTCGATGAAATCGAAATGCCAGTACAGCCAGAGCTTTCCCATGGGGCATAGCGTTCTTTGATGCGCTCGACAGGACCGACCAGGTTCTGGGCATCGAGATAATCATCAGGCACGGCTTCTTCGGCTTCTTTCTTGTGACCGGCCAGATACAGTTCCTGGATACGCTTGGCTTCGTCGGGGAAACCAGCATTTGCCATGCGGTCATTATGGAAGTTTTTGTCCTTGTGACCCATGCCGCCAACATAAAGCGCAACGCCTGGCTTCATGCGTGCAAGGGCGTCCTTGACATCGTCCTGGATGATGACACCGATACCGGCCTGAATTTCAAAGTCATCAAAGCCTTTGCCATTGCCCGCGCGTTTGAATCCTTCTTCCAACCAGGGGCGGAAGGTCTTCATGGCGTCTGGATGCCAACCAAGGGGCAGCCAACCCTGGCACTTTTCAGCAGTCAGTCGCACCATGATTTCAGTGCCGGACCCTGTCCAGATCGGGATATTCGGGTTTGGGTGCAAAATCGACATCAGTGGCTTGCCGATGCCCATGGTACCTTCGCCATGATACGGCAGCTGGATCTGCTTGCCGTCATGGGACACGGGTCCCTGACGGGCAAAGACCTTTTGCATAATCTCGATATAATCTTTCAGCCAATTATAGGGGCTGCCCCAGGGGCGGCCATACCAGCCCTCAACGATTTGTGGTCCAGACAGGCCAAGACCGGCAATCATGCGGTCGCCGCCAGCCATGGCATCGATGGTCGCTGCCTGCATGGCGGCCATGGTGGGTGTGCGGCCAGAACACTGCATAATCGCGGTGCCCAGGCGAATGCGGTCAGTAATGGCAGCAATATAGGCCAGGGGGGTTGTAGCGTCCGAGCCGTAGGCCTCGGCCGTCCAGACGGAATCAAAGCCCAGCTTTTCTGCCAGCTTCACGGTCTCAAACGGGATATCCATATGCGCGCCGGAATAACCCAGCATCAGTCCAAGTTTCATCAGATCCTCCAGATCAAAAGGGCCCGCCGCCTGTCTCAACAAAGCGGCAAGGCCTGAAAAAGTCTGCCCCAAGCCTAGAGCGATCCCTGGTTGAGCGCAATATAGCAACCACAGGCAAGTGGCATCAATTCAGCTTGCATTTTCACTGTGCCTTTATGCTTTGCCTTGCGCGACCAAACTGCTATCCACTGCGACCAGACCGATTGCTATGGGGGCCTGTAGCTCAGCTGGTTAGAGCCGTCCGCTCATAACGGACTGGTCGCAGGTTCGAGTCCTGCCGGGCCCACCATCATTTTCGGAGAACAAAACGACGGCGATCCGTCGTTTTGCGGAAATGATCCCCCGGAGGGACGTTGATCATGGAAATCCGACTATTCACCCATCAGGATTGTGCCGTCATTTCTGCCGCCTTCATGGCGCTGGGGTGGAACACGCCCGTCGAGCAATACGAGAAGTATTTCGAAGAACAACAGTCGGGCGAACGCGATGTGTTCATCGCGACGGTTGGTGAAGAATTCGCCGGCTACGCCACCATCCATTGGTCACCTCCATATCAGCCTTTCAAGGATGCCGATATTCCAGAGTTACGGGATCTGAATGTTTTGCCAAAGTTCCGTAGGCAGGGGGTTGGGACTGCGCTGATCAAGCATGCAGAAGATGTTGTTTCACCACGATCTGACACCATTGGTATTGGCGTCGGCATGTATCCTGACTATGGCAATGCCCAGCGCCTCTATGTGCAGCTGGGTTATATCCCTGATGGCCGGGGCCTGACCTATAGGGCCAAGCCTCTTTTGCCGATGGAGGCGACCGTCAATGACGATGATCTTGTGCTTTTTTTTACAAAGGAACTGAAGGTCTAGGCCTCGGCGCTTGGCCGTGCTGATACCGCGGCCAGCCATCGATGGGTGTTTTCGTGGGCGTCAGTGGGGCCCTGTTTGATCCAGCGGGCAAAGCCGCACAACACGAAGGCTGTAATGTCAGCGATAGTAAAACGATCACCGGCGATATATTCGGATTCGCCGAGACGCGTGTTGATCCACTCAAAAGATTCCGTTGCTCTGGCTTGACCACGATCAACCAGATCGGGCAATTGATCATAATTGGTGGTGCCCGTGAGCGAGCGGTTCACGAATCCGGGGTTAGAATTGCGGAAAGCCTCGGCGACGGCACCCATGGCTTCCAACTCGATCCGCCTGTCCCACATCATGATCTGCGCCCGCTCTAATGGTGTTGTGCCCAATAGGTTTGGTTCGGGGTGCAGCCCTTCCAGATAATGGCAGATGGCGGTTGATTCGGATAGAATGTCCCCGTCGTCGGTTTCCAGTGCGGGCACCGCGGCCGAAGGGTTGATCGCCAAAAATTCCGGATTCAATTGAGCGCGCGTGCCCAGATCCACTTCCTCTACAGGGATGTCCAGGCCCTTTTCGGCGATAAATATGCGGACGCGGCGGGGGTTGGGGGCTTGGGCATAGTCATACAGTTTCATCGGCGTAAGCTCCTTGAGGCAGAACGAAGGGATAGTAGACACGAACTTTTTGGAATTGGCCAGTGTCTCAACGGCTTAGGGGGCATAGTCAGACAAAGGCTTTTCTTCCGGATACAGGTCTTCAAGCGCGTGGGTGCGCCCGTCTTCACCGACGATACGCGCATGCATACGGCTAAGCTCCCTGGGTTCTTTGACCCCACAAGAGTGGGCGATCATGCCGACTTCGTAGTTCATATTCTTGACATAATTGGCGACCCGTTCGGCCTTGTTTGTCGGGTCCAACCCCTGTTGCAGCTTTTCATCATGGGTCGTGACGCCGGTGGGGCAAGTATTTTTGTTGCACTGCAAGGCCTGGATACACCCCAGCGCAAACATGAAGCCACGAGCAGATGTGATGTAGTCTGCGCCCATACAGATGGCCCAGGCGACTTCGGCCGGGGTAACCAGTTTGCCCGACGTAATGATCCGGATGCGGCCCTTCAGCGCGTGGCGGTTCAGGACATCGACAACGATGGGCAGGCTTTCGCTGATCGGCAGGCCGACATAATCCATTAACGGGGCGGGGGCCGCGCCCGTGCCGCCATCGGCACTGTCGATGGTGATGAAGTCCGGCGCGCTCTCGGGGCCGCGCCGCAGTATCTCGACACACAGTTCATCAACCCAGCCATAGGCCCCGATCACGACTTTGAACCCGGTTGGCTTGCCGGTGATCGAACGCACCAGCTCTATTGCATCCAACAGGTCGCTGATCGAGTTGATCTCGGGGTGCCGGTTGGGGCTGATCGAATCTTCGCCAGCCGGAATGCCGCGAATGGCCGCAATTTCCTCGGTGACTTTCTCGCCCGGCAAGATGCCGCCTTTGCCTGGCTTGGCACCCTGACTTAGTTTGATCTCGAACATTTTTATTTCGTCATGGGCGGCGAGGGCTTTTAGTTTGTCCCTGTCGAAACCACCTTCGGCGTTGCGCACCCCATATTTAGCGGTACCGATCTGGAAAACCAGGTCGCATCCTCCGTCTAGGTGATAAGGCGACAGGCCACCTTCACCGGTGTTCAACCAACACCCGGCTTTCTTGGCGCCGTTCGACAGGGCCAAGACGGCGGGCTTCGAGATGGCACCAAAACTCATGGCCGAAATATTAAACAGAGAACTTGTTGTGTAGGGGTGTTCACAATAAGGGCCAAAGGTCAGTGGCCCGGGGTCCAGGGCGTCAACCCGCATGGTCGGGAAAAGGCAATTAACGAACATCACCGTGCCGATGGGCGTCAGCAGGCGCGTTGACCCAAAGGCCACCGTATTGTCCAGGTCTTTGGCCGCCTGATAGACCCAGCCCCGCTGGGCCCGGTTGAACGGCAATTCCTCTCGATCGGCAGCAAAGAAGTATTGCCGAAAAAATATTCCCATATCTTCAAAGACATAGCGAAGGTGTCCCAAGACGGGGAAGTTTCGCAGAATGGCGTGTTGGCGCTGGGTCTTGTCATAGATGTAAAGACCAATGATGCCCAAGACGGCCAGCCCAATGCTCAGGACAAATATAGACGCCGTCAGCGAGAGCCCTCGCTCTACAAATGATGTGAATCGGTCGCTAAACATGAACGGTCTCCGTCAAGGGGGTGGTTGTTACATTGTTCAATATAGATAGGCGAAATTAGCACAGTTTCTTGTTTTTATCCGCAGTCCCTATGGTATCTATGGGCCCAACGTAAAGAATCAAAAACAAAGGATTAGTCCATGACGATTAGTTTTGAAGGTAAAGTTGCCATTGTCACCGGTGCCGGTGGTGGTTTGGGCCGCTCTCACGCGCTGGAACTTGCGCGCCGTGGCGCCAAGGTTGTGGTGAACGATCTGGGCGGGACGCTTGATGGGACCGGTGGGTCCAGTGACGCTGCCGAGGCTGTTGTTGCAGAGATTAAAGCCCTGGGCGGCGACGCCATTTCAGACGGTTGCAGCGTTACCGATGAAGCCGGTGTTGCCAATATGGTGCAGCGCACCATGGACACCTTTGGTCGCATTGATGTCCTGATCAACAATGCGGGCATATTGCGCGACAAAAGCTTTGCCAAAATGACCATGGACGACTTCAGAGCCGTCCTGGACGTTCATCTGATGGGGACAGTCATTTGTTCCAAGGCGGTTTGGGCCATCATGAAAGAACAGCAATATGGTCGTATCGTGGTCACCACGTCTGTGACCGGCCTGTATGGCAACTTTGGTCAGACCAATTATGGTGCGGCCAAATTGGGCATTATCGGCTTCCAGCATTCGCTGAAAGAAGAAGGACGCAAAGACAATATCCGGGTCAATACAATCGCACCAATAGCTGCGACCCGCATGACCATTCCGCTGATGGGCGAAGGGTCGGTTGACATGTACAAGCCAGAACAAGTGACGGCTGCAGTGATGTTCCTGGCCAGTGAAGATGCGCCAACGGGTGCCATCCTGAGTGCTGGTGGCGGCATTGTGGCCCGCCCCATCATGGTCGAGACTGAAAGCAAGTTCATCGGCCGCGACCTGACCGCTGAAGACGTTGCCGCCAATTTCGATGCGATATCTGATCTGTCGACTGCGCTGCCACTTGAAAACGGGGGTGCCCAGGGGGCCAAAAACGGTGCTGCCATCCAGGCTGGCATGGCGGACGCCGAATAGGTTGTCCGCTTAAGCGAGAATACAGATGTCCCTTCGCCTCATAGAAATTTATGTAGACGCGGGGCATTCAGATACATTGGCCGCCATTGCTGAACAGCAAGAGGCGGTCGATTGCTATGTGGGGGCTGTCGCTGAAGACGGTCGGCAGACGGTCCGTATTCTGGTCAGTCCCTCTAACCAGCAAGCAATATTGGACCAAATCCAGACGGCGTTGTCTGGGTCTGATGGATGGCGCGTCGTCTTGCTGCCGGTCGAAGCCGCCTTGCCAGAGCCCCCCAAAAGCGAGGGGAAAAAGATATTACCCAGCAGTAAAACAGCAACCCGCGAAGAATTGTTGAGTGATATCCGAACAGGCACCAGGATGGACCGCGCCTATCTGATGCTGACATTTTTGTCGACTATTGTGGCGGCGATTGGGCTCTTGAACGACAATGTCGCCGTCCTGATCGG
>SMXS01000080.1 GCA_004356955.1 Alphaproteobacteria bacterium | reverse complement strand
ACCATAATATTTCAGCGTAGCAATCTCGGCCCTATACCGCTTGTGGGGCCCGCCTTGCTTTAGAAACACAGCCCCGTGGTCGGTCGAAATTGCAAAGGCGACGTTCTCAGCGACATTCGCCTCGATGACTTTGATGTCTGTAAGGCCCCAGCGTTCGATATTTGCGCGAATAGAATCTGGAATATCGGACGTAGGTAGGCTCATTTTTCTTGGATAGTGGGTCTGATAGCCCTGAAAATCTGTACTAGGCGTTTACAACTAATCATCACTACGACGGCAATGGCAACTTCGACCCAGCCCATCGTCAGGTCCAGATAGTACTGGTCAGACAGCGGCACCATGAGTTCCCGATACAATAGGGGTGTTTTAAAGGTGGTCTGCAGTGCCCAGGGGAGCGATTGGACCAAGCCAGTACAAACCAATCAGGAAGCTACCGCTAGCGACGATTTCTTCGGCCTCAATTTTTCGTTCCTCATTGGTTGCTTCGCCAGATACCAATCGAGCGATTGGTATTGAAAACCACCATATGAGTGCGCCCATGATGCCGAGTGATGCGTAGTACACATTGCTGAACATCATGCTGCCTTCGCCGACGTCCAATCCTATTAACTGTTTAAGCGTCGATACGTCGACGGCAAGGTAAGAAAATGCTGTGATCATCCAATATGCAGCGAACAAGCGCACCAACACCGTTGAAATTGCCTGGGTCATATTAAATTCCTTGGCTAAATATCCCACTTCATTCGTCACCCCAGCGAAAGCTGGGGTCCAGAATGGTCAACGCTCTGGAACTCCTGGATTCCAGCTTTCGCTGGAATGACGATGAGCGGGAGATGACGCCGGTCGTCTAAGCTTTCCTCTCTATTTCGGTTCCAGTACCACCACTGGGATTTCGCGGTCGCCGGCACTCTTTTGATAGTCGTTATAAGGCGGGTAAATCTCGGCCATCATGGCCCACAAGGTGGCGCGCTCGCCGCCTGTTGCCACTCTCGCGGTCGCGTCGCATTTTTTCTCGCCGACCATTAGGGAGACGTTCGGGTTGGCCTCTAGATTGAAAAACCAACTGGGATGGGCGGGTGCGCCGCCCTTTGAGGCGATGACGATATAATTGCCGTCGGCCTCGCTATAGATCAGCGGCAGGGTCAGCGTATTGCCCGACTTGCGGCCTGTCGTGGCCAGCAATAAAGATGGCAACAGGCCGGGGCCACCGGCGACAGTGCTGTCCCACATATGGCCTTCTTTACCGTCACTTTCGATATACAACTTCAGGTGATCTTTGATCCAGTCGGGTAGGAAATCGGGGATGTTCATTTCTGGCATTTGCTTGCTCCTCTGTTGGTCTAAGAGACTATCCTATTTGAAACTTCACACATCTCGATACAATTTTGTTTAGGGCAAAACATCGCACCCTGTATGTCTTGAGCCCCGGTCACGCACCTCGATACAATTTGTCGCAGAAGCGCCAAATCACTCGGCACGAACGGATTTATGGTTGGGTAAGTGCAATCCCCACCCCGTTCGTCTCGAGTGATCGTGAAGCGATTGTATCGAGAGGCGTGAGGCGAGGCTGGGCGTTCCCAATCAGTCGTCCACGCGCACCAGGCGCTTGCCTTTGTTTTCACCCGCGAGCAGGCCGACGAGCGCATCGGGGACGTTTTCAAATCCGTCGATAATGTCTTCCAGCACTTTGATTTTACCGGCGTCGACCCAGTCTTTCAGCTGGTTGATGGCGTCCGTGCGGGTGCCGACGGATGAGCCTTCAAAAAAGTCTGACACGATAAAGCCCCGCATGGTCAGGCGTTTGACCACCAACAGGCCAGGCACGCCGCGCGGGCCACCCTGGGGTGGGGCGCCGTCATAGCTCGACACCGCGCCGCAGCACGAGATACGGCCATGCATATTCATCTGGAACAGAGCACTCTCTAAGATTTCACCGCCCGTATTATCGAAGTAACAGTCGATGCCGTCGGGGCAGGCTTCCTTCATATCCTTGTAGATATTGCCGTTGCGATAATTGATGGCCGCGTCAAACCCCATGGTATTGATAAGCCAATCGCACTTTTCGTCTGTGCTGGTCGTGCCAACGACACGGCAGCCTTTGATTTTGGCAATCTGGCCGACCATGGTGCCCACAGCCCCAGCAGCGGCGGACACCAGGACTGTCTCGCCCGCTTTGGGTTGGCAAATTTCGAGAAAACCAAAATAGGCTGTCAGTCCGGTGACGCCGTAGACGCTCATGAGGTGCGTCTTGGGTTCGATGTTGGGTTGTTTCTGGCAAACCTTGCCGGACAGGACGACGTATTCGCGCCACCCGCCATCGGCCGAGACCAGGTCGCCTGGGGCAAAGTTCGGGTCGTTCGATTCTATCACTTCACCCAATATGCCGCCGGCCATCACGTCGCCGCCTTCGACCGCATCGCGATAGGTTGCGCCTTGCATCCAGGCGCGGTTGGCTGCATCGAGCGAGATATAACGGGTCTTGACCAACAGCTCGCCATCGCCGGGCGTTGGCACGGGGGCGGTTTCCAGCCGGAAATTGTCGCGGCTGAGTTTTCCCTTGGGGACCTCGGCCAACACAAATTGGCGCATTTCGTTTGATGACATGTCTTGCTCCTTCAGAATTTGTTTTAGCTTGGTCTATTTGGCCCCAGCTTGATCTATTTGGCCCCAGCTTGATCTATTTGGCGAAGCACAGCAACTGTGCGACGACCATTTTGCGGCGTAGGGTGTTGCCGTGATCGACCAAATTGGACGGACTAAATAGCGGGCGGGTAATTTTGGTGGCAGAGGGGCGCTTGTTAGCGTACTCGAACAGTGGCTCGAACGACCGGGGCGCCGTGCCGGTGACGCGACCCCGACGTGGATTGCCCGCCACGGTCACGCCGATAACATGGCCTTGCCGGTTGAAGATCGGACCACCAGAAATACCCCCAAGCGAACCACTGAATTTTGGCCAGCGTGCAATCTCGGCATAGGCAACCACGGGCTCGTTGATGCGATAGCGTCCCCTGGTGATCATGCGCGCCCGGCCAATGACCTGGGTCAGCACATCGCCAGGTTTGCCACGCGGATAGCCCACATGAAATGCGTGCGATCCTTGGCCTGCTGGCGTGTCTGCCAACTGGACGGCGGCTCCGGCTGGTGGCCCTTGTACCAGGGCCATATCGCTGTTGGGGTGGATCCATACGGCACCGCTTTTGCGCAGAACGTTGGTCCCTGGAATAACAAACGCCAATCGCCCGCAACTGTCTACGACGTGGCGGGCGGTGATCCACAAGCCGTGTTCATCAACCGAAAAGGCTGTGCCCGTCGAATTTCGAACAGGCCCAGAATTTTCAACTTGAACTCTGGGGTCCAGATAGCTTGGGTCGGGCAGAGCCTTGCCTCCAGGTGCCATCTCAATATGAGGAGGTGCAGGCTGATCGTAGCGCGGTGTGCGGATGGTGATGCCGTCATCTTCACCAAGACTCCACCAAGAGATGAGAAAGATTACCGCCAGATAGAATGGGAACTCGCCAATTCGCATCAGCCAGAAACAGCCGCCGCGTTAATGGCTGCGCTGGATAGCTTGATGGAGACAGACAATATGGCGGCGGCCATATCACCTTGTTCGATGCGCTGCGAAAAGTTCCGCAGCACCATATCGACGATGAAATAGGCCACCAGCTGCAACAGGACGGTGACGATCCCCCACAGCACGATATCGAGGACGGATACCGAAAAGGCCAACACGAAAGCCAAGGGTAACGCGATCCCCAAGATGGTTCCACCCAACGTTAGGCTGGCCGCCGAATTGCCGCCTCGTATCAGCGTCATTTCGTCGTGGGGCGTGATCAACATATAGAGGCGCACGCCCAGGACCAAGATGACAAAGGCTGTGGTGCTGTGGGCCAATAACAGCGGAAAGCCGCTGAGGAAGGATTGAAAGACTGCGTCCATGATTGTCCTTTACGCCATCGCTTGTTCATACAGGGTGGGGAAGTCGTCCGGCGTCACGGGCTTGGCATTGCTGAAATTACAGACATCCTTGGCGGCGTGTTCGATCAGGAAGGGGAGATCATCGGTCGTGACACCCATTTCTGCCAGATTGGCCGGCAGGCCGATATCGGCATTCAGGCCCTCGATATAGTCGGCCAGGTCGGTGCTTTCATCCAGGCGGATGGCTTCGCGGATGCGGGTATATTTATCCTGCACACCGGGGGCATCGGCATTAAATCGCAACAATGTGGGTAAAAAGATCGCGTTCAATGTGCCGTGATGCAGTCGCATATGTGGCAGTGCGCCACAGGCGTGGCTCATGGAATGAACGGTGCCCAAGCCCTTGGTAAAGGCCAGCGCCCCTTCGGTCGAGGCCATCATCATGTTCCAGCGTGCGTCTTTGTCAGACCCATCAGCCGTGGCTTTTCTCAAGTGCCCTTCACCCAATGCGCGGCGCAATCCGTCAAGCCCAACGGCCTCGGCCGGGGGGTTGATGGCCGGTGACAGCACGGCCTCGATGCAGTGGGTGACGGCATCCATGCCGGTGGCCGCCGTCAGGCGCGGTGGCAGACCCAGGGTCAGGTCCGGGTCACAAATGGCGGTGCGAGGGACCAGATGGGGGCTGGCTAAAATCAGCTTTTCACCACTGTCCATAATGATCACAGCCCCTGTCGAGACTTCGCTGCCCGTGCCTGCAGTGGTGGGGATTGCCACCAGGGGAGCGACTTCGCCAATGAGGGCGGCACCACCGACGCCGGCAGTATATTGCGCAAAGTCCCCGTCGTGGGTGACCCGCAGGGCAACGCCTTTGGCGAGATCGATGCTGGACCCGCCGCCGACGGCCAATACACCGTCGCAATCATTGTCGGCATACATCTGGGCGGCAGCCTCGATAGCCTTTTGGGTTGGGTTCTCAGGCGTGCCATCAAAGATGGTCGCGTTGATGTCGTTGGGGATCACGCCTCTGATGGTATCGATCAGGCCCAGGTCAACCAATCCTTTGTCGGTGCACAGAAGCGGTCGTGAAATACCGTGTTGCCGCAAAATGCCCGCCAGGTGTTGGATGGCCCCAAAGTCAAATTCAGTAACTGTTGCAAATGTCAGCGTCGCCACAATGATACCCCTGTTCATGGTCCCCATATGCACAAGGGGCAGAGCTTAGCGATGATTCGGCGCTAACCAAACCCTATTTCACCAGAATGCCAGAAGGTATGCCAGAAGGCGCTGAAGAGGATAATGCGCCCACGATCACCAGCAGCAGTGCTCGCCATCGGCGCAGGTATCACGGTTCGAACAGACCAATATTTCAGCGCACTAACTGACGGACCCTTTTTCTATTACGAGCAGGCTTTTGCCGATTTCAATCAGGCTTTTGCGATAGGTCTCGCTTTTGATGCGATTGAAAATCCGAAACATCTTCTGGACATCCTGCGGCACCGATTGCTCAGACTTGTCAGCCACATCATACCCCGCGAAGAAGTCGTGTGGCTTGATATGGAGTATCTCGCTGAATTGATATAACCGGCTGGCGCCCATTCGGTTGGCGCCCTTTTCATATTTTTGAATCTGTTGAAAGGTCAAATCTACCTGGCTGCCAAGCTGTTGTTGGGTATACCCAGATCTCAGCCGAAACATTTTCAGCCGTTGCCCTACATGAATATCAACAGGATGTGCGCTTTTTAGAGGCTGCATAATATCACTCGGTTGTTGTCATTCCTCCTCCAATAATACGCCCAGAGAATTTATTTGGCAGGGCAGCAATCGAGACATGAAAGTGCCTCTGTTTCTGTTCTGTTCCTGCTGGTCCAGACAAACCGTCGCTTTGCCTGTCAATTCATCATGCAACCGTCGATACTCGTTTTTCTCAGGCTTATACAATCAAAGATATAGGAAAAGATAATGTACTACGTACTTGTTGTTCCTCCTGCCTTTCACCATCTCTACCAACGGCAGATAGAAGAGATGTTTCGCCAGAGATATCGCGTATTTGTCGAAATACTTGGTTGGGAACTGCCGGACGTAGACCATAAACGACGTCTTGAAATTGATCAGTTCGACCGCGCAGATACGGTCTACCTCATTGTGATGAAGCAAGGAAATGTGGTTAGCGCATCAAGGATGATCCCCACGACCACACCAAATATGATGAGTGAAGTGTTTCCTGATCTATGTCAAAACGGTGTACCGCGAGATGCCGGTACTTGGGAGTGGTCAAGAGCCCACGTCAATCCGGACGCGCCCTATCAGGAACGCTCGCTGCTTATCGACTACATCTTTTTATCGGGTTACGAGTTCGCTTACTATGCCGGGATTTCCGCCTTGTCGGCGCAAATAAACGCCGCTGAGATTGACCGCGGCCTTGACCGCGGCCTTGTTGTTGACTTGCTAGGCCCGCCCACTCACCATAAAGATGGCAGTGAACTACTTGCACTACAGCACCATATTACCGCGAAATCCTCTCAAATGTCAGACGAGAAACCGACATAAATGATTCTGTCCTTCGCTTGCCTACAATGACCAGATCCCTGTCGTCGCTCAGGGAATTGATTGACGTCCAGGCCCCATATACACAGGCTTCTCATTCCACCACACGCTAACCGGGAATATTGCTTGCTAATTTGGCGCCGTCCACAGCATAATAGGTCCTCATTCAATGGGGTATTGGCATGCATTTGGTCGTTGAAGAGACATTGCGCGAGTTGATAGGGGCAGAGACCTATTCACGTCTGCATGCCGGAATTGAGAACTTGGCACGGAACCTTCGCTATCGTTATTTCGGCTATCAATATTGGCCTGGTACCGCCAAATATGGCGACCCGGAATTTTCGGGTGTGGTACAGGCCAATTATCCGGAAGACTGGCAACGACGCTATGTAGAGAAAGACTATTATCAGGATGATCCCGTTCGAATATACGGTCTTGAACAAGAAGGCATCATTGAATGGAAGTTGATCCCCAGATGGAATTCCCGTCAGGAGCTGGTGATGCAGGATGCCGCCCGCTTTGGTCTTGAAGATGGCATTGTCAGCAGCTTCAAGGATAGCCAAGAAGGACGATTGCAATTGACGTTTGCCGGTGGAGCCTATGAAGGCGATTACAGGCTGGCATCTGATGTGTTGCCGCTGTTGGTGCCGGTCATGACGGTGTGTTTTCGCCGTGCCCACAGACTTGAAGAAAAACTCAAGTGGTTGACAGAGCGACAGCGCGACGTTTTTTTGTTACTGCGCAAAGGGCAGCGGCGGGCAACTATTGCCCAAACATTGTCGCTCTCGGTCCGGCAGGTGGATCGGCATATTTTGCATATCAAAGCGACCATACATTCCAATGAGATTGTCGGGGCCTAGCCAACGAGATTGTCGGGGCCTAGGTTGATCATCTCCAATAAATTGGATCCCCAGGACCGAAGCTAGCGATCAAGGAATTATTGAGCCCATTCAATGAAACTAGGGATGGTCTCTGAATGCCGTTTTTCTGCATCTGAAAAATCGATGACAGACCAAGTTGTGGCCAGCACCTGCCAGCAAAGTTGTCGCTCACAATGTATAGTCGTGATGCCGTATAAACAGACGAAGCAGATAAATCACTACCTGGGTCTGGGCGGGCAATGAGGATTATTGGTCCTTACTGATTGCGCTATACGCCAATATTGCCTATCAAAATGACTCATATTTGAAGACAGAGAATCACTAATAAGGGGACACAGGTGACACACAATGTCGGCATTACAGCCTTTGGGGCCTATCTTCCGAAGCTGCGCCTGGACCGCGCGTCGATTGCAGCATCCCATGCCTGGGCGATGCCCGGTCTGAAAGGCCAAGGCAAGGGCGAACGTACCATGGCAGACTGGGACGAAGATTCCATCACCATGGCTGTCGAGGCCGCCCGCGACTGTTTGCAGGATACAGACCGAAGCACCATTACAGGGGCCCAACTGGCCTCGACGACGCTGCCCTTTGCAGACCGGTTGAATGTTGGCGTTGTTGCGGCGGGCCTTAATCTGGGGCGCAACATCACCTCTATGGATGTTTCAGGTTCGCAACGGGCCGGCACATCGGGGCTTATTGCTGCCCTGCGTGGTAGCGGCGATGGTGTCATGCTGTTTATGGTGGCCGATACCCGCAAGGCTGCGCCTGCCAGCATCAACGAATTCCAGTTTGGTCACGGGGCGGCTGCCCTGACATTGGGCGTCGACGGTGTGATCGCCAATTTCCTGGGCAGCAACACGGTCACAGCAGACTTTGTCGATCATTTTCGCGGGTCTGGCCAAGACGAAGATTACGGCTGGGAACAGCGCTGGATCCGCGACGAAGGTTATATGAAAATTATACCCGAGGTGGTCTCGGGCCTGCTGGACAGCACAGGTGTTGGCGCCGGTGATATTGACCATTTCGTGATGCCCTGCACCATTGGCCGGGTGCCAGCAGGTGTGACCAAGGCGCTGGGCATCAAGCCTGAAGCCATTCGCGATACGATGGCTGCCAATGTTGGCGACACGGGGGCAGCACACGCCATTTTGATGCTGGCGCATGCGCTTGAGGATGCCAAACCAGGTGAAAAAATCCTGCTCGTTCAGTTCGGGCAGGGGGCAGATGCTTTGTTGTTCGAAGTAACCGACGCGATCACCAGCCTGCCCAAACGCCCGGGCGTTTCAGGGGCGATTGCACGGGGTCGGACCGAGAAGGAATATATGAAATATCTGTCCTTCCAGGACCAGGTGAAGATTGATTTTGGCATGCGTGCCGAGGTCGACAACAAAACCGCCCTGACGACAGAATATCGCAAGAAGGACATGATCACCGGCTTTATGGGGGGCCAGTGCAGCCAATGCGGCACGGTGCAATATCCGCGCACGCTGTATTGCGTGAACCCCAATTGTAAGGCCCATGAAACGCAAGAGCCGATCTCGTTTGCCGATACGCCTGCCGCTGTCATGTCCTATACGGCGGACTGGCTGTCTTACAGCCCAAGCCCGCCTTATTATTATGGCCAGGTGCAGTTCGAAAACGGTGGCCGGGTGATGATGGGGTTCACCGATATAGACCCAGACGACATCGCCGTCGGAAAATCACTAAAAATGGTGTTCCGCATCAAGGATTTTGATAAACAAAGAGGGTATCGCCGTTACTTCTGGAAAGCGGCCCCTGCCTCTTAGGGCTTAAAACCCGCAAGCGAAAGGAAGCTATAACATGGCTCGAGGAATTAAAGACAAGGTCGCCATCGTCGGTATGGGCTGTTCATCCTTTGGTGAACGCTGGGACTGTGGCGCAGAAGAGTTGATGGTAGAGGCCTTTGAAGAGGCCCTTGCCGATGCGGGGATCGACCGCAGCCAAATCGAAGCTGCCTGGTTCGGCACCGCTTTTGAAAAGGTTCATGTGGGTGTCTCAGGCCTGCCGATGGCGACGACATTGCGCCTGTCGGGCATCCCCATCACGCGGGTGGAAAATATGTGTGCCACGGGCACCGAGGCCCTGCGCGGCGCGGCCTATGCCGTGGCCTCTGGTGCTGTCGACATCGCCATGGCCATGGGTGTCGAAAAACTGAAAGACACCGGTTATGGCGGCCTGCCAGCTGGGTCCAAGGGCCCGTTTCCTGACCTGTGGGTGCCCAATGGGTCTGCCCCCGGTAATTTTGCCCAATTGGCCACCGCCTATTCTGCCAAGCACGGCATTTCCAGTGCCGACGTGAAACAAGCCATGGCCCATGTGTCGTGGAAAAGTCATCAGAACGGCGCCAAAAATGAAAAAGCTCATCTGCGCAAGGCCGTGACCATGGAGACCATCATGGACGCGCCGATGATTGCAGAACCCCTGGGTCTGTTCGATTGTTGCGGTGTGTCAGACGGGTCTGCCTGCGCCATCGTGACGACGCCTGAAATTGCCAAAGCCATGGGCAAGACTGACATTGTCACCATCAAGGCGCTACAGCTTTGCCTGTCGGATGGAACGGAAGCATCGTTTAACTCATGGGACGGCAGCCATTTTGCCACCACGCGGATCGCCTCGAAGAAGGCCTATGAAGAAGCTGGCATCAAAAACCCCCGCGAAGAAATCTCGATGTTGGAAGTCCATGACTGTTTTTCGATCACCGAATTGGTGACCATGGAAGACCTTTATATTTCAGAAGAAGGCGGCGCGGTAAAAGACATCCTCGATGGCTTTTATGATGCCGATGGTGGCATCCCCTGCCAAATCGATGGCGGGCTGAAGTGCTTTGGCCACCCCATCGGGGCCTCGGGCCTGCGCATGGCCTACGAGATGTACCTGCAATTGCAGGGCAAGGCGGGCGAGCGCCAGCTCAAGGACCCGCGCATTGGCCTGACCCACAATCTTGGCGGCGCCCCCCACAATAATGTGGCTGCAGTCGCCGTGATTGGCCGATTGGACTAGCGGCAGGTAAATTGGGGTTCATCCCATCAAGAGCCCGGCAGGCAACTGCCGGGCATTTTGTTGGCCATGATTGCCTTGCAGCTGTGAGTTTAATCGATCAATGCCAATAGGGACGTTGCTATTTCTTCGCCTTTGTATTCTTCGATGAAGTGACCAATGTCTGGAAACTTGAAAGTGTTGTCGATCATTTGCGGCAGCGCCTCTTGCCATTGGGCGATGACCGAGTCCTTGCCACAGGCATCCCATTGACCAAAATATCCGCAAACACCAATATTCTGGCCGTCCCGCCCCCAGGTTAAGGGGACGACGCGCTGGATGTCGGCGTAGAACGAATGGTTATCCTGCTTGCCATAAGTAGGGTCATCATAGATGTATCCGTGGCCCCAATAGGGTGTTTGCAATACGTTGCGCTTTGAACTTATGGCATTGGCGCGACTGCGCAACATTTGAGACCACACATAATCGGGCGTGTCTTCTGGTATTAAATGCAGACCGTGTCGCGCCAGGGCCAGACCCGTATTGGCGAGGAAACGAAAGGTGCCTTGGGGCGCGCCGTGGGAAACGACGTACGCCGCAACACCACCCCAAAGGCTATTGGGGATGAATTTGGGTGTATCGCACCACGGCATCCAGCTGATGGGAAAATTCTCATAGGTGAGGCCGTCTTCTGGCATCGGAAACACAGTGGTGTTCAGGACCAGCAGGTTTTTCACCCGCTCTGGTTCCTGGATAAAGGCGCCAACACCGATAGGCCCACCCCAATCATGTACGACCAGTGTCACGTCACGCAGGTCCAGATGTTGAACCAACTGCAACAGGTTTGCAGCGTGATGCATGTCCACCATCTCAAAGCTGGCTTGGTCCGAGAGTCCAAAACCAATGTGATCCATTGAAACAAGGCGCAGGTTCGGCAAAGAGGTCATCAGTGCGTCCCGAATATGACGATATGTGTAAGAACTTTCGGGGTTGCCATGGACAAAAACTACGGTGGCCCGGGGTTCACCCTGTCCGGTCTGATGATCGGCGTAAAACAGCTTTTTCCCGGCATCCAGGCCATCCGGTATGGTGAACCAATCGCCACTGCCCGCCGGGAAATAGTCGGAAGGGGGCCGTCGGAGGGGACTGTTGGATGTATTAGCTTGGGCCATGAACTGACGAGGATTAACGAGTGGTTCGCTGGTTGTTGGCAAACCTTTTGGGTCACTCATTTTCTGACGCTTCCGCCTTTATAGGGTTCTGGTGCATGGTGTTTATCGCTGCTCCTATGCATTACGAGATTATACTGGCAGCTATAGGATTTAGGATCACGAAAAAGTATCCCCAGAGGAGAACCCCTTGAAAACGATAGATTTCATTTTCGATTTTGCCAGTCCCAATGCCTATCTGTCGCATCAGTTGCTGCCGGAAATCGCCGACCGTACGGGCGCTAAAATCAATTATATTCCCTGCCTGCTGGGCGGGATTTTCAAGGCGACAGGCAACCAGGCACCGATGGTGACGTTCGCGCCCGTTAAGGGAAAGCTGGACTATCAGCGGCTGGAGATGCAGCGTTTTGTTGCAAAACACAGCCTGACAAAATTCACCATGAACCCGAACTTTCCGGTCAATACGCTGATCATGATGCGCGCGGCCATCGCCGCCCAAGAGGATGGCCGACTGGAAGACTATATCGAGGCAGGGCTGCCCGCGATGTGGGAAGACGGCAAAAAGATGGACGACCCAGAGGTCTTTGTCGCGGTCATGACGAAAGCCGGTTTTGATGGGGCTTCCCTGTTGGAGCGCACGCAAGACCCGGCCATCAAAGCCAGGCTTGTCGAAAATACAGCCGCGGCCGTGGACCGTGGTGCCTTTGGCATCCCCACGTTCTATATTGGTGACGAGATGTTCTTCAGTAAGGATCGTTTGGATCTGGTGGAAGAAGCACTCGCTGAATAATTGGCCTGAAGGGAGGTAGTCGATGGCGTCAAGAAAACCTGTTTGTCTGGTCATGGGCGCTGGCGCTGGTATCGGCGGTACGACAGGAAAGCGTTTTGCCCAAGAGGGCTATCACGCTGTGCTGTGTCGGCGTACCGACCAGCAAGGCCTGGACGCGTTAGTGGTGGATATCGAGCGCGAGGGCGGGGCCGCGACGGGCTTTTTGCTGGACGCGACAGCGCCGGACAGCATCGAGGACAGAGTGGCCGCCATCGAGGCTGACATCGGCCCCATCGACGTGGTGTTGTATAATTTGGGTGCTCAGATTGGCGATAGGTCCCTCAAAGATACCAGCTACAAGGCCTTCGAGATGGGCTGGCGCATGGCGACTTTTGGATTATTTCGCATAGCGTCTGCCGTTTGCCCGCTGATGGAAGAACGCGGCAAAGGCACGATCCTGGTCACGTCAGCAACAGCGGCGATGCGCGGCAACAGCGGTCAGCACTCGCACGCGGCGGCTATGGGTGGCCGACGGTTGCTGTGCCAGTCGCTCAATGCCGAGTTTGGGCCCAAGGGCATCCATATCGCCCACATCATTATCGATGGGGCGGTTGATGCGCCCGATACATTGGGTAAAATGCTGGGTACAGAGGCGTTCCAGAAGCTGCGGGAAACCCGTGGCATGGACCATGACGGACTGATCCTTCCCGACAGGATTGCCGATACATATTTTCACCTGTCGCAGCAGCATCGATCGACCTGGTCGCACGAAATTGATATGCGCTCGTTCTCCGACCTGCCGTGGTGGAACGACTGAGTTTGAACCGACTAGAATTCTGCCCCTAAGGCACCAACACACCCTTACCGGTGACTTTGCGGTCCAGCAGGTCGCGCATTGCTTTGCCTGCATCTGCAAGCGGGTATTGCTGGCCTTGTGGCGGGTTCAGTTTACCCGAGATCACATAGTCAGACAATTTGGCTAACAGGGCGGCTTGCCCGCTGGGGTCGGTGGTGCGGACCCAGCCGCCCCAGTCGACGCCGACGATCTGGATTTGTTTCAACAGCGCCAGGTTGAGCGGGATTTTTGGGATTTCACCATCGGCAAAACCGATGACCAGGAACCGTCCCCAGGGCTTTAGCGTGCGCAGGGCAATGTTGGAAAAACTACCGCCGACAGGGTCGTAGACGATGTTGACGCCGCCACTAGGGCTGTCTGCCGCGGCGGCCTCTACTTGTTTGCGCCAGTCCTCGGTGGTGTAATCGACGACCGCGTCGGCGCCTTGGGCCAGGCAGGCGTCGCGTTTGTCTTGGGAGGACGCACAGGCGATGACAAAACAGCCCAGGGCTTTGGCCAGGTCGATGGCAGCCAGGCCAACGCCGCCACCTGCGCCCAACACCAGCATGGTTTCGCCAGGTCCGGTGATGCCGCCACGATTATCAAAGGCAAACAAGGCGGTGCAATAGGAAACCAGGAATCCAGCAGCAGCTTCAAACGACATATTGGCGGGCTTTTTTACGCAATTATTGGCGCTCAGCAGGGTCTTCTCGGCGAAGGCACCGCCCTGGGCCATGCCGAACACTTCATCGCCAATGGCCAGATTGGTCACGCCTTCGCCTAGCTCTGTAATTACACCCGCGACTTCGCTGCCAGGGATAAAGGGCAGGGGAGGTTTGACCTGATACAAGCCCTGCACATAAAGCGCGTCGACAAAGCCAAGGCCAGCGGCGCGTACATCAACGGCCGCCTGGCCGGGACCCGGTGTCGGGTCGTCTACTTCTTCAAATACAAGGTCTTCGGGTGGGGCATAGTCTTTGCAAAGGATGGCGCGCATGGTTTGTCCTGACAATTATGAGACAACCTTTGTGCCAAAGCAGGCCCCCAATGACAAGCCATCCTGTAACAAGCCACCTGGTAACAAGCCACCCTGTAACAAGATTGGCAATAATGCTTCAGGGCAATTTTTCAGGTTTTGTCTTGCGACAGATATTCCATCATCAGGCTAACGGCTTCATGCCAATCCAATCCGCTGTGGTCAATCGCTAACGCATTGTCTAATGCCGGGATAAGAATATCGGGCAAAGGGGTTATCCACATGGATTCAATCGCGAAATTTGGCGCGATTGCATCCATGTCACGCAATGTTTGGCGCGCCTCGTCGGTACGGCCCAGGGCAAACAGCGTGATCATGCGCAAAATACTGGCGTCGTAATTGCCGGGGGCAAGAAGGATCGCCCCATAGGCTGTCCGCGTCGCTTTTTCAAGTTTGCCCATACCGGCATAAATCTCTGCTTCGAACAAAAGGTCGCGGGTCAGGGTCATGTCGCGGGGGCTCAGGCGTTTGGCCAGAATTATTTCTGCCAGAGCCTCGTCATCTTTACCCACTGTATGCAGCAATTTGGCCATCATGGAATGGGCCATAGCGCTGGCCGGGTTGCTGTCCAGGGTTAGTTGTTGAATGTCGATGGCGGCGTCCACTTCCCCGGCAATCAGCAACAAGGCGGCGTGGCAGGAACACGCAGTGGCATCGAAGGGGTTGATATTTCGGGCGCGCGACGCGTAGCCAAGGGCGCGGTGAAGAGCATCAACCGCAAATTCCTCAGTGACTTCACCTCGCAATGTACGAAGATATTCCCCGTCAATATGGGACAACAACGTAAAGGCCGCTGCAAATTTCGGGTCAAGTTCGATGGCCTTTTCGGCATTCTTTCGCGCTCGCTCGTTGCGCTCCATCGTCACGATGCCACCATTGAGGTCAGAAAAGCCAAGAAACACGGTCGTGTCCGCGACTGCGCGTAGATAATAGTCCCAGGCTTCAAGATCTGCTGTGCGAACTCTGGCGGATTTGGCAACCTCAGAGGCCATCATTTCCGGCGCAATCTGTGCGACGATTTGTTGGGTAATTTCGTCCTGCACCGCGAAGATATCGTCCAGGGATCGATCAAATTTGTCCGCCCATAAATGCAGGCCCCGGGCATCGATTAATTGGGCGTTGATGCGGACAATATTGCCGCGCTTCTGGACACTGCCTTCCAATATATATCCCGCTCCAAGTTGGGTTGCGACTTTGCGCAAGTCTTCGTTTTTTCCTTTGTAGGTAAAGGTGGACGTCCGGGCGATGACCGGAAACTGGGCATAGGCCTGCAGGCCGGTGATGATGTCCTCTGTGATGCCGTCAGAGAAATATTCCTGCTCGGGGTCATTGGACATGTTGACGAAGGGCAACACGGCAATGGCGGCCCTGCCGCTGAACCCCGGGACCGGTTGAGAAACATCAATCTCCATTGCTGCTGCGGCCGTGGTCATGCCCATATCGCCCCTATCGATTGGGCCATCGTCGATCCCCCAAATGAGATAGCCAGCCGACAGAGACATGATCGTGATGCCGAGCAAAAGGGCGAACGAATTCCGGCGTGGCGGGGGACTGGTCGTTTCTGCTGCCGTGCGGATCACGCCGTCGGGGGTTAGGTCAAAGGCCCAAGCTAAAATCAGCGCGATGGGAAATCCGATCAGCAGCAGGACAATAACTGCCGTATCGAACCATTCGGGCAATGCCAGGGGTCCATCAATGGCAACCACAACCTGTACCAGCAACCAAGCGGTTATGCCGTATAGGACGGCCACCTGGAAAACTTTGCGTCTTTTCAGCTCGCTAAATAAATGCTTCAACATCGACGGAACCTTCCCCAAAGTTGCCGCACTCATTAATAACGAGCAACACTATAACGAAATGCCTGAAGATTGAGTAGACTATCCTTCCAAGGGCAAAAATCAGGAAATACAGGGGGAAACATGGCTGATCGACTAAAAGGCAAAGTGGCCGTCATTACCGGGGCCGCCAGCGGCATCGGGGCTGAAACTGCGCGGCTTTTTGCCAGCGAAGGGGCCAATGTTGTCATCGCCGACATGCAGGCTGAAAAAGGCCAAGCTGTGGCGAAGGAGTTGGGAGACCAGGGCGTCTTTTGCCAGGTTGACGTGCGCATCGAAGAAGACATCGCCAGTATGATCGACCTTGCCATGACCAAATGGGGCCGGGTTGATATTCTGTACAATAATGCTGGGTTTGGTGGGGCACTTGGACCCATTGAGACAACGACCATGGAAGATTACGACCTGACATTCGATGTGCTGGTCAAAAGTGTTTTTTTAGGCATCAAGCATGTCACGCCAATTATGAAGGCGCAAAATTCAGGCAATATTATCAGCACTGCCAGCGTTGCAGGTCTGATGAATGGTGTTTCTCCACATCTATACGGGGTGTGCAAGGCGGCGGTGATCAAGCTGACAGAGACGGTCTCGCTTGAGCTGGGCGAACACAATATTCGCGTCAATGCGATTTGTCCGGGCCTGGTGGCGACGCCCCTGACGGTGGGCAAACTGAACGCGACGGACGAAGATGTTGAGAATTTGCGCAAATCTGCCGGTGGCAACCAACCCCTCGGCCGGGCTGGCGTGCCTGATGATATCGCCCAGGCCGCCTTGTTTTTGGCTTCGGAGGCCTCTAGTTACATCACCGGGCATGCGCTGGTGGTGGATGGCGGCATTCGATCAGGCCCGACTTGGTCGCAATGGCCGGAATATATGCGTAAGCCTTTGCCCCTGCGGCTTTATCGCCCCGAAGGGGCCTAGCAGATCAATCAGGTGATTGCGTGTCGAAAACAAGGTACCATCCCTGCCATTACGAAATTTACTAGAGAACAGGCATGACCAAACAAACCAATCATATCGATTTCAGCCACATCGCCGCCCAGGCGGGGCAAAAGGCCTCTCTGGATGGCCACCGCTTTACCTCGCCAGAATTCCTGGAACGCGAATGGACCAATATCTGGTCCAAAAGCTGGCTGTTGGCCGGCATGATGGTCGATATTCCCGAGGCGGGCGACTATTTCGTCTTTGATATTGGTCGGGAATCTATCCTGATCACGCGCAAGGATGATGGTGGCGTTGGTGCTTTTTTCAATGTCTGCCAGCATCGCGGCAACAAGATCGTGGTGGCTGAACGCGGCTCGGCCGACGTCATCACCTGCCCCTATCATCATTGGACCTATGCCACAGACGGCACCTTGCAGTCGGTGCCCGACGAACATCGCTTTACCCAGGGCATCCCCTGTGACGAGCTGTCACTGAGCCCCTTGAAGGTCGAGACATGGGCGGGGCTGGTCTGGGTCAATATGGATATGGACTGTGGTCCGCTATCAGACTTCCTGGGGTCGATCATGGACGAGATTGAACCCTACAAAATCGAGGACATGATTTTGGTCAAGGACCAGACGGTCACTCTGGACGCCAATTGGAAGACCTGCATCGACAATTTCTCTGAGCTGTATCACGTTGACTTCATCCATCCGCAGCATGCCAGTTTTGTCGATTGTTGTGATGACACGGTCAATCTTTATCCCTATGGCCACACGTTGGTGAAGGTCGATGGCTATGTCACCAATCCGCGCTATCCAGTGCCGTTCGAGCCAAACCCGCTCTTGCATATGCAGCTGACCTGGTTGGGCATGGATCCCGAGGAATTCAACGGCCGCGTGCCAGAAATTCGTAAAGCCGTCCAAAAGGTTAAGCGCAAAGTTGGCGAAGAAGTGGGTTTTTCCTACGACGCCTTTAGCGACGACCAGGTATCTGACGTTTGGCAGTATAATTTGTTCCCGAACCTTGTGTGGACCATCAAGCCCGAAGAATTGTGGATCATGCGCCCGCGGCCGCATCCCAAAGACCCGGACAAGACCATGTTCGATAAATGGACCCTGCAGATCAAGCCGCAGGGGTCCAGTTCCAAAGCCAAAGGCCTGACGCTGGTGGGTGATGAAGCAGATGCCGTTGCGGCCATTGACGAGCGCCCCGAACGTGAAGTCTTTGACCAGGAAGACGTCATTGCTGGCGACTATTCCATGACCATCACCATCGACCAGGATGTGCACTATCTGCGCGACATGCAGGCCGGCATGCACAGCCAGGGCTTCAAAGCCGCCTGGTTGGGCGAGGACGAAACCCGCGTCCAGCATTTCCATGACTGGGTCGATGTTTGGGTGTCGGGCAATCCGTTGTCAGCCAGTCGCAAGCAACGAGACGCGGCAGAATAAGCCCCCAAAAAAAGACCCGGTCAATACCGGGCCTTTTCAAATCTATACTGGGTCGCGGCTTAGATGTCGCGGCGACCAGCTTCGCGGTAGATGCCGCCTTCGCCGTCGTTGAAGTCGGTGCCGCCGCCTGAGGAGGTCTGACCGGCATCAATCACCAGCGTATGGCCCGAAACGTATGGGGCTTCGTCACTGGCGAGGTACAACAGGCCATTGGCGATATCGATGGGGAAGCCTGCATAACCAAGCGGTGATCCCGAGGCAATGCCTTCAGCGGTCTTGTCATAGGCTTCGTTGTCGCCGGTCATCACGGCGGCTGTCATGTCGGTCACCGTGTTGCCTGGTGCCACCGCGTTAACGCGGATCTGGTATTTGCCCAGCTCGGACGCGACAGATTTGGTCAGGCCGACAACGGCATGTTTGCACGCTGTGTAGCAATGCGGGCCCAGGCCGCCCTGGACACCAGCAGTACTGGCAATCGACAGGATCACGCCAGATTTTTGTGGGATCATCACGCGGGCGGCGTGCTTCATGCCCAGATAGACGCCTTTCAACAAAATCGACACTGTCAGGTCCCAGGCGTCTGTATTCATCTGCGAGATGGACCCCACAGAGCCAACGATGCCAGCATTGTTGACCATGCAGTCGAGCTTGCCGAATTCTGACACAGCAAGATCGACAGCGGCGGCAACCTGGTCTTCCTGGGTGACGTTGCACAAGATAAAGCGGGCCGCGTCGCCCAGCGCGTCTGCCTTGGCCTGGCCGAGTTCTTCCTGCAAGTCTGCGACAATGACCTGGCCACCTTCCTTGACAAATAGTTCTGCTGTGCCTGCACCGATGCCGCTTGCAGCGCCTGTGATGACAGCAACTTTGCCGTCCATTCTTCCAGCCATGATGAATTCTCCCTGATCTTGAATGTGTACGGAATGAGAATGTCCCTGCCCCTCTGGGCGAAAACGAGGGGCCACAGTGCCGTAAGCCTGGGATGACGTCTAGCTGAAACTGGTCGTCAGACCCAATTGGGCTATTCCCCAAATAGGTCTGTCTAAAAGTTCCGGCAGGGTTGTATGCTCAGGATGTTCAAGTAGCGTGGTGAGGAGACACACATGGCCGTTGCCACCCTGAAGAATTTTATCCACCACGAATCGACTGGTGGCATTGTTTTGTTCGCTGCAGCGTTGGTGGCGATGGTGGTCGCCAACAGCGGCCTGTCTGATGCCTATCAGGAATTCATGCATCTGCCTTTGGCTGTGCAAATTGGCAGTTACTCCATCGACAAATCCCTGTTGCACTGGGTCAATGATGGACTGATGGCGATCTTCTTCTTTTTCATTGGCCTGGAGGTCAAACGCGAAGTCTTGCAGGGGGAATTGTCAAACGCCAGCCAGATCGTGTTGCCAGCCCTGGCCGCCTTTGGTGGCATGGTCGTGCCCGTTGGGGTCTACCTTGCGGTGACTGCAGGTGACCCGGTGGCCAGTGCCGGTTGGGCAGTTCCTGCGGCCACGGACATTGCCTTTGCACTGGGTATTTTGTCGCTGCTTGGTCCCCGCGTTCCGTTGTCGTTGAAAATATTTTTGCTGGCCTTGGCCATTTTTGACGATATCGGCGCGATCTTGATCATCGCATTGTTCTTTGGCAGCGACCTGTCGATTGTTTCGTTGGCCTGGGCGAGTGCGGGACTATCAATCATGGTCCTGTTCAACTTTCTGGGCGTCAAAAGAACAGAGCTTTACCTGTTTGTTGGCATTCTTGTATGGGCTGCCGTGCTGGAATCGGGCATTCATGCGACCCTGGCGGGGGTAATTATGGCCTTCACCATCCCGCTGCGCACAGATGATGCGTCCGGCCAGCCCCTGTTGCCTCATTTGGAGCATATGTTGCACCCCTGGGTGGCCTTCCTGATCCTACCAGCATTCGCGTTCACCAATGCCGGGGTGTCGTTTGAAGGGCTGCACCTGGGCATGCTGCTGACACCCATTCCTTTGGGGGTCATCTTGGGGCTGGTTGTGGGCAAAGTGGTGGGCGTGTTCGGCATGGCATGGCTTGGTACCTTTGTTGGCCTGTGCCGAATACCCGATGATTTGACCTGGAGCTATATTGTCGGTGTGGCCATGCTGGCAGGGATTGGCTTCACCATGAGCCTGTTCATTGGCACCCTGGCCTTTGAAGATGATCAGTCGATCAATCTGGTTCGGATCGGCGTTATTGTTGGATCCCTTATTGCCGGCACCATGGGGTATTTTTGGTTGAACGCGACTTTGCCTGCGCAGCCTGCAGCCCCCGCCAAGGTGGATTGACTTCCACGCTATTCGTCCGTTTCAATTGAGTTCGATGCAGGGTAGGCTGCGCATCGCATCATGGCGGAATGCGTGGTCAGGACGCTGGAGATAGCAATGAGTGAACAAAAAGACCTGGTAGCAGGCTATGTCGAGAAGATTTTGGCCGAAGCCGCAGACAAAAAGATCCCTGCAGACCTGATTGGTCGCGAGTTGATCAACGAAGCCGTACGGATTTACCAGCAACAGCGGTCGATTGCCGATATCGCCCAGGAATTGACGTTTCCGGCCGATAATCTGGACCCGGACACCGAATATACCTTTATGCGCCCCTAAATGTGCGCATTAGTCAAAACTGACGCTTGATCCAACCGCTCGATACCGCATAATCCTGCACACATGAATGTTGTGCTCTTGGGGCACGTTGATTCTATCTAAGGAAGACACATGCGATATGAAGTAGCGGACTCGGTCGCGGGGGCCGCGTCATTGTTGGCGGGCGAAGCTGGCCAATCCTACGTCCTGGCGGGCGGCACTGATTTGTTGGTGCAATTGCGGGCTGGCATGATCAGCCCCGACCTGGTGGTCGACATCAAAGGGCTTGATGAAACACGCACCATTTCTGAATCCGGTGGCGCTTATACCATTGGCGCGGCGGTTGCCGGGGCCGAATTGGGCGAACACGATACCCTGGGCACTGTTTGGCCGGGCGTGACGGAAGGCGCCGAACTTATTGGTTCGACCCAGATACAGGGACGTGCCTCGATGGGCGGTAATTTGTGCAACGCATCACCGGCGGCTGACGCCGTGCCAGCGTTGATTGCGGCTGACGCGACCTGCACCATTATCGGCCCCGATGGCACACGCGAAGCCGCGGTTGCAGATATTCCCACAGGACCGGGTAGCAACTCGCTGGGCAAAGGCGAGTTCGTGGTTTCGATCAACCTGCCGTCCCGTCCAGCCAATTCTTCAGATGCTTATCTGCGGATGATCCCGCGGACCGAAATGGACATTGCCATTGTTGGCGCAGCGGTCAATCTGACCCTGGACGACGACGGCACTTGCACGGCTGCCAAAATTGTATTGGGTGCCGTGGCACCAACGGCCATTGACGTGCCAGCAGCGGCTGATGCGTTGATTGGTACCAAGCTGGATGATGATGCCCTGGCGGCGGCGGCGGCGGCAGCCAGCGCAGCGGCTAACCCGATCAGCGACAAGCGCGGCACCGTAGAATACAGAATAAAAGTGGCCGGTGTGCTGACCAAGCGTGCGGCCAAGATAGCCTATGACCGGGCAAGAAAAGGGAGCGCCAGCTAATGGCCAAAATTCATGTAACCACAACCATCAACGGCGACCCGGCCGAATTTCTGTGCGAACCACACGAAACCCTGTTGGACATTTTGCGCGACGAATTACAACTGACCGGCAGTAAAGAAGGCTGCGCTTCGGGTGATTGCGGCGCTTGCTCGGTCATGCTTGATGGCCGTCTGGTGTGTTCATGCCTGGTGTTGGGTGCCGAAGTGCAGGGCAGCGAGGTCGAAACCGTCGAAAACATTGCCCAGGGTGACAAATTGCACCCGGTGCAGCAACGGATTCTGGAACACGGTGCTTTGCAATGTGGCTATTGCACGCCCGGTATCGTGGTGGCGGCCAAAGCGTTGCTGGATCGCAACAACGACCCATCTGAAACCGAAATACGATACTGGCTGGCGGGTAATTTGTGTCGCTGTACCGGATATGACAAAATCATTGGCGCTGTGATGGACGCAGCCGCGGACATGAGAGGGGAAGCTTCATGACCTATGATCTCGACAACCTGAAAATTGTTGGCACACGACCTATTCGCCCGGACGGGGTGGACAAGGTCACGGGACGCGCCAATTTTGGCGCCGACTTTAAAATGCCGGGCCAGTTGATCGGCAAGGTCCTGCGCAGCCCGCATGCCCATGCGCGGATCATCAGCATCGACACATCGAAGGCCAAAGCCCTGACCGGCGTCAAAGCCGTTATTGTCGGCGAAGATATGATCGATATCGCGCATGAATTGTCGCAAACGGGCGAAACTGCCATCGATGTGCATGATCTGTCGCTGAACGTGCTGGCGCGTGGCAAGGTTCTGTATGATGGCCACGCACTGGCAGCCGTTGCCGCGACAACGGCCAAGATTGCAGACGAAGCCCTTGCCTTGATCGACGTTCAATATGAAGTGCTGCCGCATGTCATTGATGTCGACGAGGCGATGAAGCCTGATGCGCCGGTGCTGCATGACGACATGTTCACCAAGGGCCTTGACGAAACACCAACCACGCCATCGAATATTGCCAGCCGCATGGAAATGGGCCTGGGTGATGTTGAGGAAGGCTTCAAGCACGCCGATATTATTATCGAGCGGTCTTACAAAACCAAAGCGGTGCATCAGGGCTATATTGAACCCCATGCCGTGGTGGCCAATTTTGCCGAAGACGGCACGGCCTTTGTGTGGTGTTCCAGCCAGGGACATTTTACGGTCCGTGATCTGTGCGCCAAATTGTTGGGCATGGATTCGTCTGCGATCCGCGTCATTCCTGCCGAAATCGGTGGCGGATTTGGCGGCAAGACGACTGTTTATATCGAGCCTCTTGCTATTGCGATGTCCAAGCTGGCGGGCCGTCCGGTCAAGATGACCATGACGCGGGCCGAAGTGTTCCGCGCAACTGGGCCAACGCCGGCGACGTCCATGGACGTCAAAATCGGCGTGACCAATGACGGAAAAATTGTCGCTGCAGATTGCGAGTTCCGCTTTCATGCCGGTGCTTTTGCTGGCTCGCCAGTGGGCGCGGCCTGCATGGCCGGTCTGACGCCCTATGCGCTCGAAAACGCCCGGGTCGTCGGTTATGATGTGGTTTCCAACACCTGCAAATCTGGTGCCTATCGGGCACCTGGCGCACCCAATGGGGCATTCGCCGTAGAATCTGCGATGGATGAACTGGCGCAAATGCTGAAGATGGACCCGATTGAATTTCGTCATATAAATGCGGCTGAAGAAGGCACAAAGGCCATCTATGGTCCAACCTTCAAACAGATCGGTTGCAAGGATGTGCTGGTCGCAACGCGCGAACACCCGCATTACAAAAGCAATCTGGGCCCCAATCAGGGCCGTGGCATTGCCAGCGGTTTTTGGTTCAATGTCGGTGGCCAGTCCAACGCGGCGGTAAATGTGCACGAAGACGGCACTGTCACAGTTGTTGAAGGCAGCCCCGATATTGGTGGTACACGGGCCGCCATGGCTATGATGGCCGCCGAAGTATTGGGTATCGAGTATGAACGGGTGCAGGTGGTTGTGGCTGATACAGCATCCATTGCGCATAACGATGGTACCGGTGGGTCCCGCGTGACATTCGCCACTGGCATTGCGGTGACCAATGCCGCCGAAGACGTGGTGCTGCAATTACGCACCCGCGCGGCGGCTGATATGGGCATTGATGTCGAAGATGTCGTCTGGCAAGACGGCTCGGCCCAGGCCACAAAGGGCGACGCTAAATCAATGAGCCTGGCTGATATTGCCGCCAAGGCAGCGCGCACCGGCGGTATTATTGTTGGCCGGTCGTCGATTAATGCCAGGGGTGCCGGGCCTTCCTTTGCGACGCATATATGTGATGTCGAGGTGGACCCTGAAACCGGTTATATTGAAATTCTGCGCTATACGACCGTGCAGGATGTCGGCAAGGCCATCCATCCCAGCTATGTCGAAGGCCAGATGCAGGGCGGCGCCGTGCAGGGTATTGGTTGGGCGCTGAACGAGGAATATTTCTATAACGAAGACGGCTTGTTGGAAAACCCAGGCTTCCTGGATTACCGCATGCCCGTCGCCTCGGACCTGCCCATGATCGATACCGTGTTGGTGGAAGTTGCCAACCCCAACCATCCCTTTGGCGTACGCGGTGTGGGCGAAGCCCCGCTGGTGCCGCCATTGGCCGCTGTGGTGAATGCGATCTATGACGCGACCGGCGTGCGTATGACCGAATTGCCGGTGACGCCCATTAAGATGTTGGCCGCACTCGATGCCTATAAGGAAGCCGCCGAGTAAGATGGCGCGGGTTCTGCTCAACGGCGATCTTGGTCGCCGCTTTGTTGGCAAAGATATTGAAATAAAGGTGGCGGCACGCAATGTCCGCCACCTTTATCAATTATTGGACGAGCTGTATCCCGGTATGGGCGAAGTCTTTGCGGCCCGCTCGCTCGCGGTGGCCATCGATGGCGATATTGTTGCCGATGCCTTTCTGGAGCCCCTGGAAGACGATACCGAAGTGTGTTTTTTGCCCGCGATCAGAGGTGGATAGCAGACGAACCGTTCGTGCCGAGTGATCGCGAAGCGATTGT
>SMXS01000079.1 GCA_004356955.1 Alphaproteobacteria bacterium | reverse complement strand
GGTTGAAGAAGGCGAAAGTTAGGCCCTAGGCCAGCCCAATCGGCACTTCGATATATATCTCTAGCAATTGCTGGGCTTTGCCTTTGCCCAGTTGATCCAGCCGCATGGTGGCAATACCGCCGCCGCCCAGGGCTTCGTGGCACAAAAAGTTCAGCGCATTTGTTCCTGGCACTTCAAAGCGTTCGACCCTTGGGTTGGGGGTGATATCAGGCCTGTCATCGCGGTCACGTTCGAATTCGTGCTTGAACCAATCCATCACGCGATCTTCGGTCAGCGCCCGTCGGATGAACGGGTAATATTCCGGCTTGCGCGCAATAATCCCCACATTGAATTTGTCACCCTTGTCGCCCGATCGGCCCCAGGCCAGGTGGATCAGGGGTATTTTTTTGGTATCGGCGGATAGGTTGGCATCATCAGCCAGATTAGGACGGTCGACCTGTGACAGATCAAAACCACCTGTTTTGGCAATGTCGACCGCCTTGGTCTCGCCACCCAAATCCACTTGAACATTCAGGTCGTTCTTGTCGATGGGGAACGAAAACAATCGGATGATGGGCGAAATAGTGGGCCGACCTGATGGCCAGCCCGTCGTCCCGACCGACATGGATGTCATGGGGGAATAGAACTCGCGGTTGAACACGTCCAATGCCGCGCGGTCTTCGTGTTCTACTGTGACTTTGCACACGACCTCGCGGGTTTGGGTGGTGCGGGCATGGGCGCCATAAGTGGTCTCGGCGCCCAAGGCGTCCACATGGGTGGCGCGCCATGGGCCGAAATTCCGGTCGCGCAACAGCTCTTCTGTCCGCTCAATAATAGCAGCTGCCTGGCGTTTGGCCTTGGCTGCTGCGTCCATGCCCAACACGGGGGAAATACCCACGGCGCGATAGCCATCCAAAAAGGTCGTGCAGACCTTGTAGGTGTCAGTCGGGTTGCGGCCCATCGCGCCACTGACCCGCACCTGGTTCTCGCCGATCTGTTCCATCTTCACTTGTGAAAAATCACAGGCGACGTCGGGCAACAGATAGGCCTGTGGGTCGCCGACTTCGTACAGCATCTGTTCGCTCACGGTACCGATTGAGATCAGCCCGCCGGTCCCCGCGGGCTTGGTGACAACAAAGCTGCCATCCTCAGAACATTCCAACACCGGATAGCCGATATGGGCCCAGTCGGGCACGTCCTGCCAGTCCGTGAACAGGCCGCCGGTGCACTGGGCACCACATTCGTTGATATGGCCCGCGAGACTGCCAGCAGACAGGTGGTCAAAATCATCGTCTTCCCAGCCGAATTCATATTCCAAAATTCCGAGAGTTAGCGCGGAATCGACGACACGGCCGGTGATGACCACATCGGCCCCCATGGCCAAAGCATCGGCAATGGGGCGGGCCCCCAGATAGACATTTGCTGAGGTCACTGCCGAGACGTCAGGAAAAGTCTCGCCGGAATACATTTCTCTAACGCCAGAAGCCGCAAGTGTTGGGATGCGGTCCATCAGGTCATCGCCTTCGACAATAGCGATCTTCAGGGAAACGCCCTGTTCTGCGGCCAGCTCTTCCATGCGGGCGCGGCAGGCGCGGGGGTTCACGCCACCGGCATTGGTCACCAGTTTTATCCCCTTTTCGGCCAATGCGCGCAGATTGTCCTTCCATACCCAGTCGGTAAAGTCGCGCGGATAGCCCGCTGTGGGGTCTTTGGACTTGGTCTTGGTCAGGATCGACATGGTGACTTCAGCCAGATAGTCGAAAATCAGATAATCGACACTGCCGCCTGCAATCAGCTGTGGGGCCGCGATAGAGCTGTCCCCAAGGAAGCCGCCTGCGCCGCCAATGCGTATAGTTTTTGCCATAGATCCCTCTGTGATTCTGTTGCACCAGACTATCAGTATTTCGCTGGAAAGGCTTACAGAAGACCCATCGTTTTGAAACTGGCATAGTCGCCGCGGCTGATGACGATATGGTCGTGGACAACGATGCCCAGGGTTTCGCCCGCCTTGACAATTGTCTTGGTCATTTCGATGTCGGACTTAGACGGGCGTGGGTCGCCGCTGGGGTGGTTGTGCACCAGAATGATGGCGCTGGACCCAAGCTCCAACGCGCGCTTGGCGACCTCGCGCGGGTAAACCGGCGTGTGGTCGATGGTGCCTTCCTGCAAAACTTCGTCGGCAATCAGGCGGTTCTTTTTGTCGAGGAACAGCACCCGGAATTGCTCGACATCGCTAAAGGCCATACTGGCCTGGAAATAATCGATCGGGGCAGTCCATGACCCCAGGATGGGTTGGTCTTTGACGCGGGCTCCGACCAAGCGAATAGCTGCCTCATTGATCACCTTCAGGGACGCAATCACTGTGGGGCCCACGCCTTTGATCTCGGCCAGGCGTGCTGGCTTGGCGCTGATGACGTCGGCAAAGCTGCCAAAATGGCTGATCAGCTGTTTGGCCAGTGGTTTGACATCCAGACGCGGATGCGCCTGAAACAAGATCAGTTCCAGCAATTCATAGTCGGGCAGGGCATTACCGCCCCCATTCATAAAGCGTTCGCGCAGGCGTTTTCGGTGGCCGTGATGGTGCGGCTTGTCATTCATGCATTAAGGATCGGGCGATATATTGTATGGGGGCTTTTCCAGGCCTGTAGAAGACAGGGTGAAAATTTCGACACCGTCATCGGTAACACCCATGGTGTGTTCATATTGCGCAGACAGGGAACGGTCACGGGTCACCGCAGTCCAGCCATCCGAGAGAACTTTTACGTCATAACGACCCAAATTTATCATCGGTTCGATGGTGAAGATCATGCCAGTGCGAATGACAGTGCCACTATGAGGTTGGCCATAGTGCAAAATATTTGGCGGCGAATGGAAGATATGACCGGTACCATGGCCGCAAAAGTCGCGCACAACTGAACAGCGATGGCCCTCGGCAAAGTTTTGGATGGCGTGGCCAATATCACCAAGTGTTGCCCCGGGTTTGACCTGCTTGATGCCCAGCCACATGGCCTCAAACGTAATGTCACACAGACGACGGGCTTTGACGCTGACATCGCCAGCATAGAACATACGGCTGGAATCACCGTGCCAGCCATCGACCGTGGGCGTAACATCGATGTTCAGGATGTCGCCATTCTTCAGGCGCTTTTCGCCAGGGATGCCGTGGCACACGACATGGTTGATGGATATGCAAACAGACTTCGGGAACCCCCGGTAATTCAGGGGCGCCGAGATGCCGCCATGGTCTGCGATGAATTCTGCGCACAGACGGTCCAATTCCTCGGTCGTAACACCGGGCTGAATGAAAGGGGTGATGTAATCCAGCGTGTCAGCAGCAAGACGCCCAGCCTTGCGCATGGCAACAAAGCTTGCTTCATCATGGATGATAATGCCACCTGGACTTTCATCTTGGCCTACGCTGACTAACTGGTCGTTCATTCCGGCTCCTCGGCCTGTATCTTACCTCTGGGTAGAGGCGCTAAATAGCAATTTTCAGCGGCTTTGCCACGCAAATTCCGTCGGTGGTTACCGCACAGGTATAACACAGAACTTCGACGCCCATTGCCATGGCTTGTTGCAACGCTTCGGCATAGTTTGGGTCCAGGTCCGCAGCAATAGAAAAGCTGGTACAATCCTGCCGTTGTACAAGGTACAACATCACCGCGCGATGGCCCTGCGCGACCATGTTCGACAGCTCTGCCAGGTGTTTGGCCCCACGAGCTGTGACCGAGTCCGGAAACTCGGCATTGTCTTTGCGCCGCAGGGTGACGCTTTTAATCTCGACATAACAGAGTTTGGCGTCGTCCTCGTTAGACAACAAAATGTCGATGCGCGAATTCTCGCCATATTTGACTTCGCGCTTCAACTGGTCATAGCCATCCAATTCCGGGATAAGGCCAGCTTTGATGCCTTCCTCGCCAATTTTGTTGGGGTGGCCCGTGTTGACGTTGATCAGCGTGCCATCAACTTCTGCCAGTTCCCAACTGAATTTGAGTTTTCGTTTGGGGTTGGCCGCGGGCGACAACCAGACGGTCATGCCAGGGTCCTTCATGCCAAGCATCGACCCGGGATTGGCTACATGGGCCGTGATGACGGACCCATCTGCCAGTTCCACATCGGCTAAAAAGCGTTTGTACCGCTGGATCAATTTGCCGGGAATCAAGGGTGCGTGAAATTGCATGGTTGCAATCTATATCGCCTGACCAACTGTATCAATCGACCAGGTGATTTGATCGCCAGAAACCAACTATTAGATGTGGTTTCTGCGAATGGCCCTCTGCTATAAGAACGCCATGTCAAATGCCAAAACAAATGAGCGCACAGTTACAGCCTGCCTGATTATCATCGGCAATGAGATCCTGTCGGGTCGCACCCAGGATGCCAATCTGGCCTATTTGGCCAAATGGCTGAATGAAGAAGTGGGTATTCAGATGGTCGAAGCCCGGGTGATCCCGGACATCGAGCAAACCATTGTCGACACGGTCAATGAATGCCGGGCGAAATTTGACTATGTCTTTACCACGGGCGGCATCGGCCCAACCCATGACGACATCACGGGGGCATGCGTGGCCAAGGCCTTTGGCGTGCCGCACGAGCTGAACCCCGAAGCGCATGAAATTTTGAAAGAATATTACGGGCCGGAAGGTCTGAGTTCTGCCCGCGCACGGATGGCCTTTACCCCCAAAGGGGCGATTTTGATCGACAATCCGATCTCTAAAGCGCCGGGCTATCAGATGGAAAATGTCTTCGTGATGGCGGGCATCCCGCAGATCATGCAGGTCATGTGCGACGGCCTCAAACACAGCCTCAGCGGTGGTAAGCCCGTACGGTCGCGGTCGGTCAGGACCGAGCTGCCAGAAAGCCGCATCGCCAAATTTTTGACGGAACTGGATGAACGTTACGACAATGTTGATATCGGTTCTTACCCGTTTTACACAAATGGCAAGGCAGGCACGAGCCTCGTTGTCCGGACAACGGACGAGGATTTATTAATCGAAGTCTCTGACGAGATTTTCCAGGCTGCGGTAGAGCTGGGTGGCAACCCGGCCTATGAGGACAACAGCTGACCAATAAGCGGACGTGGTGGAATTGGTATACACAAGAGACTTAAAAT
>SMXS01000078.1 GCA_004356955.1 Alphaproteobacteria bacterium | reverse complement strand
TTGCTATATGATCGCGGGCACAATCTGGCAGACCGGATTATTGCCGAGCAATTCTTGGTCTAACGGCTCTTTGGTACAATCCACAAGGCGGGCAGCAACCAAACGACTCCCAAAATTGCGTTGAGCAAAAAGACAGTGTTCCAGCCGCCCCCCGCCGGGAACGTCGACCCTAGCGCCCCCAAATTAACCGTACTGGCAAACTGCACCAGATAGATGGATGCAGCCCAGCCCATCACGATGACCAAGCCCAGCCAGATGCTTGCGCCAGCTTTGCCACCAGCCGTCACCATATTCATTGCCGGGTAAATCATCGCGCCAAGCGCCGCGCCGCCGATCAGACGCAGGATCAGGCCGGGCACAAAGTCGCTGGCATAGTAATAAAACAAAGCAGCAGCAGCGACTGACACAATAAATGCGACCAGAAAGACAAATCTGTCACTCGCAATGGTTTGGGCAAAAGCACCAATCGGTATGCGCGCCACCAGCCCCACCATAAAGGCGGCTTGCAGCCACATGCTCTGCACGGCGCTCAATTCCCACATCTGGCCCAGACCTTGGCCTATGGACCCCATCAGGGCCGCCGCTGACAGATGAGCAATAATCAAAGCAGGAATAATCCCGATCCAGATACGCATGTTAAAGGCTTTCTTGTTGTGTTGACGGTTGGGTCGCGTTTTCTATAGGCACGCCATTGCGTCGGTTCCATTGATCTCGCCAGCTCATCAAGGCCGGCAGCACCACGATAGTACAGACCACGATATAGGCCATGGACAGGCTCAACAGAATGCCAAGGCTTGCCGTACCCCAATGGGCCGACAGCGAAAGACTACCAAAACTGGCCACAGTGGTCAGCGCACTTAGTGTCACAGCGCGCGGGGTGCTTGAATGCATCATTTCTGATACGGAATGTTCCAGATGCCTGCGATGAACCAGATGAATACCACTGTCGATACCAAACCCGAGCAACAAGGGCAGCACAATGACATTGGCGAAGTTGAAGGGCATATCCATCAAAACCGTCGTTGCAATCGACAGGCTGAAAGCCAATCCCAGAGGGATCAACACAAGCAACACATCGCTGAAACTGCGCAGAACGGCATACAACAACAGTGTGATCAATAGCACGGCAATACTGGCCGCAAGCCAAAACGACTCGACCACAACGCGCCCGACGCCAACCTCGATGACCGGGCGGCCTGTCGCGCTTGGCACAACTTTTGTTACCGCATTAACAAATTCTCTTAACTCACGGAATTTATGAATATTTTTAGATGGCATGACCGACAATCTGACCTGTCCCGTCGCCGCAATATCCCGTTTCAACAAGCTTGATGGCAGATCTTCGAAAGTCACCTCTTCAGCACTCAAGGCCCGGCCCAGCCTGGCTAATTGCTCTTGTATATCGCCGGTCAATCGTTGTTCCAGCCGTACAAGCGCGGCTGACGAATCAGCCGAATTGATCAGCCTTTTGAGAGCTGATTGTAATTGTTTGACACTATCCTCGCGCGCCAGAACATCTGCTGGCAACTCAGCAATATTTGCCAACAGATCATTCACCGCGGCCTGACGAGACTCGTCCGTCGGAGGGGATGCCATCACGCCCGGGTTAAGCGCGGGCCACATAAAATCTGCCGCCTCTTCAATCAGCTCAAGCTTGGCAAATTGATTATCAGGTACATAGCTCTCGGGTGTGACTACATGATCGACCTCATCCAGGGCTTCCAACTGTGTGGCTAACGCTCTGGCATGATCCATGTCATCGGCCATAATCATTGCCGTATAATCGGTAACGATGTCAGCGTCACTGAGGTCTCGCAGTGTGACGACAGATTCTGACAGCGGGTTTTTGAGAGCCAGGGTACTGGTGTCGAATTCGGCGTCCTGGGCAATGATAACGGCACCAGCAGATAGTGCGAGCACAATGCCTGCCAGCTTGCCGCCGTGTTTGGCCATAAAATTGACTGGCATTAATCCACCCAGCGACAGATGCGGACGCGTTTTGGCTGCCTTCAACACAGTCAACAAAGCTGGCAACACGGTCATCGTCGCCACCAAGGCCATAATCATGCCGCCCCCGGCAATGATGCCCAATTCAGCAAACCCTTGGTAATCCGTGGGTATAAAGGACAGGAACCCGATAGCGGACGACAACGCGCAAAGCGCAATTGCCCCGCCAATGCTGCGTGATACGCCCTTAAGCGCTTCCAGATTATCGGCCCCGTGGGAGGTAAGCTCTCGGTATCGCAGGCAATAATGAATGGCATGGTCAATGCCCAGCCCAATGAACAATATCGCGCAGGCTGCCGACAGCATGTTCAGCTGCCCCACCACGGCCGCGGCATAGGCTGCCGTCCAGGCAAAGCCAATGAACAGGGTGCCATAGGACGCGATGATCAACCGCCCAGACCGCAGGCCAAAACCCAAGATGACCAATAGCAAGATCAAAGAGATCATTCCCGCCAATTGAACCCCATCGCGAACCGAGGTCAATTCGTCATAAGACAATACGACATCACCGGTGAACCGCACAGTCACATTGCCGGGGATCGCCCCCTGAGACCGCATTTCTGCTTCTATTTCGTGCAGACGCTCCACCGCCCGTCGGCCAGACAAGGCATCGCCAAAGTCGACGGCAGGCTGAATGATTAAGATGCGCGTACGATTACCGTCGCCAGCCCCAATCATCCGCGGGAAAACGATGCTTTCTGCAGGTTCGTCGCGCAGGACAGTCTCGGTATCCTCGGCAATCCGGCTGGCCAACCGCGAAAAAGATAACGGCAGCTCGGACCCATCGGCCAGAGTATCGATGCCTAAGGCCACCATGGCGAACAATCCGCGCAGGCTGGGGTCAGCAGACATCTTGGCCAGCCCCGGTTGTGCCTCGGCCAGACGATCTACCGCATCGGCGATGTCTTCTTCATCCAGGTACAGAAGACCATTTTTCTCGTAAAACAGTCCGGTTCCAGGGACATAGATATCTTTGAACAGCGCTGGTTCCTGCCGCAGCGTTTCAGCGAAACGTAGCGCCGTCGTTTCAGCTTCATAGGCGGTTGGCGCATCCACCGCCACTAGGACCGTATCAACAAATTCGGGAAATACTTTTTCAAATTCCGTGACGTAAATACGGAACGGTTCATCATCTGCAACCAAGCCGGCGGTATCTGAATTCATCTTCAGAGTGTCGATCGCATAGTACAGCGACCCCGCGGCCAGCAAGGTCGCCAGAATAACGACCCACCAGGCCCGTCGAGCCATAAGCTCGGTCCATCGCGCTAGCGCGTTATAGAGAAGCTGACGCATTCTTTGCCAATCACCCAAGTCAATCCTATATTTAGCCTACGACTGCATATAGAACAGTATGCCGATTACACAAAGGTTCAACATTGAATAATCCAATTCTTTTGGCAGCTTATGCCCTTCTTTTGATCTTCACGCTGGCCCCTGTAGCCACGGCGCAAACTGCTGCCGATGACACAGCCTCCACCACCCAAGCCGAGGCCCAAACCGAGGCCGCCGCCCAAGCTGAAGCTGAAGCCGCTGCCCAAGCTGAAGCCGAGGACCAAGCGAAAGTCGCTGGCGCCTCTGCAGTGATCGATGGGTTTCACAATAGTCTGATTGATATTTTAAAACGCAGTGATGAATTGGGCATGCAGGGGCGCACGGACGAACTGTACCCAATCTTGCAAAAACATATGAATGTGCTGGCCTTAGGGATTGGTGCCGTCGGCAAACGCAACTGGAACAGTTGGGAAACCGAACAACAGGACCTGTTCATCGATGTCTTCACTAGGTTCATGGCATCGACCTATGCGTCGCGTTTCAAAGAATTCAACAATCAGGAGTTCCGCATTGTGGGTGATCGCGCAGGCCCGCGATCATCTGTGATCATTATGACTGAAGTGCATAGCAAATTGCCTGATGTCGTGAATATCCATTATCTGATGATCAACCGAAATGATGCATGGGCCATCGCCGACATCTTTCTGGATGGTGCAATCAGTGAAGTCGCCATGCGGCGGTCCGACTTTTCAGGCATTCTGCGGACCGAAGGGTTCGACGCCCTGATTACGGCTGTTGACAACAAAACTGCGGCGCGTCTCTCCCAATAATTTAGCCTCCAATTGCTTGATCACAATCAAGGCCCATTTGCTTGATCGCAATCAAAGAATGTGGTCAAATTTCACTCTATCCTTATGTAGATTGAGTGTTGCGTAGAGTCCAAGCATCTGGAGAACATCATGACCTACAAAGATATCCTGTTCCACGCTTTTGAAGGCGAAGCTGGCCAAAACGTCCAGGCTGCTGCCATTGGCCTGGCCAAAAAGCAAGGCGCGCAGGTCACAGGGATCAGCGTTGTCGACAACACTCCAATCCCGTCTTACGTGGTGCCCTATGTCCCCGCCAATCTGGGTGACACGTATCTCGAAGAAGCCCGCAGGGTTGCCAAGTCATTGTTGAAACAAGTTGAAGAAGCCGGTCGCCAAAACGATGTGAAGGTCGAATGGCGCTATGTCGAAGGCGACATTCGCGGCGTTATCAATTTACATTCGCGTTACACCGATATCGTGGTCTTGGGTCAGGGTGCAGGGGATGACGTCCCTATTGGCCCAGCGCTGAACCTGGCAGATGATCTGATCCTCAGCTCCTCCAAACCGATCCTGTCGATCCCGTGGCAAGGCGACCATGCCAATTTCGGCGACACTGTCGTCGTCGCCTGGAATTCCAGCGCTCAATCCAGCCGCGCGGTCCAAGACGCCCTGCCAATCTTGACCAACGCGGCCAAGGTCCATGTACTAACCGTGGGCGAAGAAAACCCCAGCCATTTACCAGGGGCCGAAATCACCGCGCATCTGGTGCGCCATGGTGTCAATGCCGAGGCTGCGCACCTGGTGCGCACCAGCGAGGCCGTCGGAGAGACAATCCTGAACTACGTTGCCGAAACTGGGTCTGACATGATCGTCTGTGGCGGCTGGGGCCATTCCCGCTTGTTAGAAACCGTCATGGGCGGCGTCACCCGCCACCTGTTGCGCCATATGACCGTGCCCGTGCTGATGTCACACTAAGGTTTAGTGTTCGTCGCCCCGAATAAAGCCTTGGGGCGTCCAGTGTGAAAATGGGATCGGGGCGCCGGGTTCCATGTGCTGGCGGTCTTTCAGGCGCTGTTTGACAATATCAATCATGAAGCTGGTCACGTTCGGCAGGTCTAGCTGTTGGGCCTCATCAATGGGCACCCAATGCAGGTTTTCCAGCTCGCCATTGCCATCAATAGATCCATGCAATTTGTCTGCGTTGACCATAAAGAAGCGTGCATCAAACCGGCGCGGACGTCCTGGCGGCGTGATCGCGCGTGAGACATATTCCATCTGGTCGAGCGCAGGCACGTAGCCTCTATCAAAAAATGGTTTCCATCCTGGGGACTTTGTCTTGATCCTCTCGGTGGTCGGCACGCCTAAAATCAAACCAGCCTCTTCAAAGGTTTCGCGCACGGCTGCCATAGCCAGGGCCCGCGCCCGAAACGGCGCGCAGCCGCGTTCCAGCTTGGCGGCGACTTCTGGATGCAAATCCACCGGACGCGCGACACGTCCATCGGCGGCATCAACCCGGCCTCCGGGGAACACAAATTTGTTGGGCATAAAAGCATGCTTGGCACTGCGAACACCCATCAGAACATCGACACCATTGCGCACAATAATCAACGTGGCAGCATCTTTGGGGCGGATGTAATCCAATTTCGGATTGTATGTGTCCGACGCGTCTTTTTTGTCGTCGGTACCTGTCAGGTTTTTGTTCATTGATTGATATCCAGTACCATGCGCCCGATGACTTTGCGGGCTTCGATTTCGTCAAATGCGTCTATCAAACCCTCGAAGGGGATGTGACAATGTATGTGGGGCATCAGATGCCCTGCTTCGGCCATGTCGAGGATCGCCTTGCGCGATTGGCGACCACCCTCTGGGTTCAGACGACCATATTCGCCGGCCCGCACACCAACGACCGAGAATTGTTTGATAAGCGGCATGTTCACCGACACACTGGGGATGCGCCCACTGGTGAACCCGACCACGAGCAGGCGACCAAAGGGCGCGATGCAACGCACTGACTCGTCAAACACGTCACCGCCCACCGGGTCATAGATAACGTCGGCACCCAGCCCACCGGTCAGATCCTTGACCTGACTGCGGAAGTGCTCGCCCTTTTCGCCGAGCCTATAGTTGATGACATGGTCCGCGCCCTTTTGGCGCAAAACGGCCATCTTGTCGTCAGAGCCAGCCGTTGCAATAACGGTTGCCCCCATATGTTTGCCCAACTCGACCGCCGCCAGGCCAACACCACCAGCAGCCCCATGGACCAACAGAGTTTCACCAGCCTGCAATTGCCCACGGATCGCCAACGACACATAGGCCGTAATGTAGGCACTCATGAAGGCCGCGCCCTCGGCGTAACCAAAAGGTGTCGGCAATGGGTTGCAGCCCGCGTCCTGTGCCATCATCAATTCGGCAAAAGACCCGCCATGCAGGCCGATGCCACCACCAGCCATGACTTTGTCACCGGGCTTGAAGCGGGTAACCCCCTCGCCTACAGCGACCACGTCACCCCCACATTCACCCCCAGGGGTAAACGGCAGGTCTGGTTTATGCTGATATTTTCCCTGCACCATCAACATCTCGACAAAGGTGATGCAGCTGGCATGCGGGCGCACGAGTATTTCGCCGGGACCTGGGTCCCGGTCTGGTTGGTCTTCGATTACAAGGTCGTTGTAATCGCCATAGGTGTTACACCGCCATGCGCGCATTCAGAAGGTGGCTACTTTTGCAACAAATCGCGTGTTTTCATATCACGCGTCATGACCCGTCGCATCATGGGCTCAAACTCTTCCAGCGTCATGGTTGGATAATCCGGGTCAAAGGCAGGCATGTCATACTTGTCGATGAACTCGAGCGTGTGCTCGTAGTGCGGACTATCCTTGTGAACTTCACGGCGGTTTTTATCGAGGTCCATGAACTCGTAGTAATAATAGCCCTGAAAATCAGTATGATTTTCCATCATCCATAAATTGGCCTCGGACGCGAATGGCTTCATAATGGCCGCGGCAACAGCACCGTGGGCATAGGTGCCCAATGTGTCGCCAATATCATGCAACAGACAGCACACGACATATTCTTCGTCTTTGCCATCGTTATGGGCACGCGTTGCCGTCTGCAGACTGTGGGTCAACCGGTCACAAATGAACCCGCCAAAGTCGCCTTCCAACAGGCGCATATGGGTCAAAACACGGTCAACAAGTCCGTCCGCAAAATCGTAGTAAGCCTTGCCAATGATCTTCCAATCATCTGCTGTACCTTCGTCCATACGCGTAAATTTCGCGCGTTCCGGTGATGCTTCGTTCATCGCTTGCTCCTCGTTAGCTTTCGTTCGTCAGGATGATCTTACCTAAGACGGCCCGATTATTAAAGATTTCTACTGCCTCTGCTGCTTTTGTGAAAGGCAGTTTCAGGGAAATGTGTGGGCGAACTTTTCCTTCACGGTACATGTCGACCAATTCTTGCGTCAGGGCAGCACTGGCCTCGGGTTCTTCGGTTTTGAAGCGACCGTAGAACACGCCTACGAGCGAGCAACCTTTTAACAGCGGCAAATTCGCGGGCGCGGTCGGGATACGGCCATCAGCAAAACCGATGATCAACAGACGACCATTCCAATTGATGCAGCGCAGGCATTGGTCGAATAGGTCGCCGCCGACCGGGTCGTAAATAACGTCGGCACCCTTGCCACCTGTGACGGCTTTGACCTTTTCTTTCAGCTCGCCATCGCTGTAGTTGATCAACTCGTCCGCGCCATGTTCTTTGCAAAGCGCCAGTTTTTCGTCAGAACTTGCTGCCGCTATGACGCGCGCACCCATCAATTTACCAAGCTGCACCGCCGCCAGCCCCACGCCACCGGCAGCCCCGGTTACAAGCAATGTTTCGCCGGGCTGCAACTGCCCCCGGACCTTGAGCGCATAATAGCTTGTACCGTGGTTCATCAGGTAGCCAGCGGCATCTGTCATATCCATGCCATCGGGCACGGGTACGCAGCGTGATGCCTCGGTCACTGCCTGTTCTGTCCAGCCGCCATGGCCAATGCCGGCCAGAACTTCGTCGCCGACCGAGATACCTGCAACATCATCCGCAACTTCGGTTACAACGCCCGCAACTTCGCCACCCGGGACAAAGGGGACTTCGGGCTGGATTTGATATTTTCCCTGAATAACCAAAGTATCAGGAAAAGCGACACCACGCGCCACGAGGTCCAAGCGCACGTGGCCAGGTTTCAGTTCGGGCACTGGAAGGTCAAGGATTTGTAGTTTTTCGGGTCCACCATATTCGGTGCAGACAACGGCTTTCATCGTGTTTCTTTCCTGATCATATTTTGGTTCTTATGGCATTTGTATTTCGATGAGGTAAGGCCCTTTGCCCGCCCCCCTGCGCAACAGGGCACCTTCCAAAGCGATTGCAAAATCTTCTGCGGTCACCACCGCCTCTCCTGATACGCCGAACCCCTTGGCAATACTGACCCAATCCAAAGCCGGCTCATCAAGACTGGCCAGGGCTGTGGCTGCCGGGCCTGGGGCATCAACACCCGCCCGTGCCAGTTCGATATTCAAGATTTCATACGACCGGTTGGAAAGCAGAATCGTAATCACATCCAGATTTTCGCGTGCCTGGGTCCACCATGCTTGTACCGAATAGGCCGCACTGCCATCGGCCTGCAAATTAATCACCTGCCGGTCGGGGCACGCCATTGCAGCCCCTGTCGCACATCCTGGGCCCATACCAATGGCACCGCCGGTCAGTTGAAGCTGGGTAAATCGCGGCGAAAAATTGCTGACCTCGTGATAGATCGCACTCGCGGTCAGGCCTTCATCCATGATGATGCAATCCTTGGGCTGCAGATTCGCAATCACCGTACAGACCGCCTCGGCCGTCAAAGGACCATTCGGCATCGGCGGCATCGGCAGCATTGGCGGCATCGGCGGTAAAGCACCTGTCATTGCAGTGTCTTTGGTTGCGCCCAATTGGTCTGCCAATCGCGCCAACGCGTCCACAACGTCTTGGCCGGGGACCGCCAGCACCACATCCTGTTCAGACGTCGTCAAGCGACTGCGACCGTCTGGATACCCAAAAAAAGCCACCGGCGGCTCGGCACCAACCGAAATGACTTTGTCGTAGCCCTGCAACAGGGCATCTGCTTCGTCCGGGAAATATGGCAGCTTGATGGGCTTGGGCAGGTCGCCGCCTCGTTCCATCACAGCATAAAAGGTTTCGCAGATCAGGTCAGCCCCGGTTGCCTGGGCAATCTTGCCGGCAAGCCGCAACCCTTCTTCACTCAATGCTTTGCCACTCAGGAGGATCGCAGTTTTACCCGTGCTCAACGCTGCCTGCACCGATGCAACGCTGGCATCCGGGACGCTCGTCAAATTTGGTGCTGTCGAAAGGGAAGCGCCTGCTTCGGCTTCTTCGATCTGCGCATCATGGGGGGCAATCAGTGTGGCAACCTGTCCACCATCGTCATATGAAGCAGCGATAGCGTCGGCCATGTCCTTCGACATTTCGCCAGCGCTGGCACTCTTTCGGACGAATCCGCTGACAGACCCTGCGATTTGATCGAGCGGTGCATTCAATGGCGGGTCGGCCTCAAGATGCCACGAGGCATGTTCACCAATGACGTTGATAATCGGTGTGTGGGCGCGGCGCGCATTATGCAGATTGGTCAGGCCATTGGACAGGCCGGGGCCCAGATGCAGCAGTGTCATGGCAGGTTGCCCAGACATGCGGGCGTATCCATCAGCGGCACCCGTGGCGACATTTTCATGCAGGCACAAGATGGGCTTGATGCCAGGGACGCTGTCGAGCGCGCTGACAAGGGGCATTTCCGTTGTGCCGGGATTGGCGAAACAGACTTTGATACCGGCTTCTATCGCCGTCTTGATAAGGGATTCCGCCCCGTTCATGTTTGAAGTTCCCTCAGTGCCGCTGGTCCGGTTGTTAAGCCAGCGACACTCTAAAGGCGGAATGTAAGACGTCAAGTCACAGGGATGTGGCCCTAGACGTGGACGGGAAGTTAACGCCTAGAAGTTGAAGGAAATCCCACCAACGACCGTCAACGGCTTGCCAGGACGCAGGCCATAGGGACGACGAGAGACAGGGTACTTCTTGTTGAACAGGTTTTCAGCCGTTGCATACAAACGGACATCGTCGTTCAGCATGTAATAAGTCGACAGATCGAACACGACATGCCCTTTGACCAGTTCCATGGCCGGGATCGGTCCCTGCCCGGCTTCGGTACGCATGTCATCGACGAAAGTCATGCCCAGGGTTGCGCCCCAAACTGCGGCTTCCAGACCAATGGATGCATGCAACTGATTGCGCGGAATATATGGCATTTCGTCACCAACAACCACATCACCCCAAAAGCTGTCTTCGAATGTGGTTTCGAATTTTGTATCCGTGAACGTGTAGACCAGGTTCATGGGTATTTGCAGGCCATTGGCCAAAATATGGGTATAGTTCAGGGTCGCCTCTATGCCCTTTACAGTCACAGCCCCACCATTGAACTGGTCGCCAGTTTCGCCATCACAACCAGACGAATTGGTGCACGAACCCAGGATATTGGTGTAGTCGTTGTAAAAGCCAATCAGCTCAACATACAGCATGTCGCGGGAATAACGCAGGCCAGCTTCATAGTTCCAGCTCTTCTCCACATCAGCCTGGCCTTCACGCGAACTGGTGCCCGGAGGGGAAAAGCCCTTGTGAATACCGGCCAGCAGTGTCAGCTCGTCGGTCGCACTGAACGTCGCACCGATGCCTGGGATGACGGCATCGACCGTGTTGTGGCGCATGCCGGTTGGGCCCTCTGACCGATCAGGGTCAGACGTCGAGTAGTCGATCCGCTGGGTCTTGATCTTCTCAAACCGCACGCCAGGCACCACGGTCCACTTACCGAACTCAATTTTGTCCTGAACAAAGGCCGCAAAGGCTTGTGCCTTACCAACCCGATTGCCCTGGGACCCAATAGGATCAACAGAAGTCCGGATCAACAGGCCATTCTGCATTTTGAAATTTTCGCGGTTCTGCAAGCGATCTTCATAGTCTTCATGCCAGCGCAGGCCAATTTCGATTTCGTGGGAGGCGGAACCGGAGTCGAACTCGATCCCCATGACCGTCTGGATACCCCAGCTTTCGTAGGACCGATCATTGTGGCGCAGTTGCAGTGCGTCATCGATGCTGTTTGCTTCGCCCCGGAAGACAGCAAGAACATCTTCATACTCGTCAGGGTTTTCAAACACAGCGGTTGGACGGAACCGGCCTTCACCAAAGTCCAGATCATCAAGCTTGAACCAATCGCGGGAGAACTCGTTGTAATAGCCGACGGTCGTAATATCGATATTGTCTGAAGGTTCGATATAGTGAGTCAGCTGGATCTGCTTGTGTTCAGTTTCCATCCGGTCATTTTGCGACGCGGCATATCGACGCACAGGTGTGGTGGCGAAGTCTTCGTCGACCAGGCCAAGATAGGTTTCGTTAGAATTATTTTTGGTATAGCCGAATTTCAGCTCAAACGACTGATACACTTCTGCATTGGGATCGGACGTATATCGCACCTTGGCGACATAGTCGCCGATGGAAAAGCCAGTGTCGCCACCATTGTCCAAATCCTTGAAGCCATCTGCACCGGACTGGTAGGTTTCCACCATGACCGCCAACTGATCACCAACATAAGACCCATACGCATGGATGACGTAGAAATCGTCTGACCCATACCGCAGGTCAACATAGGCCGAGGTTTCATCTGCGATTGGTGTGCTGACCAAATTAATCGCCCCACCCACGGTGCGCGGGCCGAACTTTATGGCGGCAGAGCCCTTGCGGACTTCAATCGCGCTCATACGACCAGCGATCGGGAAGTAATAGGCTGACGGCGCCGCATAAGGGGCCGGTGCAATCAACACGCCATCTTCCATCAAGGTAATACGCGAGGATCGCTCTGTTCCACTGCCCCGCAACCCGATATTCGGGCGAAGGCCGTAACCGTCTTCTTCCTGAATGTTCACGCCCGGGATCAACCGAAGCATTCGGTTGATGTCAGTATATTTCAGTTGTTCCAGTTTTTCGGGTTCGATGCGTGCAGCCGAACCAGGAATTCCTGCAAGCTGTTCTGCAGAACCAACCACAGAAATACGTTCAAGGGAGGCATAAATTTCAGGCACGTCCATTGATCCACTATCGGAATCAGCCGCCATTGCCTGACTGAAACTAAAGAGCGTTGCGAAAGCCAATCCGGCTTTTGATAGACCTGAGAATTTCATGGGGTTTCCAGCGTTCGGTTGTTTTTGGTTTTATTGCGGTTTAGTTGCAAGTGATTATCATCTGCAGAAGTTTCTACAGTTGTTGCGAACCATTTGCAACTAAAATTCCAATATTTATGCACAGATGAATGTTTGGCTGTTTTCCTAGGGCTAACAACCAGAAAAGGCACGCCAATAGCGCGCTATTCAGAGCCAGTTTTAAGTAAATTTACAGCCTAAATGTCAACAATGGGCTCATCCAGGAAATGACGATTTTCCCGGTCTTCAACCTCGATCACCCACAGATCGCGGTCAAAAGACAATTGCCGCTGTATAAAGGCGTCCGCGTCGGCCTCGGGCACAAGCACTGGCCCCGTCACCCGCAACCATTCTCGGTTGCCATCAAGGTTGCTGGTCGGCTGATACACGCTGCATCCATCGTTCAGTGTATTGATCTTCAACAGCACAATGCCCGCCGTGTCGTCGCCATGATGCACAACCATGGCCGATACAGCCTTCACCTGGCAGCGCCGAATATAGGCCGAGGCCCATGTCTTGGCCGTAAGTCGGGGTTTCATTTCAGGCACTTTTAGTCAGAGCGTCCCCGAAAATGCAGTGGCCGAAAACCAAGCCCCAACAATAAAGGCAACCAGGCTGGCCAGACCAATGATGACGGCAGCTGCATTGGTTATCAGACCCAAGCGCGGGATCTCAGGCTGGCCACTAAAATGATAGTTGGTCCAGGTCTGGACCGAGACATAGGAGATAAAGCTGGCCAGGATGGCAAAGGCAACACCCGCCAGGAAGGCTGCAATCGATGGTGCCAAAGCCACCACGATGGGGGCTGGTTGAACACCGCCTGAATTCCAGACACTACCGAAAAATGCCAGGAGCACCAGAACACCACCGCCATTGGCTATAAAGACGCTTTTGATTGCCTGGGCAGCGATGTCGTTGACGCTGGCATACAGGGATGGGTCCCCTACTCTGGTCGCTGGTGTCTTGCGAGCAAGTGGGTTTGTTTCGGTATCTGCTTGTTCTTCAGTCATACGACCCTCTGATCTGCTGTCAGCCAGTTGCATGAACACTCTGCAGTCCCAGCCGTGATCGAACAAGTGATTATATCGACACACACAATTGATGCATTGGCAGCTGCCCAGAAGTATTGCAGGATCACATCAACTTGCCCCTTTGCTGACGAAAGGCCACACCGTGAAAATGTACAACAGCCCCTCCGGGTCCAACCCAAAAAAAGTCCGCATGTACTGCGCCGAAAAAGGGATCGACCTGGAACTGGCCCATGTCAGCTTTGGCAAAGAAGAACACCGTAGCGACAACTTCAAAAGCACCATCAACTCGCTGGCCCGATTGCCTGTCCTGGAACTGGATGACGGCACCATGATTGCCGAAAGCGTTGCAATCTGCCGGTATCTGGAAGAGCTGCATCCAGAACCACCCCTTTTTGGCAATACCCCGTTGGAACGCGCCCAGGTCGAAATGTGGAGCCGCCGTATGGAAATGGAAGTGACGGTGAATATCTCCAACATCTTGCGGCACACCAGCCCGTTCTTTGCAACTACCGTCGTACAGGTCCCAGAATTCGCCGATGCCAGCCGAAAAACAGCGCTGCAGCGGTTCGAATGGCTGAACGATGAACTTGGCGACAAGACCTACCTTTTGGGCGACCGTTTGACCTTTGCAGACATCAACGGGTATGCAGGCTTTGTGATGATGTCGCAGGTTGAGCTGGAATTTGACCCAAAACTGACCAATCTAATCCGCTGGTATGACAATTTGGCCAGCCGGCCCAGCGCAGAAGCTTAGGAGATAAAAGCATGGAACTTGGAAAACGCGCCGTATGGGCACCGACTGAAGGCCTTGGCGCACCCGACGTCGCCTCGTTTGCCCAACAAATTGAAGCATGGGGCTACTCTGCCCTGTGGATCCCCGAGGCCTTGGGTCGTGACCCCATGGTGGCTGCATCGTGGATGCTGGCCAATACGGAAAACCTGATTGTGGCCACCGGTATTGCCAATATCTATGGCCGCGATGCGCGCGCCATGAAGGCCGCGCAAGTGACACTGAGCGAACAATCTGGCGGGCGCTTTCTTTTGGGGTTGGGCGTATCCCATAAACCCCTTGTGGAGGCCATGCGCGGCCATGAATATCTGGCCCCTATCCCCACGATGCGAAACTATCTGGACGCCATGGCCAAGTGCGAGGTCATGACCCAACCACCACCCGAAGAGCCACCGACTGTGATCGCAGCCTTGGGACCAAAAATGTTGGAACTGGCCAAAACCATGACCCAGGGCGCCCATCCCTATCTGGTCCCACCGGAGTACACAGTACAGGCCCGGGAAATTTTGGGGGAAGACACCTGGTTGTGCGTCGAGCAGAAAGTACTGTTGGAAACCGATGCAACCAAAGCCCGCGCAATTGCACGGCAAACGCTGGCCATTTACCTGCCCCTGCCGAACTATCGCAATAATTTGGTGCGGTGCGGGTTTAAAGACGACGACTTTGAAAACAACGGCAGCGACCGCCTGGTCGATGCTATCGTCGCATGGGGTGATGCAGACACAATTGCCGTCCGCATCAAAGAACACGAAGACGCCGGTGCTACACAGGTTTGCATTCAGGCCCTGAACCCAGACGGTGGGGCCATACCAGACAATCGTATTCTGGAATTATTGGCCCCAGCGAACACTTAACGCCTTAAATCTGGGCGCCCTAAATCTGGCGGTCCATGCCTTCCCAATAGGGCGCGCGGAGTTTCTTTTTCCAGATCTTGCCCGTGTCTTCACGGGGCAGCGCGTCTGTGAATTCCACCGTGCGGGGGACTTTGTAGCCAGCGACTGCCGCGCCCATAAAGGCTTTCACGTCATCAGCACCGATATCAGCGCCCGCTTCCAGTTCGATGTGGGCGCAAAGGCTTTCGCCAAATTCTGCGTCGGGAATGCCGAAGACGGCGCAGTCTACAATGCCGGGCATGGTCACTAGTGAGGCCTCGATTTCGGCCGGGTAGATATTCACACCGCCAGAGATGACCATCTCGATTTTGCGGTCCTTCAAAAACAAAAATCCGTCATCGTCCAGCAAACCAACATCACCAATACAGACCAGACCTTGATGGCCAATCTCGGCGCGTTTTTCATCATGGCCATGATAGGTAAAGTCCGGCATGCCTTCCATGCCAACATAGATGTCCCCGATTTCGTTGGGGCCAAGTTCAACACCGTCATCATCAAAGATTTTGATGGTCGCGCCGGTCAGCGCTTTGCCGACCGTGCCAGGACGGGCCAGCGCATCTTCAGAATTCACTGCAGACACGAGGCCCATTTCTGTACCGCCGTAATATTCATTGATGACCGGACCGAACCATTCGATCATCTGGCGTTTTACTTCTGGCGAGCACGGGGCCGCGCCATGGGTGACGAATTGCAACGAAGACAGATCATATTTGTTCTTGGTGTCCTCAGGCAGCGCCAACAGTCGCACAAACATGGTGGGTACCATAATAGCATGGGTCAGCTGATGCTTTTCGACCAGGCGCAGAAAGTCTTCCGCATCGAACTTGGGCTGTAATACGGTATAAATGGCCATGTTTGATGCGCCATTGGCATAAGAATTCGGAGCCGAATGGTACATCGGACCCGTGACAATAATCCGGATATCCATGCTGTTGAAACCCCAGGCCTCCATAGAGGCTGCCATCAGGGATTGCATCGCCTGGGCCGCTACTTCGGGGTCCAACTTGACACGTTTGACGCCCTTGGGTTTGCCTGTGGTGCCAGAGGTGTAAAACATCGCGCCGGGCGCGTCGGTGGCCGGGGTTTCCAGGGTCACAAGTTCTGCCAGCCAATCATCCCAATTCAACACCCCAGCGGGCACTTCACATGCGCTGTCTGGGATACCATAAGCAGCGGCAACTTCCGGTGGGGTTGGCACGGCCAACACCGTCACACCATCGGGCAGAGCCCCGTCGATTTGCGGCAACAAGTCAGCGTGGATGACCAGGATGCAAGAATTGGAATTTTCCATCAAATAAGTGACTTCGTCGCCTTTGAAGTGCCAGTTGATCGGCACAAAATAGGATCCCGCATGGCCTGCAGCCTTTGATGCTTCGTAATAAACAAAGTCATTGCGCAACATCAGACCCACACCAGAATCGACGGTCGCGCCCAATGCCTGAAAACCGGTGGCGGCCTTCATCGAGTTTTCCATAATGGCGACATGCGCCCGTTCCCGGTCGCCGCTGTAAACAGAAGTCATCTGGTTCCTCATTTACCCTGTAAAAAGATTGGCCTTACATACGCCAACTATCCAAGGCAATGCAAACGCGCTATCAAGCGTTTTCAATTTTGCGATGCAACGAAGGCACTTCATGGAAGATTCAACTCCCATCATCATTGGCGGCGGTCAGTTCACACAAAAGACCAACGACCCCCTAACCGCCTTGCCCCCCATGGGAATTGCGGCCGAGGCCGCCAAAGCCGCACTCGCAGATACTGGCCAGGCAGCGGTCGTCGCCAGTGCTATTGATACCATCGCGATTGTTCGCATCTTCCCCGATTCCAGCCCACGCCGGATGCATGGATTTGGCCGCGCTAACAACCCGCCTCGGGCAGTTGCGCGTCGAATCGGTGCCAACCCACGCAACGCCATCTACAGCAATGTCGGGGGTCAGTCGCCACAAGCCCTGGTCAGCGAAATGGCTGAACGCATCACGGCAGGTGATGTCGAAATGGTGCTGCTGGGTGGGGCCGAATCCATCAAGACCCAGCGCAATGCAGCGCGCCAGGGTATCGAGCTGGATTGGAGCGAACATGATGAAGGCAGCCAGGAAGACCGCACACCGGGCGTCATGTTTGCGTCTAACCAAGAGCTGCAACACGGCATTGGCATCCCCGTAAACACCTACCCACTGTTCGAGCAGGCCATGCGCGGCCACCTGGGCAATTCCATCGCTGACCACCGCGCTGTCATGGGCAAATTGTTCGCCCCGTTCACACAGGTCGCGGCCAAAAATCCCTATGCGTACTATCCCACTGAACGCACCGCTGAGCAGCTTGTGACCCCCAGTGACGAAAACCGCTGGATCGCTTTCCCCTACCCCAAATGGCTGGTTGCCCAGGACAATATCGACCAGGGCGCGAGCATTATTTTGACGTCCGTAGGCAAAGCCCGTGAACTGGGTATCGACCCGTCAAAATGGGTCTTCATCCATGGCGTCTCCGAGGCCAAGGAAGGCACCACTGTTTTGGATCGGGAAAAATTCCATGCCTCTAACGCCTTGCGCATCAACACAGGCAGGGCTTTTGACATGGCGGGCATTGGCATTGATGACATCAGTTTCATCGACATCTATTCGTGCTTCACAGCCGCAGTCGAGCAAGCCTGTGATGCAGTCGGCCTTGCCTGGGATGACCCCAGAGGCCTGACCCTGACTGGCGGCCTGCCCTATTTCGGTGGCCCGGGGAACAATTACACCATGCACGGTTTTGTCGAGATGTTGCCGCGCCTGCGGGCCAATCCTGGCTCTTATGCGCTGATCACGGCGAATGGCGGATATATATCCAAACACGCAACCGGCATCTACTCGACCTCGCCAACCGAGGGCACATGGCAGCGCGAAGACCCATCGATTTGCCAGGCCGAAGTCGATGCCATTGCCCGCCCTGCTGTGGATGAAGCGCCAACGGGGCCTGCGACAATCGAAACCTATACCGTCGTGCATTCCCGCACCGGCCCTGCCAGCGGCATTATCATTGGTCGCCTGAACGAAAGTGGCGCACGGTTCTGCGCCAATACGCCGGACGATCTGGATAGTCTGAACAATTTGATGGCACAGGACAGCTTGGGCCGCCCCGGCACCGTCAGCACTGATGACGGCATGAACATGTTTGTACCGGATTAACTGGTCAGGCACCCCTTCTCTGCATATCCTGAAGACAGGAAATTGAGGAGAATTTCAATGTCAGAACAGGACAAACCAGACATAGGCCGTCGCAACCTGCTGGTTGGTGGCGCCACAGCCGTTGCCTCTTTGGGTTTGATGGCCGGGGCCAAGGCTGCGCATCATGAAGCGGGCCGCTTTCAGGACAAAGTGGTGTTGATTACGGGCGCCACATCAGGCATTGGCGAGGCCACGGCGCGGGCCTTTGCTGCTGAGGGCGCCAAAGTCGTGTTTTGCGGGCGGCGTGAGGCGCTGGGTGCTGAGGTTGCTGACAGCATCAACAGCGCCGGTGGCAACGCCACATATATTCGCGCAGATGTCCGCGAAGTTGACCAGGTCGAGGCCTTCGTCAACGGCTGCATGGATTTACATGGTCGAATTGATATTGCCCACAATAATGAGGGCATTGCTGGCCCGTTTGGCCCCTATGCGGGTGTTAGCCTTGATGGGCTTGAGGGTTATTATGACACCATGCGCACCAATGTGGATGGCGTTTTCTATGCGATGCGCTTCGAGGTCCCCATTATGGTTGCACAAGGCGGCGGCGTGATCATCAACACAGCCTCGATGCTGGGCAGCACAGGGGCCGGTGGGTCTGGCGTATATTCAGCCAGCAAACACGCCGTGATTGGCCTGACAGAATCAGCCGCCCTTGCGCATGCTAAGGACAAAGTCAGGTGCGTCTCCGTATCACCAGGACCTGTCGACACGCCGCTGATGCAACGCGCCACCGGGGGTAATTTGTCAGGTGTGGCCGCAGGCAACCCGTCTGGTCGCCTGGCACAACCCTCAGAGATCGCCAATCTGGTCATGGCCCTGTCGACGCCCGAGGCTTCCTATATCAATGGCAGCGACGTGAAGATTGACGGGGGAGCCACGGCCTAGAAGCGTCTGGCTTGGGCCCGCGCGCCAAGATCGGCGCAGATCTCGAAATATTCGCTCACCGTGTCATCGATGATGTCTTTGACCGTCTTGATACTGGTGATCATGCCGGCGCCCTGGCCCGACAAAGCGATGCTGGATTCCATATCGCCACCAAAATAGAGGTCTTTGGCACCACCACCAAAGAGCACCGCGCGGTCTGACTCTTCGGACTCTGCCATGGCCAGGCTGTGCTCTGTCTTGAGGGCGCGCAGCCCTGGCGACCCTTTGCGGTTCAGATAGATGGTCCCTGTTTCAGATGAATTGATGATGGCGTTCTTGAAGTTGTCGTGAACCGGGCTTTCAACAGAGCTGACAAAACGCGTGCCCATCTGAATGCCTTCAGCGCCCGCGGCGAAGGCTGCAGCCATGCCCCGGCCATCGACAATACCGCCAGCCGCGATCATTGGCAGGTCGCAAACATCGCGGATCATTTGCAATAGGACAGGCAAGGCAACTTCTTCAGGGTTTTTGAAGCCGCCGCCTTCTGCCCCTTCGACGATCAGGCCGTCGACACCGGCATCTGCTGCTTTCAGGGCAAATTCGGCAGTCGGCACGGCATGATAAACGATGATGTCGTGCTCTTTCAGCCGATCAATATATTTACGAGGACTCCCCGCAGAGGTCGTGACAAATTTGACCTCGGCCTCGATGACGTTGTCGAGCATGCTTTCGTCTCGCATGAATAGCAGGGCAAGATTCACACCAAAAGGCTTGTCCGTCAGCTCTCGCATTTTGACTATTTCAGCCGCGATCTGTTCGCTTTCGCCCGACCCGGATTCGATGATGCCCATGCCTCCGGCCTCGGACACCGCGGACGCCAATGGAGAGCGCGCAATCCACGACATGGGGGACTGAACAATGGGATATTGTGTGCCGAGGTGCTGTTGAACGCGGTTCATTTACTTCTCCAGGTCTCTTCCCGCTCGTTTCTTTCAACGGGCGGTTGCGGGTCATCAATGTGGCCCCTATCGTGCATTTGTGTTGCAATGAATCAACGATTGAATTGGGAAAACCCGACCATGAAAAATTTGTTCTCAGTAGACGGAAAAATCGCTCTCATCACAGGTGGCAGCAGCGGGATCGGCGAAATGATGGCCACCGGCTATGTCATGAATGGCGCGAAGGTCTATATAGCCTCGCGCAAAATGGCTGAGTGTGAACGCGTCGCCGAAGAATTGTCGGCCCACGGAACCTGTATTCCGATACAGGCCGACCTGTCGAACATGGACGGCATCGAGGGCCTGAGCGCCGAGATTGAAAAGCGAGAAGGCAAGCTGGACATTCTGATCAACAATGCGGGTGCCAATTGGGCGGCCCCATTCGAGGAATACCCTGAATCCGGTTGGGACAAGGTCTTCGATGTAAACGTCAAGGCACCCTTCTTTTTGACCCAAAAACTGACCCCTGCCCTGCGCGCGGCAACCAGCACGGCAGACCCGTCGCGGGTGATCAACACATCATCCATCAACGGCCTCAATGTGCCCGACCTGGAAACCTATGCCTATTCAGCAAGTAAAGCCGGGATCATACATTTGACCCGGGTTCTCGCCAAAAAACTGGCGCCAGAAATCAACGTCAACACCATTGCGCCCGGCCCCTTCCAGAGCCGTATGATGAAGGAAACCTTGGAGCGCCTGGGAGACGCCTATTTAGAGGCCATGCCCGTCAAGCGAATCGGCTGCGCTGAAGACGCCGCTGGCACGGCTATTTTCCTGGGATCGCGCGCCAGCGCCTTCATTACCGGTGCTTGCATCGAACTCGACGGCGGCAGTCACACAACCTCCTAGCGGCCTTAAAAAAGTCATAAGTGATGGTGAATCTTAATTCTTGGACTATAGTCTGTTTCGTCGAAAATGATCAAAATGAGCAAGCGCAGATATGAGTACATCTGAAATCGCCGACATCGAAGACAAGAAGCACCAAACACCAAAATCTATTGCCACGCGCAAGAGTATTCTGGACGCCACGGTGCGTTGTTTTGTCGAAATCGGCTATCATCGGACAACAACCACCGAGATTTCCAGGCGGGCCGACGTGACGCGTGGCGCTGTTCAGTATTATTTTCCGACCACGCCAGATGTATTGCGCGCATCGATCGAACATCTGTTGGCCCAATGGACCACGGGTTATACCGCAGCACTGCTAGAGCGGCCTGCTGACGTCAACAAATACGAATTCGCAATCGATACCTATTGGGAATTCATCCAGAACCCCCTTTACGTAGCCTGGCAGGAATTGATTGCCGCCAGCCGCACCGATGACGAGTTACGCAAAATTGTGCAGGACGCGTCAATT
>SMXS01000077.1 GCA_004356955.1 Alphaproteobacteria bacterium | reverse complement strand
CACCGATGATGTTGCGCAGAATTTCGTCTGTGCCCCCTTCGATGCGATGGGCTGCTGCGCGGAAGAAAATGGCCTGGTATTCACCCTCGGCAGCGGCGATGCCTTTATCTGTCAACACGCCATAGGTATCCTGCAGGTCCAGCATGAACGACGCCATATTCTGGCGATTTACGCCCAGCACCAATTTGGAAATAGAGGCCTCTGGTCCCGGTGCCTCGCCACGCGACAAGGCCGATGTCAGACGGTATCCCGTATTGCGCAGGCCCGCCGAGGCGACATACCAGTCTGCCAGACGTTCCCGCACAACATCGTTCTGAATCGCCGGACCCTTGTCATCTTCGACGGTTTTGGCGTATTGGAACATGTCTTCAAAATTGGTAGGGAAACCACCACCAACAGCCAGGCGTTCATTCATCAGGGTTGTCAACGATACCATCCAGCCATTGCCCACATCACCCAGCCGTTGGCTGTCGGGGATGCGCACATCGGTAAAGTACACTTCGTTGAACTCGGTGTTACCGTTCAACTGCTTGATCGGCTTGACTTCAACCCCCGGCGTGTCCATCCGCAGATAGAACATTGTCAGGCCTTTATGCTTGGCCACCGTTGGGTCTGTCCGCGTGATGATCATGCCATAGTCAGAATGCTGGGCACCAGAGGTCCATATCTTCTGGCCATTGATGACCCATTCGTCGCCGTCTTTGACGGCCTTGGTGCGCAAACCCGCAAGGTCCGACCCAGCAGACGGTTCAGAGAATAACTGGCACCAGATGTCTTCGCCACTGGCAATACGCGGCACCATGCTGGCTTTGGATTCGTCACTACCATGGGACATCACGGTTGGGGCACACATGCCCTGCCCGATGATGAACAGGCCAGAAAGGCTACCGATTTTGCCTTCTTCTTGCGACCAGATCACGCGTTCGATCGCAGTGGATCCACGACCGCCATATTCTGTGGGCCAATGCAGGCAGGCCCAACCAGCATCATATTTCTTTTTCTGCCACTCTTTGGAAAGCACCATTCCGCCAGTGTCCCGGCCGATACGGTCTTCCCAACCTTCGATGCGGTTAGCGTCCAACCACGTGCGGCAGTCTTCCCGGAAGACTGCTTCTTCGGGTGTATCGTTAAAGTCCATTGCTTTACTCCCTATTCAACGCCCCCAGGGGGGCAACGTTGCTTATGCAGCAACGTTACTTAATCCGAGAGGTAACGTTGCTAAGCAGCAACGTTACGGGCTTCAAGACGGTCGATCAGACGATCTTTCCAGCGTGGCAGGCTGCCAATCGTCAGGCCAAGGACCTTGGAGCGACGATAATGCAGGTGGCAATCAAATTCCCACGTAAAGCCCATACCGCCGTGGGTCTGGATGTTTTCCTTGGACGTATGAGCATAAGCCTCAGACGCGCTGACGCGGGCAGTCGCGGCTGCAACACCCAGTTCAGGGGCATCTGTCGACAAGGCCCAAGCACCGTAATAGCAATTGGAACGAGCCAGTTCGGTGGCGACATACATGTCGGCCAATTTGTGTTTGATGGCCTGGAAGGATGCAATCGGGCGACCAAACGCATAACGATCCATGGCATAAGCCTTGGCCATGTCGAGGGCAGCCTGAGATCCACCCATCTGCTCAAAAGAGAACAAGACGGCAGCGCGGTCAAACACGCGATCAATGATGTGCCAGCCTTCGCCTGTGTCGCCCAATGGCTCGGCATCTGCGCCATCGAATGTGATAGTTGCATGGCTGCGGGTTGGGTCAATAGTGCTGACGGTTTCAACAGTGATGCCATCGCCCTTCATGTCGACGATAAATGTCGAAATAGAGCCTTCGTCATTGCCAGCACCTGTCTTGGCTGTCACCACAACAAAGTCTGCAACATCGCCGTCAACAACTGGCACCTTGGTGCCAGAGATCTTGCCACCGCTGACCGACGTGCTGATGCTCTTGGGTGTCACAGCGCCTGCGCCCTCTGACATGGCCAATGCGCCAATCAGTTCGCCAGCGGCAACCTTGGGCAGGTACTTTTTCTTTTGGTCTTCGCTGCCAGCGGTCAGGATGGCCTCGGTAAACAGATATACCGTAGACGAGAACGGAATGGGTGCAACGGCGCGGCCCAGTTCTTCGGCGATCACGCAAAGTTCCAGATAGCCCAGGCCTAGCCCGTCATATTCTTCAGGGATTACGGTGCCCATCCAGCCCATTTCGGCAACAGCGGCCCACAATTCTGCATGGTACGGATCATCACCATCAAGGATTTTTCGTACTTCGGTAGAACTACATTTGTCCGCCAGGAAGTTTTGCGCAGTTTCCTTGATAAATTTTTGCTCGTCTGAAAATTCAAAGTTCACTTTAGGTCCCCATTTCTGGATTGTTGGGCCACGATGCAGCCGGTGTTACTTGGTGTTACTTGGTGTTACTTGGTGTTACTTGGTGTTGCTTGGTGTTGCTTGGTGTTGCTTGGTGTTGCTTGGTTATTCGTTATCTTTTGAAGTGCGGTAGTCCCCGAACACTTCATCGCGTTTCGTCAGTGCAGCTGAGACGCCTTTGCCCAGTTCCGCACGGTATGTCTGAGAGGTCTCGGTAAAGAATGCCAGGGCTTGGATCTCGGTCCCCGCGTGAATCGCCGCACGCATGCCCATGATCTCCATAGCGCGATGGATGCTACGCTTGTTCATTTGCTGAACATCGGTGGCCACCTTGGCCACGCGCTCGGCATGGGCCAGGACTTTTTCATCCAGTTCATCCGCCGGATACGCACGATTGGCAAAACCATAAGACACGGCTTGCGCCCCATCCATGGAATCACCTGTCAGCATCAATTCCATGGCGTGGCGCATGCCCAGCATCCATGGGTGAAACTGCATGTCAGGGGGGCTCATCGTCCGGACCGGCGGATAGCCGATTTGCACATCATCAGCCACATAGACCAGATCGCACGCTGTCGCCAACTCTGTCCCACCGGCAAGGCAATAGCCATGCACCTGGGCAATCACCGGCTTTGCCAGGTCCCAGATCGAAAACCAGCCTTGCACAACATGGCGGGGCCAATTGCCGATCCCGCCGGGTGTGTAATAGGGCTGTTTCATATGATTACCGCCTGCCAGGTCATAGCCCGAACAGAAGGCCTTGCCCGCCCCCCGAATGATCGTGACGCGGATGTCGGGGTTTTGGTCACCTTTAAACAAAGCGTCGAACACTTCGCCCCGCAACACATTATTCATGGCATTGCGTTTTTCCGGACGGTTCAATGTTATGCGCTGCACAAAGGGTGCTGGCTCATCAACAAGGATGAACTCATAGTCTGACATGTCTTATCCTCTTAGATGGGCGCACTGGGCACCCGTCTTATTATCGTCGGTTGCTTACACTTTAATGAACTCTGCGTGCGCTGCAACCCTAATACGCGTGAAATATACCCCCTCATTTGCTTGTTTGGCAGGGCGTTGTTTGATACTGAGGCACACATAAATTGAATGCCCATTCTGATATGGAGAACGCCGGATGATCCCACGCTATAGCCGACCCATCGCCGCTGACATCTGGACACCAGAGAGCAAATTCCAAATCTGGTTTGAAATAGAAGCACATGCGTGTGATGCGCTCGCCGAACGCGGTGTCATCCCCGTCGAGGCTGCCAAGGCAGTTTGGGAAAAAGGCCAGTTCGAAGTTGACCGGATCGACGAGATCGAACGCGAAGTCAAACATGACGTCATCGCCTTTCTGACCAATCTGGCAGAACATGTCGGCCCTGAAGCACGATTTGTGCACCAGGGCATGACGTCGTCCGACGTTCTCGATACCTGCTTTAACGTCCAGCTGGTGCGCGCGGCCGATCTGCTGATCGATGATACCAAGGCCTTATTGGTTGCCCTGAAGCGCCGCGCCATGGAGCACAAATTCACTATCTGTATCGGTCGGTCCCACGGCATCCATGCGGAACCAACCACCTTTGGCCTGAAAATGGCCCAAGCGTATGCAGAATTTGACCGCAATTTGGAACGCCTGAAAGTGGCCCGTAAAGAAATTGCCACCTGCGCAATCTCTGGTGCGGTCGGCACGTTTGCGCATATTGACCCGGCCATCGAAGCACACGTTGCCGCCAAATTGGGTCTGGAAGTCGAGCCTATTTCCACGCAAGTCATCCCGCGTGACCGTCATGCGGCCTTTTTTGCCACGTTGGGTGTTGTCGCCAGTTCTATCGAACGGGTCGCCATCGAAATCCGGCATCTGCAGCGCACTGAAGTTTTGGAAGCCGAAGAGTATTTCTCGGAAGGCCAAAAGGGCTCATCCGCCATGCCGCACAAACGCAACCCGATCCTGACAGAAAATCTAACCGGGTTGGCCCGGCTGGTGCGCATGGCTGTGATGCCCGCGATGGAAAACGTCGCCCTTTGGCATGAACGCGACATCTCGCATTCATCTGTCGAGCGCGGCATCGGCCCCGACGCGACGGTCACATTGGACTTTGCCCTCAATCGCCTGACCGGTGTGATCGAAAACCTGCTGGTCTATCCCGAAACGATGCGGCGCAACCTCGACCGTCTGGGCGGCCTGGTGTTCTCGCAACGCGTCCTGCTGGCCCTCACCCAAGCTGGCGTGTCGCGTGAAGACAGCTATCTATTCGTCCAACGCAATGCCATGCAAGTCTGGGACGCAGCCCAAACCGGCGGCGAAGCAGACTTCCTGAGCTTGTTGAAAGCCGATGACGGCGTGATTCTGTCAGATGAGGAACTGGAGGAGCTGTTCGACCTGAACTTCCACACGAAAAATGTTGATGCGATCTTCAAGCGGGTATTTGGGTAGGGACCGTACTTCCAGCGGAGCGCGCTTCCCGCACCTCGATACAATCCTTCCCTTCGGTCAGGATCACTCGGGTTGAGCGGTGTGGCGTATAGCGTCAATTCGTCATATTCCCCTTCCACGCCATTCGTGCCGAGTGATTTTCGAAGAAAATTGTATCGAGGTGCGTGATGGCAGGGATGCTGGTACACGCGTCTCCGTAACATGTTGTATGTTCGTAAAATGACCACACTCGTAATCCCAGCAACTGAACACCTGCCCGCCTACGTAACGGCGCTTGAGCGCGGCTGGTCACCGGATAATATGCGGGCCGAGGTGGCGCAGGAACAATTGGCACAGATTGAACAGGACCCGGCAGCCTTTCTGGACAAAATGGACGACGAAGACGCCAAAGCTGAGCCCGTAAAAATGCCCGACGGCACCACCATCAAACGCCTGCCCGGCATCCACCGATGGATCTGGGATGACGCGGCGCCGGACGACCTTTTCTGTGGTGATATCGGCCTTCGCTGGCAACCGGGTGGCTCGTCCCTGCCCGCACATGTTTTGGGCCATATCGGATT
>SMXS01000076.1 GCA_004356955.1 Alphaproteobacteria bacterium | reverse complement strand
CTCGCACCGGCATGAAGGCGGTCTTTGCTGGCAATGGCATGACTATTCCGGGTAATGGCATGAAGTTGAAGCCGACTGAAATTCGGGGCGTTCAGTCCAACGGCATGTTGGTGTCCGAGCGCGAAATGGGCCTGTCTGATGAACATGACGGCATTATCGAAATGCCGGATGACGCGCCCATTGGCATGCCCTTCGCCGAAATCCTGGAACTCGATGACCCGATGATCGAGATCGCCGTCACGCCCAATCGGCAAGACTGCCTGGGCGTGCGCGGTATCGCTCGCGATCTGGCGGCCGCTGGTCTTGGCACCTTGAAACCTGTTGATAAGACACCCGTCAAAGCCAGCTTCGATACGCCGGTATCAGTCAAGATGGCGTTTGATGCCGATAGTGCTGACGCCTGCCCTGCCTTTGCGCTGCGCCTGATCAAGGGTGTCAAAAACGGCCCCAGTCCAGCCTGGCTACAACGCCAACTCCAGGCCGTTGGCTTGCGCCCTATCTCGGCGCTGGTAGACGTCACCAATTATATTTCGCTGGACCGCGCACGGCCCTTGCATGTGTTTGACGCCGACAAGGTTTCTGGTGATCTGACCCTGCGTCTGGCCAAAGATGGCGAAAAACTGTCAGCCCTGGATGAAGAAGAATACACATTGCACGACCAGGTCTGTGTCATCGCAGACGACAATGGCGTGCAAAGCCTGGCTGGTGTGATGGGCGGGCTAGGCACCAGCGTCACCGAAGACACGGTTAATGTGCTGGTCGAATCTGCCCTGTTCGATCCTATCCGCACGGCCATGACCGGTCGGTCGCTGGGCATCGAAAGTGATGCGCGCTATCGCTTTGAACGCGGCGTCGACAGCAATTACATGCTGGGTGGCATGGAAGACGCCACCAGGCTGATCCTCGATATGTGTGGCGGTGATGCAGGTAGTGTTGTGCTTGGCGGCGACGTACCTGCCTGGGACAAAGAAGTAGCCCTGCGCACAACGCGGGTGAAAGACCTTTGCGCCCTCGACATCCCGACCGACAGGATGGTGGACATCCTGGAATCTGTGGGTTTTGCCTGCACCCTGTCGGATGGCGTGATCAACACCAAGGTGCCCAGCTGGCGCACCGACATCGATGGCGAGGCTGATCTGGTCGAAGAAGTCGCCCGTATCCACGGCTATGGCACCATTCCCGCCGTGCCGATGGACCCCATTGCTGAAAACGTGCTGCCCGCCATCGACGGCAGGCAGCGCCGGGTTCGCAAGGCCAAGCGCAAGCTGGCCGCACGCGGCATGAACGAAGCCGTCACATGGTCTTTCACGTCCAGGGCATATGCCGATCTGTTCGGTGGTGGCCAGCCAGAGTTGATCTTGTCGAACCCCATCAGCTCGGAACTCGACACCATGCGGCCAAATTTGTTGCCAAATTTGCTGGATGCAGCGCGGCGCAATCAGGCCCGTGGCTTCAAGACCATCAACCTGTTTGAAGTTGGCCCGCAGTTTGCAGGCGCAGAACCTGCTGATCAATCCACCGTTGCCACAGGCATTCGCCTGGGTCCAGACCATGATCGTCATTGGAGTGGTGAAGCTGATACCCCCGACGCGCTGGGGGCCAAAGCGGACGCCCTGGCTTTGTTGGCAGAAATTGGTGCCCCTGTGGCGAACCTCAAGGCCGAACGCGGTGCTGCTGATTGGTACCATCCAGGCCGGTCAGGCCTGTTGAAACTGGGGCCCAAGACCGTGGTCGCCAGCTTTGGTGAACTGCATCCGCGCATTTTGGATGCCATGGATGTAGACGGCCCTGTTGCAGCATTTGAAGTTTATCTGGACGCAATTCCCTATAAGGATCGCAAAAAGACAGCCCGCCCTGTGCACGATGTTTCAGACCTGCAGGCAGTCGAGCGTGATTTCGCGTTCATCGTCGATGCGGATACCGCCGCTGCTGATTTGTTGTCAGCGGCCAAAAGCGCCGACAAAAAGCTGATCAGTAACGTCAGCCTGTTCGACGTATATGAAGGCAAAGGAATGGAAGACGGCAAAAAATCGCTGGCCATCTGCGTGCGCCTACAACCCATCAATGATACGCTAACCGACAAAGATATCGATGCCCTGTCTGACAAAGTCGTCGCTGCCGTGACAAAGGCAACCGGCGGGGCGCTACGGGGCTAATGCATCAATGACCGACCAAACCCATATTCGTAATTTCGCCGTCATCGCCCATATTGACCATGGCAAGTCGACGCTGTCAGACCGCCTGATCCAGTATTGCGGCGGGCTGACCGATCGTGAGATGACCGAACAAGTGCTCGACAGTATGGATATCGAGCGCGAACGCGGTATCACCATCAAGGCACAGACCGTGTGTCTGACATACACAGCAAAAAATGGTGAAACCTATCAGCTGAACCTGATGGACACACCAGGCCATGTTGACTTTGCCTATGAAGTATCGCGGTCCCTGGCCGCCTGTGAGGGATCGATCCTGGTGGTTGACGCGTCACAGGGGGTTGAGGCGCAGACCTTGGCGAATGTTTATCAAGCCATTGATAATGATCATGAAATTGTCCCCGTTATAAACAAGATCGACCTGCCGGCTGCCGAACCAGACCGGATACGCCAACAAATCGAAGATGTCATCGGTCTGGATGCATCAGACGCCATCGAAGTGTCCGCCAAGACAGGCGTCGGTATCGAAGACCTGTTGGAAGCCATCGTCGCGCGCTTGCCGGCCCCCAAACCGGTGCCTGATGATACGCCTTTGAGGGCCTTGCTGGTTGACAGTTGGTACGACGCCTATTTGGGCGTGGTCATTCTGGTGAGGGTCGTCGAGGGGTCTATCAAAAAGGGCCAGCGCATCACCATGATGGAAACCGGCAGCAATCATACCGCCGAACGCGTCGGTATTTTTACGCCCAAAACCAAAGTCACGGGCGAGTTGCACGCTGGGGAAATGGGCTTTATCACGGCGGCGATCAAGGAAGTGGCCGACACCCATGTCGGCGACACAATCACCGATTATCGCAACCCTGCCACAGAGGCCCTGCCTGGCTTTAAGCCCAACCAACCCGTTGTTTTTTGTGGGCTGTTCCCCACCGATGCCAGCGATTTTGAAGATTTGCGCGAAAGCCTGGCCAAGCTTCGGCTTAACGACGCCAGCTTCGAGTTTGAGGCCGAAACTTCTGCGGCCCTGGGCTATGGCTTCCGATGCGGCTTTTTGGGTCTGTTGCACCTTGAGATCATCCAGGAACGCCTTGAGCGTGAGTTCAATTTAGAGTTGATCACGACGGCGCCAAGCGTCATCTACCGCGTCCATATGAACGATGGCTCGATGAAAGAGATGCACAACCCCGCCGACATGCCAGACGTGGTCAAAATCGACCACCTGGAAGAACCGTGGATTAAAGCGACCATTCTGGTGCCCGACGAATATTTGGGTGCGGTGCTGAAATTGTGCGAAGACCGACGCGGCCAACAGATCGAGCTGACCTACGCGGGCAATCGCGCCATGGTAGTCTACCGCCTCCCGCTCAACGAAGTTGTGTTCGATTTTTATGATCGCCTGAAATCTGTGTCGCGGGGCTATGCCAGTTTCGACTATCACATCGACTCTTATGTTGAAGGCAATCTGGTCAAGATGTCGATCCTGGTAAACAGCGAAGAAGTTGACGCGCTGGCCACCATCGTCCACCGGGATAGGGCAGAAGCCCGTGGTCGTGGCATGGTCGAGAAACTCAAAGAAATCATCCCGCGCCAACTGTTCAAGATCGCCTTGCAGGCCGGCATCGGCGGCAAGATCATCGCGCGTGCCACCATTGGTGCCCTGCGCAAGGATGTGACGGCCAAATGTTATGGTGGCGATATGACCCGCAAACGCAAATTGTTGGAAAAACAAAAGGCCGGTAAAAAGCGCATGCGATCCATCGGCAAAGTCGATATCCCGCAAGAGGCCTTTATTGCCGCCTTGAAGATGGACGACTAAGAAACCACCAAAGTCGCACCGGATGATGGCGTTACTTCAAACCTGTTCAGCGACAAACGATGCGAAGCGTTCATCAAATACCGTGACCCATCCATTATTATAGTTGTCGCGCATAACGGCACCGTCCTCGGTCCAATTTTCCCAATGGTCGTGCACCAGGGAAACTTTTGTTGTGCCGTCTCCTGCGTCCTCGAAGCGTACATCTATCTCGGTTGATTGTTCTGGTGGATGCGACAGGTGCCAGGTCCAGCGCACATGGCTGCCAGGTTCCCACACCAGGACGACGCCCCAATCAAATTCTTCTTTCGTGTGGGCCACTTCATAAACACGGCCGCCAACGCGGCCTTCCATGACACAATCAATGGCGCCCTGCCCCGTCCGGTCCTTCGACAGGCCATGGGTTTCAAGCGGCCACCAATCGCCCATATTTTCGGTAAAGTACTGGAATGCCAGATCGGGCGAACAATTGACCGTTAGATGCTTGACGACGGGTTCTATTATTATCGTGCTCATGCCTTGTTCTCCTTTAACCATTTGTCCAGACCTGTCTCATAAGACGCCAGCGCCTGATCCCAAAATCCGTTGAGATAATCCCGCAGAGCCTGTAGGCCCTCTCGCCGGGCGAAGTATATATTTCGCGTTCCAACCCGTTGGCGGTCTACCAGGCCTGCGTCTGACAACACTTTTAGATGTTGCGAGATGGCGGGACGGCTGACCGTAAAGTTCGACGCCAGCATACCCACCGGCTGTGCCTCGGCAATGACGGCCTCAAACACAGCCCGGCGCGTCGGGTCTGCCAGGGCTGCAAACGCAGAATCAATCGTACCTTCTTGGTAAGTCATACCTTACCGTAAGTAAGTACTTACATTATGTCAAGCCATGGGAAACCACAGGGCCATGGGAACGCGCCTAATTATCCCGGAACATCCATTTCTTGCGCCGCCGTCGAACACCCAAAAATAACAGGACGCTGACAACCGCCGGCATCAACCAGACAGGCCGCAACAGGAAAATCGCGTTGGTAAAATCCTGCAGGATAATCGAACCATTGTCGGTAAATGCCGCCAGGGTCTGGGGCGACATAGACTGCCAGATGATGGCAGGGGTCAACAGGCGATACGCACCAACTTCCATGGAATAAAGACACTCAGCGCCCCAGCCAGCCAGGGCCAGGAACAAAAACGCCCAAGCGATCATCCGCAAAAAATACATCAGCCAAGTGCCCTGTAAGACAGGCCTTTGCCCACCGCAAAGGTGCCTTACATTACCCCCGAGGCACCGGGATGCCAAGATCACCCATGAATTTGCAAGACCTATGGAAACTGGGCGTTGCAGGTCTTGCAAGCGGCCTGCAAATCACTATAGTGCGCCCTCGTTGAGGGTGCACAGCGATGACATTGCATGAGTTCAACGGAGGGGTGGCCGAGTGGCTGAAGGCGCACGCTTGGAAAGCGTGTAGGCGTGTAAGCGTCTCGCGGGTTCGAATCCCGCTCCCTCCGCCATTATCCTTACTCAACTGATTGATTATATTTGGTTAAGTATTTTTCAATTGATTGGCCCCCACAAGTAGACCCACATCGTGATCAGGCTTGCCAGTGTTCTTGATGCCTGGCTAGGGCTAATCCCCATCTTAACAAGTAACCTG
>SMXS01000075.1 GCA_004356955.1 Alphaproteobacteria bacterium | reverse complement strand
TGACGCAGTTCTGGCAGATTATGACTTGCTGGTCATGCCGACATTGCCGATCAAGGCGCCGCACCTGCCCGACGCCGATGCGGGGGTGGTCGAGAATGTCAATCGCGCCATGGAGATGTTTGCCAACACAGTATCCGCCGACCTCACCCACCATCCGGCCATGAGCATCCCCTGTGGTTTGCGCGACGGGTTGCCGGTTGGCCTGATGCTGGTGGCCAAGCACTTTGATGAACCTGCCATCTACCGCGCCGCTCATGCATTCGAACAATCAGGGAATTGGGAGGCCATGTAGCCGTAGAACGAGTTCACGTAAATTCATCGGCTGGTCTTTGCGACTAGCCAAAAGCGGACATTAGGCACGTAGACGTTTTCTGCGCTAGGCTCTCCCCATCTGAAATGGGAAGCCATCATCATGCTAGAAGTGATAAGTGACGGGCTGATATTTGTGGAGGGGCCACGCTGGCATGAGGGCCGCTTCTGGTTCTCCGACATGTATGGCCATGTCGTCTACAGCATCGCCCCGGGGCGAGAACGCCAGGTGGAATGTACCGTGCCGAACAAGCCGTCCGGCCTGGGCTGGCTGGCTGATGGGCGTTTGCTCATCGTATCGATGGCCGACAACAAGTTGTTGCGACGCGAAGCCGACGGCACCCTAGTGGACCATGCCGACCTGTCGGCCCTGGCCCCGGGACTTCTCAATGACATGGTGGTCGACACCGGCGGCCGCGCTTATGTCGGCAATTTCGGATACGACCTGTTTGGCGGGGCCGAGCCCAAAACGGCCTGCCTTATACTGGTGGAACCAGATGGCGCCAGCCGGATCGTGGCCGACGGACTAAATATGCCCAATGGCACCGTCATCACTGCCGACGGCAAGCTGCTGGTTGTTGCCGAGTCGTTTGGTAGCCGGCTAACGGCCTTCGATATTGCGGATGACGGGAGCCTTTCGGGGCGTCGCATATGGGCCCAACTGCCCGACGAGATCGTCCCCGACGGCATCTGCATGGACGCGGAAGGCGCCATCTGGGTCGCCTCACCCTTTACGAATGAATGCCTGCGAGTGCGCGAAGGCGGCGAGATCACAGAAAGGGTCCCCACGGGTCGTATGGCCATTGCCTGCGTGTTGGGCGGGGAAGACCGGCGGACACTCTATATTTGTACGTCGGAAGCGACCGAAGAAGACGAGTGTATCACCAAAAAGAGCAACCGCATTGAGACCATGCGCGTCGTAATTCCCGGTGCCGGTTTACCTTGATTGATGCGGCAATTTGGGGCTGAAAACAAAGCTAACTTGGCAGGCTAGACGAGCGCGAACGAACGTCTGCTTATAGCCATAAGCAGACGTTAGGCGGACAAACGCCAAACAGGGTATCGGATCACTATCTTTTCATCTCATTTGACTCTTACACCGGGTATTACCTAACATACCCCTCCCCTCATAGTAGCGGTCGGGGAGGGCTCGGTCCGCCGATGGGGGTATTTTTTGGAGGGACTAATGAGAAATTTGTTTTTTACAATGATCGTGACCCTTGCGGCTTTTGTCGGGTTCACATCACCTGGTTCAGCACAATCGGCGGGCGGCATCTCGAACGTTTTCGCCGTTGACGTGAACAACCATGGGCCCGCTTTTGTCGCCGAAGTACAAAAAATCGGGGCGCTGGCCACCTCAATGGGCCTGCCCGGCGAACAGCAAATCCTGCTGGCTGAAATCGCTGGAGACCAAACCAATACCGTCTATGTTGTGATCGAATATGCCAGCCTGGCTGAAATGGAAGCGGCGAACGCCAAAATGAACGCCACCGCAGAGTGGCAAGCATTTGTTGCCTGGAACCAAGACCAAGGCATCAGTGTTCTTTCGAGGACTATCTTGCGCAATATTGGCGGAAACTAAGCTTTTCGCCCCAGTCTAAACCGTATGGTCCGTATCTTTTGGGGTACGGGCCATTTTTATGCCCACTTTGGGTCACAAACAGACTTAACAGCCGAGGTCTGCTTCTAGCCATAAGCAGACGTTAAAGCTAAGGTCCGCTTTTAGCGGCGATCTCAACCGGTCAATGCAACACTTTATCATTTGAGAACAGATGGAGTGAAGAGTATGACCAGATTTACCCGGAAAAGATTTACGCCTGCACCTCGACCGTCTGGGCGTCAAGCTGATCGAACTGTCCGAACAACAGGCCGCCTACATCAATGTCCCCCAGGCCGGTCCGTTTAAGCCCGATCACTACCGGTACTAATCCGCATCGACACTGGCGATGTTGTGTGTCCTGCGCTAGTCTGCACCCTTGGTTGAGTTTGTATCCGGGGGTGTCAGATGAAGCTATTTCGCCTATTTGTTCTCGTCATTCTGTGCAGTGCTGTTTCTGCATGTTCCTTTTTGAAGCCGCTGCCACCATCGTCATCGCTCGATGATCGCCTGGCAGCGTTTCCGACCGAAAATCTGCCACTCAAAGGCAAGACAACCGTCTATTGGGACAAGCACCAAATACCCTTTATCGAGGCTGAATATGATGCCGACGCCGCCTTTACGCTGGGTCTTGTTCAGGCGCATCTGCGGCTTGGGTTCATGGAATTGGGCAGGCGTATATCCCAGGGCCGCATGTCGGAAATTATTGGCAAACGATCCCTTGGCGTCGATACGGCTATACTCACGCTGGACTTCGACCGGGCCATCCCTGAAATAGAGGCCAATTTGCCTCCCCACACGAGGGAATGGCTGGAATCATTTGTTGCCGGGATCAATCACTATATTTCCACAACCAAGAAATTACCGCAGGAATTCAGTGTCCTGAAACTGTCCCCGGAACCGTGGGATGTTGCAGACTTGTTGCGCATACAGCGCCTCGCTGGTTCAGATGCCAATTGGACCATCTGGATGACTCTGCTGAAGTTTCGTGAACGTGATGACTGGCCCGAAATATGGGCTCAACTGCTCGATGTTGGCAGCGCCGCGCAAACGACCTTTGATGGTATGGAACTCGACGAATTTGACGAAGTCATTGGCGGCTATCGATATTCCGGCAGCAACGCGATGGCCATCGGGCCCAGCCGAACCAAAGGCAATGCCGCACTCTTTGCAGCGGACCCGCATGTTGGGTATCTGGCACCTAATCTGTGGCTGATTGTTGGTCTGAAGTCGCCGTCCTACCACGTCATTGGCATTATGCCGACGGGGATGCCCTTCTTTGCCCTCGGTCGAAACCCGAATGCCGCCTGGGGTGGCACTAATCTCTATGCTGCGTCGAGCAGTTTTTATGATGTTTCCGATCTGGCGCCCGAGGAAATAACAACCCGCACCGTGACGATTCAGGTTGGATCTTCCAAGCAAGTTGATGTTGAAATCCGAGACACTGAATATGGCCCCATCATTTCCGATATATTCTTGCTCGAAAATCAAGACATCCCAGACATAGCCCTACGCTGGGTCGGTCACATGCCCAGTGACGAAACCAGCGCCATGTTGGCCGCCAATCGCGCCAAATCATTCAGCGAATTTCGGGCCGCATTTTCTACCTATGCTGTTGCGGGTATGAATATGCTCTATGCAGACAAAGACGGTAATATTGGCCAGGTCCAGGCGGTATCCGTACCACGACGACCCCAGGGGCCACCCCCAGACATCATTCGCAAACCCGAGGACGTCGAGCCCTATTGGCAAAGTTTTGTAAACGCGACCGAACTACCGGTATTCCACAATCCGTCCATCGGCTATGTCGCCTCATCCAATAACAAGCCACCAGAGGGTGATGTGCCTGTTGGCCTGTTCTTTTCCTCCAACGACCGGATTAACCGGTTCAACACGCTCATGGCAGAAAAAGGAACCATTGATCTGGCAGACCTCAAGGCGATCCAGCAGGACGTCTATATGGGCTCGTCCGTAAAACTGCGGGATGCCTTTGTTGCCAAGATCGTTGAGCTGGATCTCGTAAATGGTGCGACTTCAAAAGAACGAAAGGTGTTTGATCTCGTTAAACAGTGGGATGGGTACTATCACAGCTGGTCTCGCGGGGCGATGGCCTATGAATTGGTCCGCAAGGGATTTGTTACCGCCTATTATGCTGACATTTTTGGCGATATCGACACCGGCGGCATCACCAAAGTCGTTGGCGGCGAATTCCGGTTGTTGTCGGACCTGGAAAGCGGGGACCAATCCGCCATTGCCGCAGCGCTAAAAAGCGGCCTGAACCACGCGGCAGATAAAATAGGAAAATTGAAAGACTGGGGCAGCGTCCACCGATTAGAGCTTACGCACCCATTCTCAGCGATCCCGCTTGTGGGCAACCAATATAAATTTGGCAACAAACCCATCGGGGGTAGCTCACAAACAATAGCAAAGTCTGCCTTTAACCCGGCTGGTGACGGCTTCATGCCCCGCGCCGGTGCAACCGCCCGATTTGTGACGGACCTGTCGGATCCCAATGCCAATTACTTCGTCCTGATTAGTGGCCAGGATGGCTGGTTCAACAGCTCGACTTTCCTGGACCAGATGCCGATCTTCCTGAAAGGAGACTATATCAAGCTGCCCTTGCTGGTGGATGACGTGCGCGCCAACGCCTATCACATTGATGAACTGGTCAGCGCGGACTAAGCGCCATCAATCAGTTGCTTCAAGAACGGCAAACAGTGATCCGTGACAATGTCTCGAGCGTTACATCCTTCAACGTTGGCATCAACGACGGTATCGAAGCTGGCCAGACTGTGGACCATTGCCACGTACACCTCATTCCACGCAGAGCAGGTGATATGGAGGACCCTAGAGGCGGCGTGCGAGGCGTGATACCGGAAAAGCAGAGTTACTAGCCGTTTGATGGCGTCAGTTGGGCCTGCTCCGCCAGTGTAGGTTCAGTACTTGGGTGCTGAGGCCATGTACTGTGTGCGATGGACCAGCGGACCCCTTAAAACCGCCGCAATCAGTAATCAGCACCGCGCTGACCCCTACCCCCTGGCACTGAAGCGAAACACCCCCGCTATCCATCCCGGTTTCGGACGAACAGTTAGAAAATACTGAAAAATATTTTGCGAAACTGGACATGGATTGGTTAGGTCTGCTTTTAGCCATAAGCAGACCTAAGAAATTCAACACCCTTCAAGCTCTCTAGCGATTAAGGGGTTTCCATAAAGTTTGTCGCTCTTGGGGATTGGACCCGGGGGCCTGACTAGCCTGCCTCACCATTATGGACCTGAGTTCACGCCCAATTTCCTGCTCTGGTATGGGCTTGTATCCTTGTGAACGAAACCAAGGGCCATTCCATGGCGGTACTTTGAATGTAGTCAGGACCAAGGCAGGCAGGTCAAGTCTAGAGGCAAGTGCTTGGGCTTCGACAAGTAACATACCTCCGACGCCGTGACCTGAAACCTTTGGCATTACGGAAATATTGGCGATGTACAGCATGCCGTCCAACGGCACCGTCAGTACGAAGCCGACGATGCTATCGCAACTATGCGCTACGAAAGATGTACCTACGCTAAAACGTTCGACTTCGATTGGGGGGCTATTCACAACATGATCAAATCCCTGCAGGCTGCTGTAGCGCGACCTTGCAGACTTTTCGATGTTGCTCAAAACTTCAAACTCGCTGATTTGTGCCGGTTCTATATAAAATTCAACTTGGCTCATCAAGGGAAAATATCAGTTTCAGACTCTCTAGTCATGTCATTCACCCGGTGAACGGCTAAGGTCCGCTTCTAGCCATAAGCAGACATTAGGGAATCGCATTGTGGTGTGCGCCCGGTTGGTATCAATCTGACGCACACCTTGCCTATAAATGTTTGTCTATCTTTTAGTAGTACGCCGCAGGCAATCCACGTGGCGGCACAACGTTTTCTTGGGACACGGTGAAGATTACGCGATCAAGTTGGCCGCTGAACTCGAAAATGCCATCATACATCCTGGATACCTGTGTCCCCGTATCCATCCCAACATCAAATGTCTCGGCCAATGAATAGGTGCTGATATGCATCTGTGGCATTTCAACCTCATCCACTTTTTCGCCATTGATGAAGAGTTCGCCGGTTCCGCCAAACGGCTGGGTCTTGATGAAATTGAACCGTATATCCGTTCGGCCACTGGGAAGTGGCGGGGATTCGAGCACATAGTGCACGCCATCAAGGAAGTTGTAATCGTAGTACACTTTGTTGTCCTTGATGAACATGGAGTACCCGCCGGTCATGCCACCAACGGCAACAATGACGCCTTCTTCATTGCCGGTAAGATCAATTTGCGTCTCGATCGTATGCGCACGGTTTTTAACGGGAGCTGACGACTTTTCGGCGATGCGCACCGCGCCGGGTGCGAAGTAGATAAATTCC
>SMXS01000074.1 GCA_004356955.1 Alphaproteobacteria bacterium | reverse complement strand
TGGGTCTGGCCGAGGCCGGCGCAGACATCGTCTTGGCCGCCCGCCGAACGGAAGAAATTGAAGCGGTCGCCGAAGAAGTGAAGGCCCTGGGTCGGCGCGGCCTGGGCATCACCACAGACATGATGGACATGGACCAGATCGAAAACCTGGCGGAACAGACCGTCAAGGAAATGGGCAAGCTGTCCATCTGGGTCAACAATGCCGGTGGTGCCGATGACCGCACCATGCGCAACCTCGTTGATGTGCCAGAGTCTCAGTGGGACTACCAGGCTGGCCTGAACCTCAAGGCAGTTTGGGCGGGTGCCGTGGCGGCTGCCAAGCGCATGGACGAAGGCTCTTCGATCATCAACATCTCAAGTATCGAAGCCTTCAACCCTTCACCCACCAATGGCCCATACGCCGCTGCCAAGGCTGGCGTGCACGCGCTGACCAAAACCTTGGCCAAAGAACTGGCGCCCAAGATCCGCGTCAATGCCATCGCGCCCGGTCCCGTGCCGACCGAAGTGTTCCTGGAAGCCACAGGCCTGACCATGGAAATGATGCCCATGGTCGCCGAGCAGATGAAAATCCCCATGGGCCGCATGGGGACTGAGGAAGACATGGCCCCGGCCGCCATTTATCTGGCGTCCGAGGCATCAAACTGGGTCACTGGTCAGATCTTGACCATCAGTGGCGGTCTGTAGGCTCTGATTGGGGGAACGGGAATGGATTATGTAGAAGCGGCGGACGCCCGCAAGTTGGATGGCATGCGCCTGGCGCTGACCATCAATGTCTGCGGGCCGTGGAGCGAAAGCGCCAAATATATCCTGCAGGTCAAAGACATTCCCTTTGTCCCGGTCGCCCAATATGGCGGGGGCGAAAACCCGGACCTTGTCGACTGGACCGGCCATGGCAATGCCCCCGTGGCGGTGTGGGAAAACGAGCCACCCCGCACGGGCTGGGCCGAAATTCTCGATCAGGCTGAACGGCTGGCTCCAACGCCGTCCTTGGCGCCCAAAGACCCGGCCTTGCGGGCCCAAGTCTTTGGTATTTCGAACGAAATTTGTGGAGAATGGGGCTTTGGCTGGTGCCGTCGCATCATGCTGTTCCCCCCTGTCGAGGCACCCGAAGACATTGGCGGCGATTCCATGAAGATGCTGCGCGCCCGTTATGGCCGCACGACCAACCCCTATGATGATGCGCCCGGGCGCGTGGTCCAGATTCTGGATTATTTGCGGGATATCCTGGAAGCACAAAAGGCCGCAGGCAGCCCCTATATGGTCGGTGACAGCTTAACCGCTGCGGACATCTATTGGGCTGCGTTTTCCCAAATGCTGGTGCCAATGCCTGAGGACAAAAACCCCATCACCGGTCCTATGCGCGACGCATATGGCAATATTGGCCCGGTTGTACAAGCGTCCGCTCACCCCATTCTGATTGAACACCGCGACATGATCTTTGACCGGCACTTATCCCTGCCGCTGGATTTTATGGATAGTCGGGAAGCTTAAATTAAAGGGACACAATACTTCATTATTTTGAGAAAGCGTGATGCAGTAACGAACCGCCTCAATAATTAAGTATTGTGTCCCTTTAATTCCCCACTCTTCAAGTACTGGATACCGGGTCTGATCGGGCTTTGCCCGGCCCGGTATGACAATAATTGTAGGGGGATTTACTCAGCGGCTTGTGAATCATTCCCGGCCCCATCCCCGGCCATGGCCATGGGGTTGAAGCTTTTGTCGAACATCTCGATGGTCTCGGACGTTGGCCCGTGGATGAAGACGAAGCCACCAAAGGGCGGGATCACGTAACCACCCAGTCCGGTCTCGACAATCGCCTTTTCAATGTGGGCAATATCGCGCTCAACCAGCCGAAAGTGGTTGGCCGATGGGTAATGCTTGCCCCAGGCGCGCAGGTCCAGCCGCTTGGTGTCGGCGCGCACTTCAATATCCATGCGGCCCTTGATGCCCTGCATCTGGTAACGGTCGACCCCGTCGCCTCTGTCCTCCAGCGGTGTGACCGGCACCTGCAGCACTTCTTCATAAAATCGGCGGGCTTTGGGGAAGTCTTCTGTCGAATAATGCAGGATCGCGAAGGGCTCTGGATTGCGGGTCAAAATTGAATGCTGACCATCGCGCCAGATAAACCGGATGCCATTTTCCTCTGGCACCTCAACGGGTTCTGAATAGGCGCAATCGGGGTCTGCGGCCTGCATGGCCTCAAACGCTGCCCAGGGGTCATCAACCGGGATGCCGATGACCAAATCGCCCTGGGCAGGCGCGACACAGGGTCGTGGCACCAAGGCAGCGGGTTGGATTTCGATCAGGTCAATTTGCTGTCCGGTGTCCGGGTTCTCGACATAATGGGTGTGATATTCATCCCCCAATATCGGCGCGGTAACCTGGCCAATGGGGTTGTCGGGCACATTTGTGTAAATCAGCGGTTCTGGTGCACCGGGCTGAAATTCTGTGAAACCAATCGTGCGCAACACCTTTTTGGTCTGTTCAATGTCGCTGCAGCTGATGCCGTGATGGGTCTGGACCATCGAGAACATGGCATTCTCCCTGAATAAAAGTCACTGTTGCATGTCACGCTACAACAGGGTTAGCCTGCAGGCTACAGGAATAGGGAAGGAATAGGGGAACAGGACTATGGGAACACCTTCAATCGCACATTACGGCACAACCCTGATGGAAGACATGCCGCCAGAGGGCACAGCCTATGCCGATCACCCCAAAGAGGGTGATTTGGCGGATACGCTGCAGTTTCTGGACCTGTTCGGTTTCAAACCGCTTATTGAAAACATGTATGAAGGTCTTGGCCGACAATTCATCTGGTCTCGCGGCAACCAGGACGACGCCGACTATGTCGAGAAGGATACGTTTACGTCGTTTACCGCAGGCGAGCGCCCCAAAACTGATATGCCGCGTATTGGCGACACTTTTTTCCGCATGAGCCATGCCGACCCCGTGGGTATTTATCAGACGTTAAAAGACAAAGGCCTGATCAGCCATATTGGTAACCCGGACCATGAAGCTGCCTTTTTGGCCGGAGACGCGGACCGTGTCATCTATATGGGCCCCGACAAGCAGCGCTATGAATTATGCGCCACGTTGCCCACAATTGCGGCAAACCACATAGTCTATATCTGTACCGACCCCGACGAATTGGACGCAACCCTGGCAGACTTCGAGGCCGAATTTGGCCTGAGCCCGGCAGGCACGGAGGATTTTTACGGCTATGCCACGGCGCATTTACTGACCCGCGAAGACCCCGGTATCACCATTGCCCTGATCACACCGGTGGAGGGCACATCGTTGGAGCCGCGTTGGACCGACGATATCTTCAAAGAAGCCGGCTATTCCCATTATCGCCTGGGCAGCCCCAACATGGCTCACACAGAATCAGTGACCCGCCAAGCCTTTCCCAAGGGCGGCGACGTGGCCTTTGTGTATTTTAGGGAAAGCTATCTGGAACTGGTACAGGTCGAAGACGCGGCGGCGGTTGCGGCAGAATAGACTAGTCCCACCACAATAGTCCGTTCGTACTGAGTGAATTGACTGCTTCTTGACGCAGGCAATTTGTATCGAAGTACGTCGGCCCATCCGCTTCATACTTCGATACAATTTGTCCTGTCAGGCCAAATCACTCAGCACGAACCGGATTTTGTTGAACGCACCAAAAAAAGGGGTGCCGCAAAGCACCCCTTCTTCAACACATATGTGAGCAAAGCTTACTTCCCGTGAAACTCTGGCTCACGCTTTTCCATGTAGGCTGTGATGCCTTCAGCGAAGTCTTCGGTGCGCATTAACGGCAGCAGCTGCAGATAAACATGATGGACGTGATCATCGAATGTTTCCTGCAGGCCAATGCGCATCATGCGCTTGGCTGCAGCCGTTGCAAGGGGGGCATTCGACGCAATTTCCAGCGCCAGATCGCGCGCGGCTGACTGGATTTCGTCATCGGGGACAACGTGGTTTGTCAGGCCCAATTCCAGGCATTCCTGTGCACTGAGTGTGCGGCCCGAGAAAATGACTTCGGACGCTTTTGCCCAACCCAACAGGCGCGGCAAAATCCAGGTACCACCAGATTCGGGCAACAGACCACGCTTGGTGAAGGCTGCGGCCAATTTGCCGCTTTCACCCATAAAGCGAATGTCGGCACCCAGGGCCAGATCCATGCCGTAACCAGCCGCGCCACCGTTCAGCGCACAAATGACGGGCGTGTCGAGATTGTGCATAACCGTTGGCGGGGTGGTGCGCACGTCGAGCGTCACGGAAACCGCCGCATTGGCGGACCCCATGCCGGTGCTGCCCTTGCTGGCCTGGCTCAGGTCCAGCCCGGCACAAAAGGCGCGCCCGGCACCGGTCAGGACGATGCAGCGGACATCCTTGTCATTGTCGGCTTCAAGCAGCTTCTTGGAGAGCTGGTCCAGCATGACACCAGAAATGGTGTTCATGCGGTGCGGTGCATTAAGGGTGATCGTCGCGATGTGTTCGGAAACGTCGTATAGAATTTCGCTTTCAGTCTCGTTTGCAGCCTGTGGCTGTGACATGTGTCTTCTCCTGAATGTTTGGGCGGGTATAGTGATACGCGAAGCTAGAGACGTCCAGCACTAAGAGAGTCCCAAATCACCTTGATGGAAATGTCGATCGACATAGAAAAATGGCCCGTCCGTGGTGTGTTCCGCATCGCCCGGCGCGAGGCCACCGAAACAGATGTGCTGGTTGTCACAGTGCAAGACGGCGACCATGTTGGCCGGGGCGAAGCGGGGCCGATCATCCACTATGGGGAAGACGTCAAATCGTGCCGCGACCAATTGGAAAATATCCGAGTAGATATTGAAAAAGGCGTGTCAATTGAGGAACTTGCGACGCTTCTGCCGCCAGGATCGGCGCGCAATGCGCTCGATTGTGCGCTGTGGGACCTGGCGGCAAAACAAGCGGGTCAACCAGCCTGGGAATTGTTGGGTCTAAATGCACTCCATCCATTGACGACGGCTTTTACTCTGAGTGTTGATAGTCCGGACAAAGTATCAAAGGCAGCCGAGGCTGCCGCCCATCTGCCCTTGTTGAAACTGAAGCTGGCCGGTGATGACGATGACCTGACGCGCGTACGCGCGGTGCGGGCGGCTGCACCCCAGGCGCGGCTGGTGGTCGACGCCAATGAGGCCTTCACCGCCGGTTCGCTGACAGACATGTTGGCACCGCTGGCGGGCTTGCAGGTCGAGATGATCGAGCAGCCCTTGCCGGCGGGCGACGACGATGCGCTGATTGGGTTTGATAGCCCCATCCCCCTTTGCGCCGATGAAAGCTGCCATGTGGATGAAGACTTGGCCGTATTGGCACAAAAGTACCAGGCCATCAACATCAAGCTGGACAAAACGGGCGGCCTGACCGCCGCGCTCGACCTTGCGACCC